>CAYNZM010000105.1:0-5909 GCA_964401725.1 uncultured Oscillospiraceae bacterium
AAGCTCAAGGGCTTTGCCGTCGCCGGCTGCGACGCCACCGTCATGGGCCTCGGCCCCATCTATGCCGTGCCCAAGGTAATGAAGCAGGTGGGCATGACCGTGGACCAGATGGACGTCATTGAGATCAACGAGGCCTTTGCCTCCCAGTCCCTCGCCTGCATCGACGAGCTGGGCTTCGACATGGCGAAGACAAATCCCTACGGCGGCGCGATGGCTCTGGGTCACCCCATGGGCGCCACCGGCGCGTTCCTGACCATGAAGGCCCTCGACTACCTGCAGGACCCCGCCACCGCGGGCAAGTACGCCCTCGTCACCATGTGCATCGGCGGCGGCATGGGCGCGGCCGGCGTCTTCGAGCTTCTGTAATACCACGCGATGCGTTTCATCCGGCGGGGGAGACCCCGCCGGATTTTTTCCGCCCTTGAAATTCTATTTACCCTATAGTATACTAGGAATATAAAAACAGCGAGGTCGATGGCTATGATGATTTCCACCAAGGGCCGCTACGCCCTGCGGGTCCTCGTCGATATGGCGGAGCACCGGACCGAGGGCTATATCCCCCTCAAAGAGATCGCTGACCGACAGGAGATCAGCGAAAAATACCTCGAGAGCATCGTAAAAACGCTCGTGCAGGGCGGGGTGCTCACCGGTCTGCGGGGCAAGGGCGGCGGCTACCGCCTGAACGTTCCGCCGGAAAAATGCACTGTGGGGTCCATCCTGCGCATGACGGAGGGTTCTCTCGCGCCGGTGGCCTGCCTGGAGGCCGGGGCCGCAGCCTGCGTCCGCTCGGCAGACTGCCCGACACTCCCCATGTGGCAGGGGCTGGACGCCCTCGTGAACGACTATCTCGACCGCTACACCATCGCGGACCTCGTCGTCTCCGCCGACCCCGGCGACAACTACATCATCTGAGCAGGGCCGAACCATGACACCGGAAAAAACCGCCATCTACACCGATCTGGACGGCACACTCTTCAACACCCGGGGGGACGTATCCCCCGAAAACCGCGCCGCTATCGTCAGCTACATCGCCGCGGGGGGACGTTTCGCCGTCTGCACCGGCCGGGAACCGAAAAACGCCCGGCATTTCATCGGCGACCTGCCGCAGAATTCCCCCGCCGTCGTCGTGAACGGCTGCGGCGTGTTCGACTTTGCCGCGGACGAATACCGTCGCTGCTGGACCCTGGACCGGACGCGGGTGGTTCCCTTCCTGCGGGAGCTTATGGACGCCTTTCCCGAAATGGAGCTGCAGGCCTACACCGAAACCGGCATCTGCTACTGCACGCCGGAGGAAACAGCGCATCCCCAGCTCCGCGCGATGCACGATCCCTGCGTTTTCACGACGCTGGACGCCGTGGAGAAAACGCCCATCCTCAAATGCTTCCTGTACGCCCCGGAGAAATTTGAGGAGGCCATCATGGGCAGGGTCCGGGCCGGAGAGGCGGAGGGCCTATTCCGCCATGTTCCCGGTACGACGGACGTGGGCGGCGCCATCACGTATCATGAGCTGCTTCCCCCGGACGTGAGCAAGGGCAGCGCCATCCGCTTCCTGCGGACCCTGCCGGACCTGGCCGGACGGACCATCCTCGGCGCGGGGGACTACTGGAACGACTACGAGCTGCTGGAGGAGGCGGACGTCGCCGTTGCCCCGAAAAACGCCATCGACGAGATCAAGGCCATCTGCCACTACACCACCGTCACGAACAACGACCACGTGGTAAAGCACATCATCGAGGACATTCTTCCCAACCTATGAAAAAACGGACCTCCTCCGGGAGGTCCGAAAGCTATTATCGCCCGGTTTTGGGCGGTATTTTTTTGCGCAATCCATCCAGCCGGTCCAGGGCTTCCAGCAAAGTCTCGTCCTTCTTAGCAAAGTGCAGGCGTATGAGGTGATTCACGGGCTCCCGGAAAAAGCTGGACCCCGGCACCGCGCCGACGCCGACGAGCCGCGCCAGGTCCTCGCAGAAGGTCAAATCGCTCTCATACCCGAACTCGGCAATGTCCATTAGGACGTAATACGCCCCCTGGGGGGCGGTATGGGCAAGGCCGATGCGGTCCAGCCCCTCCAGAAACAGGGTCCGCTTGCGGGTATAGGTGTCGAGAAGGGCGTCGTAATACTCCGGTCCGAAGCGAAGCCCGGTGACGGCGGCCTCCTGCAATGGCGCGGCGGCCCCGACGGTGAGGAAGTCATGGACCTTTTTGATGCGGTCGATGGCCTCCCGGGCTGCGATGACATACCCCAGCCGCCAGCCGGTGATGGAATAGGTCTTCGACAGAGACGAGCAGGAGATCGTCCGCTCCCACATCCCGGGCAGGGACGCGAAATACACATGCTCCCACGGAGCGTAGACGATGTGCTCATAGACCTCGTCCGTCACGACCCAGGCGTCGTATTTCTCCGCGAGGGCGGCGATGCACAAAAGCTCCTCCCGGGAGAAGACCTTGCCGCATGGATTTGATGGATTGCAGAGGATCAGGGCCTTCGCCCCCTGCCGGAAAGCGTCCTCCAAGACCTCCGGGTCGAAGCCAAAGTCCGGCGGGACCAGGGGCACATAGATGGGCTCCGCGCCGGATAAAATCGCATCCGCACCGTAGTTTTCGTAAAACGGAGAGAACACCGCGACCCTATCCCCGGGGTTCACCACGCTCAGCATCGCCGCCATCATGGCCTCGGTGCTGCCGCAGGTAATAACGATCTCCCCCTTGGGGTCGATGGTCCGGCCCATGCGGGGCGACTGCTTTTCCGCGAGGGCCTCCCGGAGGTTCTGAGCTCCCCAGGTAATCGAATACTGGTGGAAATCCTCCCGGGTGACCTCCGCTAGCCGGTCCAGAATGGCCCGGGGCGGCTCGAAATCCGGGAAGCCCTGGGAGAGATTGACCGCGCCGTATTGGTTGGAGACGCGGGTCATGCGGCGGATGACAGAGTCGGTGAAATCGGCGGTGCGCCGGGACAATGCGGGCATAACGAACCCTCCTTGCTCAAAGAATAATATCCCGAACGATCTCGGACGCCATGAGCAGTCCCGCCGCGGGGGGAACGAACGCGGTGCTGCCGGGAACGGCCCGGCGAATATCGGCTTCTTCCCCGTCGGGCAGAGGCGTCCGGGGCGGTTCCCTGGAATAGACCACTTTCAGGTGCGCTATCCCGCGTTTTTTCAGTTCCCGGCGCATGACCCGGGCCAGAGGGCAGACGGAGGTATCCCCAATGTCCGCAATCTCCAGCCGGGAGGGGTCCAGCTTGTTCCCGGTGCCCATGGCGCTGATGATCGGCACCCCCGCCGCCCGCGCCCGCAGAACGAGCTCGAGCTTTGCCGTGACGGTGTCCACCGCGTCCGCGATGTAGTCGTACCGGGAAAAATCAAAGGCATCCGCCGTCTCGGGCAGGAAAAAAACGTCATGGGTCCGCACGACGCAGGCGGGATTGATGGACAAAACCCGCTCCCGGGCAGCATCGGTCTTTCGCATTCCGATGGTGGCGTGGGCGGCGAGGATCTGGCGGTTCAAATTCGTGAGGCTCACGGTATCGCTGTCGATGAGGTCCAGCGCGCCGACGCCGGACCGGGCCAGAGCCTCGACAACATAGCCGCCGACGCCGCCAAGGCCGAACACCGCCACCCGGGCCGCCGCAAGACGGTCCATGGCCTCCGGTCCCAGAAGCCGCCGGGTCCGGGAAAATTGATCCTGCATGGCAATAAAATCCTATCAAAACCATAGTTTATCAAATTGTACCATGCCGGACCGGGTCTTGACAAGGGCCTTCCCATCGGGTATAATGACTCCTTCACAAGTTAGGGTATACTAACCATAAGGTGAAAATAGAACGGAAAGGAGGGCATTCGTATGATCTGGAAGGTGATCCAGGGGATCAGCATCCCCTTTCTCGGTACGGCGCTGGGCGCGGCGTGCGTGTTTTTTCTGCGGAGCAAGCTGCGGCGGGACCTGCAGCGGCGGCTGACGGGCTTTGCCGCGGGGGTGATGACGGCGGCGTCGGTGTGGAGCCTGCTCATCCCGGCGATGGAGCAGTCGGCCGGGATGGGACGCTGGGCCTTCGTGCCGGCGGCGGCGGGACTGTGGATCGGCATCCTGTTTCTTTTGGCGCTCGATCACATCATCCCCCATCTGCACCTCTACAGCGAGAAAGCGGAGGGACCGCCGTCCCGCCTGTCCCGCACGGCGATGCTGGTGCTGGCGGTGGTGCTGCACAATCTCCCGGAGGGCATGGCGGTGGGCGTCGTGTACGCCGGGGTCCTGGCAGGGGACGGGAGCGTGACCCTTCCCGGGGCGATGATCCTCGCCCTCGGCATCGCCATCCAGAACTTCCCGGAGGGAGCGATCATCTCCCTGCCCCTGCGGGCGGAGGGCATGCGGACGGGCAGAGCTTTCTGGATGGGGGTCCTGTCCGGGGCGGTGGAGCCGGTGGGAGCGGTAATGGTTCTGCTCATGTCGAAGCTGTTGACCCCGGCGCTGCCGGTGCTTTTGAGCTTTGCCGCCGGAGCGATGCTGTACGTCGTCGTGGAGGAGCTCATCCCGGAAGCCAGCGAGGGGGAACACTCAAACCTCGGAGCCCTTTGGTTTGCCGTGGGATTTACGGTCATGATGTCCCTGGACGTGGCTTTGTCTTGAACCCGGCGGAAATCTGTGGTATGCTGGTGTCGTGAAATCATCGACAAAGGAGATCGCTCATGAACATCGACTACACCGGCAAGGTTGCCGTAGTCACCGGCGCGGGCAGCGGCATCGGCTACGCCTGCGCGAAGCTCCTGGCGGAGAGCGGCGCTTCCGTCGCCATGGTGGGACGCAACCCCGAAAAGATCGCGAAGGCCGCCGACATGCTGAAAGCGGAGGGGGTCCCGAACGTCCATCCCTACGCCCTGGACGTGGCGGACCCGGACGCCATCCCCGTCGTGGTGGAGCGCATCCGCGCGGACCTGGGGGAGATCGCCGTTCTCGTGCAGGCGGCGGGGGTCATGACCGGCGGACCGGGCCTGGAGCTGGAGCCCGCGGCCTGGGACCGGGTACTGAACACCAATGCCCGCGGCGTGTTCTTTATGATGCAGCAGGTCATAAAGCAGAGCATGGCCCAGCACGGCGGCGCGATCCTGAACATCGCCTCCATGGCGGGCATCCGGGGCATGGTGCCGCCCATGTGCTCCGCGGCCTACAGCGCCAGCAAGGGCGCGGTGGTCGCCGTTACGCTCCAGGCCGCGTCCGAGTGGGGACGCCTGGGCGTCCGGGTGAACGCCATCGCTCCCGGCGGCACTGCCAGCATGAACACCGGCGTCGTCTCGGCCCACGAGGGTCCCGGCGGCAACCCGCCTCCCGTGACAAACTTCGTCCCCACCGGGCGCGTGATGAACACGCCGGAGGAGATCGCCGCGGCGGCGGCCTTCCTGTGCTCGGACTTCTCCGGGAACACCACGGGCCAGGTCCTCGTCATCGACGGCGGCGCATCCATCGTCGGCTACTGAGAGACTTTTCTTGAAAGAAAAGCATCCAAAAGAACGTTGCCATCGCACGAAATGGCGGAGGATCCGGGGCTTTCAGCCCGGTAACGAAGACAGGCGCTTTGTTCGACCTCCCAAAAAATCCACCCTCGAGGCGTTCAGCCTTGGGGGTGGATTTGGTGTTTGAAGGAGAGATTATTTCGCGTACTCCACGGCCTTGGTCTCGCGGATGACGTGGACCTTGATCTGACCGGGATATGTGAGCTCTTCCTCGATCTTCTTCGCGATGTCGCGGGCCAGGAGGGTCATCTTGTCCTCGGAGACCTGCTCGGGCTTCACCATGACGCGGATCTCGCGGCCGGCCTGGATGGCGTAGCAGGAGTCGATGCCCGGGAAGGACATGGAGACCTCCTCCAACTTCTGGAGGCGCTTGACGTAGTTTTCGATGTTCTCGCGGCGGGC
>CAYNZM010000106.1:0-5691 GCA_964401725.1 uncultured Oscillospiraceae bacterium
CTCATGGTTGACATAATACAACATCCTTCCCTAAAAGTAAATGCTGTCGCCGTGCGTCGGAGCGAAAATCGGCGGGGTCCGAAGACTCCGCCGATTGGGATATGCGGTTGTTGGAAGGATCACTCCTTGACCATGCAGCCCATGTTCTCCGCGAAGATGAGCTTGGCGCCGGTCTTGGCCTGGACTTCCTCGGGGGTGACGCCGGGGGCGACCTCAAAGAGCTTCAGGCCCTCGGGGATGACGTGGAAGCAGCCCATCTCGGTGACGATGTAGTCGATGCAGTGATAGCCGGTGAGGGGCATGCCGGTCTTCTGCACGATCTTGGGGTTGCCGGCCTTGTCGGTCTGGGTGGTCATGACGACGGTGATCTTGGAGCCGGTCACGAGGTCCATCGCGCCGCCCATGCCGGCCGCGGTCTGGCCGGGAATCATCCAGTTGGCGAGGTTGCCCTCCGCGTCGACTTCGTAAGCGCCGAGGACGGTGCAGTCGATGTGCCCGCCGCGGATGAAGCCGAAGGAGCGGAAGCTGTCGAAGCAGGCGCCGCCCACGCGGAGCATGGAGGCCTTGCCGCCGGCGTCAACGACGTTGGGATCGCACTCCTCGCCTTCCTTGGGAGCGCCGGTCAGGCCGACGACGCCGTTCTCGGAGTCGACCCAGACGTCCACGCCCTCGGGGAGGTAGTCGAGACATTTGGTGGGCATGCCGATGCCCAGGTTCACGACGTCGCCGTCCTGGAAGAGGCGAGCGGTGCGGTAGGCGATGAGGTCCTTGCCTTTGAGTTCCATAGCATTCATGTTCGTTACCCTCCTTACGCTTCGGTCAGGGTGCGGCCCTGCACAACGGCATCGACCACAAAGCCCGGGGTCATGATCTCGTCCGGATCGAGCTCGCCGATCTCGACGATCTGCTCCGCCTCGACGATGACGTGGTCGGCGGCGGTGGCGAAAGCCTCGTTGAAGTTGCGGGAGGTGCGGCGATACACGACGTTGCCCATCTTGTCGGCCTTGTAGGCGTGGACAAAGCACACGTCGCCGTGGAGAGGCAGCTCCAGGATGAAGCGCTTCTTGGAGGCGTCGGGAACGATCTCGCCTTCGAGGAAGACGAACTTGCCCTGCTCCTCGTCCCACTCAACAACCTGCTTGCCGTCCATCATGGGGGTGTAGAGGCCGGTGGGGGTCAGGATGCCGCCGATGCCGGCGCCGCCGGCGCGGACCTTCTCGCAGAGAGAACCCTGGGGCACGAAGGTGAGGTTGATCTCGCCGTCAACGACCTTCTGGACGGTGACCTTGTTGTTGCCGATGTGGGAGCAGGTGATCGCCTTGATGACGTTGGCGTCGACGAGCTTGCCGATGCCGCGATGGGGAACGGAGGTGTTGTTGGAGATGACGCTGATGTCCTTGACTCCGGCGGCGATGAGGCCTTCGATGAGGACCTCAGACACGCCGACGTTGACGAAGCCGGGCAGCAGGACCGTCATGCCGGAGAAGCAATACTTGGAGATCGCTTCCTCCACGGTCATAACTTTATTCTGGGCCATGGGAATCAATCCTTTCTGAATGTAATATCTGCTTTATTATAATGGTTCACATCGGGAATGTCAAACAAACCCGGACGATTTTTCGGTGCTTTTTGTGGTAAGCGCACAGCTTTTGTGGTATGATTTGCGTCGAGAATGGTTCGGAGAGGTATGAGATCGTGACGAAAGCATCCGCGCGAAGCTCCCTTCTGCTGCTGCTCGCGGCGGTGGTGTGGGGCATTTCCTTCGTGCCCCAGAAGGCGGGCATGGCCTATGTGGAGCCTTTTACCTACAACGGCATCCGCTGCCTTTTGGGCGGCGTCGTCCTCCTGCCCGTGATCCCCCTGCTGGACAGATTCCGTGCCCGGGACGGGGAGTTTCGCATCGGTTCCCGGCGGGATGTCCTCGTGGGGGGCTGCGTTTGCGGAACGGCGCTGTTCGTGGCGTCGAATCTGCAGCAGTTCGGCATCGCCCTGCAGGACCCGGCCACGAACGTGGGCAAGGCGGGGTTCATCACCGCCTGCTACACCGTCATCGTGCCGATCCTGTACCGCATCCTTGGGAAAAAATCCTCCTGGCGCATCTGGGCGGCGGCGCTGGCGGCGCTGGCGGGATTTTTCCTGCTGTCCCTCATGGACGGCCTCTCGTCGGGCCTTGGCCTGGAGCTGGGTCTGAGCGATCTGCTGCTGCTTTTGTGCGCCATCATGTTCTCGGTGCACATCCTCTGCATCGACAAGTATTCCCCCCTGGCGGACGGTGTGCGGATCAGCTGCGTGCAGTTTCTCGTGTGCGGGCTTCTGAGCCTGCCGTGCATGTTTATCTTCGAGCATCCGAGCCTGCCGGCCATCCTCTCCTGCTGGCCGGCCATCACCTATTCCGGCGTCATGAGCTGCGGTGTGGCGTACACTCTGCAGGTGGTGGCGCAGAAGGGGGTGCATCCCGCGGTGGCGTCGCTGCTGCTGAGCCTTGAGAGCGTGTTTTCGGTGCTGGCGGGGTATGCGCTGCAGCCGGGATCGGTTCTGTCCGGGTGGGAGCTTCTCGGCTGCGGGCTGGTGTTCGCGGCGGTGGTGTTCGTGCAGCTCACGCCGGAAAAAAACGGCGCATAAAACAAAATATCCCAAACTATGCGCGGAGCCGACGCTTTGCGCATATTTTTTTGCGGCCGACGCAAACTATCCGCGAAACCATCCGAAAAGGAGTTTGTTTTATGGTCATAGACAGGATCGCCCTTGTGCTTGCCATCATCGGCGGGCTGAATTGGGGCAGCATCGGCCTGTTCCGCTACGATCTCGTGGCGGGACTGTTCGGCGGCCAGACCGCTACGGTCTCCCGCGTTGTGTATACGCTCGTGGCGCTGGCGGCGCTGTGGTGCGTGTCTCTTCTCTTCCGCGCTCGGGACGAGGCGGACGAGGAGCCCATCTGACCGGCATCCCGCCGGTCTACATACTTCACGGCAAAAAACGTTGCTGCCTCTCCCAGGCGAGGCGGCATATTGATTCTCGGTGAGTTTGATGGTATATTAAGGTATCTGAAAAAACGCCAGCGAGGACGCCATGTACGAGAGAATCGAGATCACCGAGGCCCAGCGGGAACAGCAGCGGGGCTTCTGCGCGAAAATACGCGACCGCATCGCGGACCGGCCGCATTTTGCCATGGTGGAGACTTACGGCTGCCAGCAGAACGAATCCGACTCCGAGATCCTTCGCGGCTGGCTCATGGACTGCGGTTACGGTCTGACCACGGACCAGGCCCAGGCGGACCTCATCGCCGTGAACACCTGCGCCGTCCGGGAGCATGCGGAGCTGCGCGTCTTCGGAAACGTCGGGGCCCTGAACCACCGAAAGGCGAAAAACCCGGACCTCATCGTCGCCGTCGGCGGCTGCATGGTCCAGCAGGAAACGGTGAAGGACCGCATCCGGGAGTCCTTCCGGGTGGTGGACCTGGCCTTCGGACCCCACGAGGTCTGGCGCTTCCCGGAGCTTCTGTGGCAGACCATGGAGCGCCGGGAAAACCGCCGGGGCAGCAAGCGCCGTCTCATCGCCGCGGAGCCATCCAGCGGCGTCGTTGCCGAGGGGCTTCCCCGCCATCGGGATAACGGCATCAAGGCCTGGCTCTCCATCATGAACGGCTGCGACAACTTCTGCACCTACTGCATCGTGCCCCATGTCCGGGGCCGGGAGCGCAGCCGCCGTCCGGAGGATGTGCTGGCGGAGGCGAGGAGCATCGCCGCCGCGGGCTACAAGGACATCACACTCCTGGGCCAGAACGTGAACAGCTATGGTAAGGGTCTCGGAGACGGCGTGGACTTCCCGGAGCTTCTTCGCCGGGTGGGGGACGTGCCCGGGGATTTCGTCCTGCGGTTCATGACGAGCCATCCGAAGGACGCCACGGAAAAACTCTTCCGCGCCATGGCGGAGACGGAAAAATGCGCCCGCCACATCCACCTGCCGGCCCAGTCCGGGTCCAGCCGCGTTCTGAAGGCCATGAACCGGCACTACGACCGGGAAAAATACCTGGACACCGTGGCCATGGCCCGGAGCTACATGCCGGACCTCGTGCTGACGACGGACATCATCGTGGGCTTTCCCGGGGAGACGGAGGCGGAGTTCGAGGAGACGCTGTCTCTCGTGGAGCAGGTGCGCTACGACGCCATGTTCACCTTCATCTACTCCCCCCGCACCGGCACCCCGGCGGCCGCCATGCCGGACCCGGTTTCCCGGGCGGAGAAGCAGGTCTGGTTCGACCGGCTCCTTGCGAGCGCGAACCGCATCAGCGCGGAAAAGCACGCGGAATACGTCGGAAAGACCTGCCGCGTTCTGGTGGACGGCGTGACGAACGACCCGGAGCGGAACCTCTCCGCCCGGACCAAGGGAGGCCGCCTCGTCCATCTCGCCGGCGACCCAGCCCTGGTAGGCCGGTTCACCGACGCTGAGATCACGGATTCCTCCACCTGGGCCCTGTTTGGAAGGACGGTATAGCCCCTCCGCCGACAGCGGCTCGTGTGCAACCCCATGAATAGAAAGAAGGACAAATCATGGCCGAGATGACGCCCATGAAAAAGCAATATTACGACATCAAAACGGAATTTCCCGACTGCCTGCTGTTTTTCCGGCTGGGGGATTTCTACGAGATGTTCGACGACGACGCCCGGGTGGCGTCCAAAGAGCTGGACCTGGCTCTGACCACCCGGGACCGGGGCAAGCCAGCCGAGGAGCAGACACCCATGTGCGGCGTGCCGTTCCATTCCAGCGAGGCGTATATCGGACGGCTCATCGCCAAGGGATACAAGGTCGCCATCTGCGAGCAGCTCGAAGACCCCGCCGCCGCCCAGGGCATCGTGGAGCGGGGCGTCATCCGGGTCATAACCCCCGGCACCGTGACGGAGAGCTCCATGCTGGAGGAGGGCCGCTCCAACTATCTCTGCGCTCTGTGGCTGGAGGGGGACGCCTCCGCCGCGGCCTTCTGCGACATCTCCACAGGGGAATTCTGCGCGGCGTCCTTCTCGTCGGACGGCGCGGCCCATCTCATGAACGAGATCGGGCGTTTTGCCCCGAAGGAGGCGGTCCTGTCCGCCGGGGCCATGAAAGACCCGGAGCTTTCCGCCTTCCTGCGGCGGCTGGACATCCTGCCGGAGGACGGCGTGTCCCGCTTCGACCCGGAGGAATGCGAGAGCCTCGTCTGGGAGCGCTTCGGCGAGCGCGTCGGTCCCGGAGACACCCTTGCCGCCGGGGCTCTGCTGGGGTATATCATCGAAACACAGAAATTCGACATCTCCCATATCCGCACCCTGGACCGCTTCGGGGACGGACGATACATGGAGCTGGACTACACCGCCCGGCGGAACCTGGAGCTGACGGAAAACCTCCGCACCGGCGAAAAGCGGGGAAGCCTCCTCTGGGTCCTGGACCGGACCAAGACCCCCATGGGCGGGCGTCTCCTGCGTTCCTGGGTGGAGCGTCCCCTGCTGAATCCCGCCGCCATCCGCCGGCGTCTTTCCGCCGTGGGGGAGCTGGTGAACGCCTCGGTCACCCGGGCGGAACTCATCCGCACCCTCCACGACATCGGGGACCTCCAGCGCCTCATCGGGCGATGCGTGTACGGCACGGCAAACGGCCGGGACCTGCTGGCCCTCGCGACCTATTTTGCTCTGCTGCCCCGGCTGCGGGAGCTGATCG
>CAYNZM010000107.1:0-5457 GCA_964401725.1 uncultured Oscillospiraceae bacterium
TGATTCCACCGGGATTGCTGGCTCTCGTTGGCGTCTTTGCTGTCAAAGATGGGATAAAACAAGGGGAAATCCCCTTGGAAACACGATCCTTGGTTTTTCCGGCGGGATGTCCAATTCCGCCCTTGTAACGATCCGGCGAAAATGCTATAATCAAGGTCTGCAAGAAATCTTTACGAAAGCGAACGGGACGGACCATGGCGGACGCAAAACTGAAAAACAGCCTCGCGGCGATGATCGTTCCCGCGAACGATGCGGATACGCTGCTGGCCTCCGGCGACGGAGACGCCGCTCTGCTGTACATCTACCTCCTGCGGGTCGGCGGGGAGCTGGACCTGGCCCGGGCGGCAAAGCAGCTTGGCCGCTCTGACCGGGATATGGCCATGGCGGCGGACAAGCTCCGCTCTCTCGGCCTTCTCACAGACGCCGCCGCGGGAGGAAAAACGCCCCTCGCCCCGGCGGAGGAAGCCCCGGCCTACGAGATCCGCGAAATCGCCCGCCGCAGCACCGAGGACCCCCAGTTCCGCGCGCTGGTGCAGGAGACCCAGAACTCCCTGGGCCGGAACCTTTCCCGCCCGGACCTCGAGAAGCTCTTCGCCATCTATGACGAGCTGGCCCTCCCGGCGGATGTGATTCTGCTTCTCGTCCAGTACTGCAAGGACGAAAACCGCCGTCTCTACGGCCCCGGCCGGACCGTGGGCATGGCCTTTGTCTATAAGATTGCCCGGGAGTGGTTCGACCGGGAGCTCATGACCTACGAACTGGCGGAGGAACACCTGCGGGAGAGGGAACGCCGGCGCTCGGTCTATGGGCAGCTCAAGCCCGTCCTGGGCGTCGGGGAGAGGGAACTGACGAAAACCGAGCGGGGGTACCTCGACGCCTGGCTCGACCTGGGCTTCCCGCCGGAGAGCATCGCCCTCGCCGCGGACCGGACCATGACCCGCACGGGCGGAATGAAATGGAAATATGCCGACGCGATCCTGCGGAGCTGGCATGAGAAAAAGCTCCATACCCCGGAGGAGATCGAGGACGGGGACGGAAAGCCGGAGCGCTCCGGCAAACCGGCTGCCGCCGCCCCGGAACGGGACGACGCCGCAGCCATGGACCAGATCCGCCGCCTGCGGCAGAAGCTGGGCGGCAAAGGAGGGTAATCGATGGACGGACGTCTTTTGGCCCTGGCAAGAGAAGAGAAAGAGGCCATCCGCCGCCGGAGCGAGGCGGAGGATGCCCGCCGCCGCCGCGACGCCTATGCCCGCATCCCGGAGCTGCGCCGGATCGACGGAGAGCTTGCCGCCCTCGTGGGAGAGACAGCCCGCGCCGCCGCCGGAAGCGGACGGTCCCTGGCCGACATCCGCGCCGAGAGCCTGGAGCTCCAGAGCCGCCGGGCGGAGCTTCTCGCGGAAAACGGCCTTCCCATGGACTGGCTGGACGGAGCGTGGGACTGTCCTCGCTGCCGGGACACGGGCTATGCCGACGGGCGGATGTGCGACTGTCTCAAAACGCTGTATGACAAGCGCCGCGCCGAGGAGCTTTCGGTCCTGCTGAACCTGGGGGACGAGCGCTTTGAGACCTTCGACCTGACCTACTACCCGGATGCCCCGGTGAACCCCAAGACCGGCCTCACGCCCCGGCAGCAGATGGCGGACATCTGCGGCTTTTGCCGGGACTACGCCGAGAATTTCGGCCCCGGGTCACCGGACCTGCTGCTTCGTGGCGGTACCGGCCTCGGCAAGACCTTCCTCTCCGCCTGTATCGCCCGGGTGGTGTCGGCCCAGGGCTTTTCCGTGGTGTACGAGACCACCGTCGCAGCCATGACTGCCTATGAGGACCAGAAATTCCGGGATAAGCCCGCCGCGGAGGACGCCATCCGCCGCCTAACGGGGTGCGGCCTGCTGATTTTGGACGACCTCGGCACGGAGATGACCACGGAATTTACGAAAAGCGCCTTGTATACCCTTCTCAACGCCCGGCTCCTGGCCGGGAAGCGGACCGTTATCAGCACGAATCTCTCCCGGGACGAGCTGGAACGCCGCTACACCCCCGCCATCGCCTCCCGGCTGAACGGGGACTATCAGGAGCTTCCCTTCGTCGGGCAGGACATCCGCCCGCTGAAGCGTGCCCGGGGCCTCTGATACTGTTATGCAGTGACCCCAAGTCAACGGTCAAGTTGCAAGAAATCACAGGGTAAGATTTGTGCAAGCTGAGAGCATATGGAAGGAGCTTTGGATAGAACAGATCCCGGCATTGGCCAAACGGTTATACGCGGATTGGATACCGACAGGCTAATGGTCCGCCGCGAGCTCTGCCATCCAATCGCGTGGATCCCAGCGGTAAGCTGTGCCGACATAGTATCAACGCAGATAGCTCAGACCTTGAGGCGTTCATTGGCTCGATCTGCATAGTGGATGGCAGCCGGTGAATTACCCGCCTGGCGCTTTTTGAGCTTTTCTGATTTGTACCCGATCCTCTCTGGTGGGGATGTGAACCGGGCTGTATGTCCGGTTAGCCAGACACTTTGCAATATTCTCGGCGTCACGCTAGTCGGTATTGAAAGCTGACACCGAAGTATGGCAGTGATTTCCCCGACGTGAATGTCAGTCGAGGATTAGTATAACTTCCGGTTTTACGGGGCATTGAATACACGAGGAGGCATACCGTTTGCGATGCATTTTCCCCGCAACGTCCGAATGAAGACCAGGATGCTTCCTAATGCTACGCAGAACATGCCCCATTTTAGGGTGTCCTTCTCCGTGAAAATGGAAAGCAGGATAAGAATCAGTCCAGCCAGACCAAGTCCGGCACCGACAGTGTTTAATATAAGAGTCACTGTCTTGTTGTTCATGGCTTTTTCTCCTTTGCTTGTCATTCGTGCAGTTCGCGTTCTTTTTCCAGCGCTTCCTTTTTGCCGTGAATCCGCCCCAGGCCGTACATCAGAAGCGTGGCCGCCAGCAGGTTTACCCAGCCGATGCGGGCAACGGGATTGAATGAGTTGGCCAGTCCGATCAGCAGGTTGACACCCCCGATGGCGGGCAGCACCCTGCCGACATATTCTTCGCCGGTTTCTTCCATGAATTTTGCATACTGGTCGTCATAAGGATGCATTTCTGTCCGGACAGTGTAGGAACCGGATTCGCACCTGACAAAAGTATACCTGCAGAATCCGACAGATTCCAATACCCATCCGTTGGAAGCCGTTTCGTTCAGCCATTTTTCTTCATTTTCAAACTGCCAAACCCAGAACCATTTCGTGACTGTTTTTCTTTCCATCTCACAGGTTCCCCCCAAGAATCATTTCACCGTTCCGCGCCAGTTCCTTTAGGCGCTTGACCTCATTGATCAGATTTCCTTTTCCTTTATCTGTCAGCAGGTATTCTTTCCGGCGGCTGTCTACATCCATGGGTTTCAAGACAATCCAGCCCTTATCGCAAAGTGTGTTCAGCGCACCGTACAGCGTTCCGGCTGCAAGCCGTACCCGCCCGCCGGACAATTCCGCTGTCTGCTGCATGATCCCGTATCCATGTCGTGGCTTGTGTAGTGACAGCAGGATATAATAAGTTGCTTCTGTTAATGCAGGGGTTCCGGGCATATCTCATTCGCCTCCTTGGAGAACTGTTCCCAACCCAGAGGTCGTCCACAACGATCACAAAAGGGTTGGTATCCGCAGCGATCCTCTCCACGCTCATTGGTATCCCGCTGGGAATCTTGGCCGCAGTCCGGCAGAATACGGCCTATCGGAAAGATCGTTCCTCTGTATGAGAAGACGATCAACTTCGCACAGGCTAACGGTGTGGATATCTCCAGCGGCATCCGTGCGGACGGATATCTGACCGCATCCTATCTGAAATAACATATCGAATCATAGACCAAAGCATAATAGTCGGCGGCACACGGCTCCTTCACGGGTCGTGTGCCGCCGGGCAAAAAGATCGCACCGACAGGGGCTGTTGTTTTTTGCCCGGATGTGCGGCTGGATCTGTGCGATACCGTACGCAATCTGGCCTGGTCCCATGGCTTCGACCGAACCAAGGCCCATGACATCACCTCCTCCGGCCGGGACGGTTCCGGCATCCGGATGGCTCTCTGGGCCGGCGGGCGGATGGAGGCTGGTCCCCGGGCGGCGGGGGCGGCTGGCGCTTGCCGGAGGCGATATCCAGGCGCTCCCGCGCCAAATCGATCTCCCAGTCGAGATATTCGCCGGGATAGAATTTCTGCATTTCAGGCACGTCGATTCCCCCTCATATTTGATGGTGTCAAGGTACGGGAGCTTATTCTCGGGATATCGCTCATCGTAATCGTAATAGTTCTCGTTCTTCGCAAAGGTATAGTGGTTGTCAGCGACGTACTCAGTCAGGATATACGGGCCGGTGCCGCAGGCGTAGTGCCAGTCGAGCTTCTGATCATCGGTGAGGGTATCCCACTCGGGGCCGGTGATGTTCACCTGCGCAATGATGAACTCGGACAGAGAAACCTCGGAAGGCGTTGCCATGTGGAAAACGACCGTGAAGTCGTCAAGAACCTCGATATAATCGTGCGTGTCCTCCGCGGAGGGCTCTTCCGAAGTATCCGCAGGTTCAGCAGAAGCGGAGTAGTTGGCATCGAAGTAGCCGTACAGGCGCGTGCGTCAGTCTGCGTCGTTGAAGTCACTGTAATAAAAGGCTGCGTCTCCTCCATAGGCGGGCTCACCAGGCTCTGTTGCCGCGGTCTCCGCTGCAGGAGCGTTCTCAGCCGCGGGAGCAGCCCCATTGTTTTCCGCTGCGGACGCCGCGGGCTGATCCGCAGAACTGCCGCCGCAGCCGGTCAAGACAAGCGTTATGACCATCATCAGCGCGAGGATAAAAGCGATCGAGCGTTTCATCTTGATACCTCCAAACAAAAGAATTGATTCGACATCACTATCTGGTACTATGCTAACATTCACACAGATATATCATCAAGAAACGAATATGATTTTTATGCACCAGTTTCTGCCTCGTTTTATGCATTCAATTTTTCGCCTGTATTGACGTATCATTACCTAAAATGATATATTTGACTCGTCAAATCACGGGAGGACGCATCATGAACAGAGAGGCGCAGGAGCTGGCCAGGCATCTGGCGCAGAATCGGATGATGCCGCCAGAGCCGCCGATGGTGAGGACCGGAGGGCTGGCGGAACGCATCCGCACGGTCGTAAACCAGCTCCTATCCGGCGAGGACTTCTAAACCCGACCTAGCTATACAGCCCCATGCTCGATCGTTATGAGCATGGGGCTGTGATCTTTCTCCCAATGGTTGTGAGCCGCTCAATTTCCGATTTGAGAAAACAGCTTCCGCCACTGGGCGAATGCGTCCCGAAACTCAGCTCGTGCAGCCTCCCGCTTGCCTGCTTCTGTTTTTTGAACGCCGAGGATAAAATCACGCTCCGCAGAAACTAACATCGTGTCTCCTCCGATCAAATGATGTCCAGCGCGGCGAACATGC
>CAYNZM010000108.1:0-5431 GCA_964401725.1 uncultured Oscillospiraceae bacterium
TACGGAATCAAGCTGATCCCGGGGGGAGAGGTGGCATTCTTTGACAATATGAGTAGGGCCGATGAGCTGGACCGCCCCATCGATATCCACGCCGGCGGCATGGACCTCGCCTTCCCGCACCATGAAAACGAGATCGCCCAGTCCGAGGCGGCCAACGGCGTCAAATTCGTCAACTACTGGCTGCACAACGGCTTTATCAACGTTGATAACAAAAAGATGTCCAAATCCCTCGGCAACTTCTTCACCGTGCGCGAGGCCGCGGCGGTCTACGGGTATGACTGCATCCGCCTTTTCATGCTGATGAGCCATTACCGCTCCCCGCTGAACTACTCCACGGAGATTCTGGAGCAGGCGGGCAGCGCTCTTGACCGCCTGCGCACCGCGAAGGAAAATCTCGATTTCTTCGCCGAAAACGGCCGGGACGGAGGACTCTCCGAGGCGGACGCCGCCTTTGCCGAGGGCCTCGGCAAGTACCGGGACCGCTTCATCGAGGTCATGGACGACGATTTCAACACCGCGGACGGCGTCTCCGTCATCTTTGAGCTGACGCGCGAGATAAACGCCGCCGTGTCCCCCGCCGCCGACCCGACCAAGGCCCTCGCCGCCGCCTGCCGGGACATCTTCCTGGAGCTCTGCGGGGTGCTGGGCATTCCCTTCGGCGCGGAGAAGGACCTGGACGCGGAGATCGAGGAAAAGATCGCCGCCCGTCAAGCCGCCCGCAAGGCGAAAAACTGGGCCGAGGCGGACCGCATCCGCGACGAGCTGAAGGCGGAGGGAATCATCCTGGAAGATACGCCCCAGGGCGTGAAATGGCACAAAGCCTGACGCCGGGTCTTTTCCTCCCGGGCCGCGCCGTCCCGCCTTGCCGTACTCACGGTACTGTCTGCGGCGAACCGCCGTCGCCCGGAAGAAAACTCCCTCGGCGTTTGGATAATTGTTGATTGTGAGGGTGTTGGTATGTTCTACGAATTCGGACCCGGCGGCATGAAGCAGATCGATGAGAAAAACATCGACCCCGAGCGCATCACGGCGGGGTACATCACCCTCTCCCGCCTCAAGGACTGCTATCGGCGCTTCGGCTTTTCCAAGTCCACCGTGGACCAGTGCCAGGAGGAGCGGCGCTACTTCCGCTCCAGCATCGCGGTGTATGAGGACTATAACTTCAGTACCGTCACCGTCACCGACGCGAGCCACCCCCAGGCGGACGAGGACTGCGTCGCGATGTACATCAAGAAAAACCTCTTCCTTGTGGTGGATGTGTACGACCGGGACATGAGCACCGAGCGGAACTTCAAAGCCGCGCTCAGCCGCTATCCCGCCGCGACCATGACCCTGGAGCGCCTCGTGTACGCCTTCCTCGACAGCATTGTCGCCCGGGACAACCGGGTCCTGGAGGACCTGGAGTTCCAGATCCACAAGCTGGAGGAGGGCATCTTTGAGGGCGAGGTGGACGACGACTTCAACCGCGCTCTCCTGGGGTACAAGACCGACCTTCTCGTCCTGCGCAACTACTATGTCCAGTTCATGGACATCGGCCAGGAGCTTATCAACAACGAAAACGATCTGTTTTTGAATGACAACCTTCTGTATTTTCGCATCTTCCGGGATAAATCCGAGCGGCTCATGCAGAACGTGACGATGCTGGCGGACAACGTCTTCCAGATCCGGGAGGCGTATCAGTCCATGCTGGACGTGAACCTCAACAACACCATGAAGGTGCTGACGGTCATCAGCTCCATCTTCATGCCGCTGACCCTCATCACGGGCTGGTTCGGCATGAACTTTGTGAACATGCCCATGCTGAAATGGCAGTACGGCATCCCCGCGGTGGTGCTTCTCTGCGCCGCGGTGGTGGCGTTCATGGTGATCTACATGAAAAAGAAAAAGTGGTGGTGAACCGCCCGAAAAAGGACCGGCCCGGTGCGCGAGAAACGCACCGGGCCGATTTTCGGTTGTTCGGACGATCAGGCACCGGCGATCATGGCGTCGAGCTCGTCCCAGGTCGTGAAGCCCTCGTCGACAAGGATGCCGAGTTCGCTGCGGATGGTCTCCGCGAGCTGCTCGTCGCCGTCGGCGTTTTGCAGGGCCTGGACGTACCAGTCCAGCGCGGCGGCATAGTCCTCGTCCACGCCCTGGCCGTAGATGTACATATAGCCGAGATAATCCATGGCCTCGGCGCTGCCGTTGTCGGCGGCCCGGGTGAACCACTCCGCCGCCTGGGCGTAATCCTCCCCGACGAAGTCGTCGCCGTAGTAGTAGAGCTCGCCGATCGATTCCATGGCCGATGGATCGTTCGCCTCCACGGCGATAAGGTACCAATCCATCGCCTGGGCGAAGTTCTGTTCCATGCCGAGATACCCGCCGTAGAACACATCGCCCAGGATGACCTGCGCGTCCGTGCAGCCGTTCTCCGCGGCATGCTGGAAGAGCTGGAGCGCCGTTTCCTCGTCCGGCTCCATGAGCGTCTCGTCCAGATACCGCCAGGCGAGGTTGTAGCTCGCCATTGCGTCGCCGTGGAAGGCGGCGCGCTCGAACCAGGTGCCCGCCGCGTCGAAGTCCGGCTCCACACCCCAGCCCTTCTCGTACATGACGCCGATGTTGTTGATGCTGCTGCCGAAGCCGGCGTCGGCGCCGAGGGAGTACCACTCCAAGGCCTGGGCGTAATCCTGCTCCACGTCGGGAAGCCCCTCCTCGTATACCCGGGCGATGCCGAACCGGGCAAGGTTTTCGAGCTCATAATCGCCGCAGCCCAGGGCGGCGGTGTAATGGTCAATGGCGGAAATGCCGCTTATTTCCGCGCCGTCGCCGAAGCGGTGCGTGTTCCCATAGCCGACGTGCGCCCCGGCGCAGCCGAGCGAGATCGCCTGGGTGTAGAGGTCGTAGGCTGTGTTGGGATCCTTTTCCACGCCGAGGCCCTCCCGGTAAAGCTCGCCCTTGCCGAAGTAGCCCTTGGCGAAGCCGAGCTCGATGGCCCGGTCGTAGCACGCCATAGCCTCGGCATAGCGCCCGGAGGCGCAGCCATTTTCCCAGAGCCTTCCGATGTAATACCAGGCCTCGCCGCTGCCGGCATCCGCGGCTCGCTGGAGGGCGTCAAGAGCGGCCTCCTTGTTGAAGCCCTCGTCCGTATGGCCGTAGAACCAGGCGATGCCCTCGTCCAGGGCCTGCTGCGCCTCGGGACTCAGCGGCTCCGCCGCGGGCGGTTCTTCGGCGGGCGATTCTTCGGCAGGCGATTCCTCGGCGGGCTCCTCCGGCTTCGTCGTCACAACATCGATCCGCGCGGCCAGCGCGGCGGTCCCGGTCAGCATCGCCAGGACCAGCAGGAGAGCCAGGCATATTTTCAAGGTTTTCATGGTCGTGATCTCCTTCGTTTATTTTCGAGGTCCGGATGGCTCCAGTATACATGGTCTTTCCCCGGAATACCAGAGGAAAACGAAAGAAAAAACGACCGACGTGACAGTCACGCCGGTCGTTTGGAAGGAATCGGTCATTTCTGGGCCGCGGCGAACTCCTCGAAGGTCATGGGACTGCCGTTTTCCAGCATGCCGTTCCAGAGCATCTCGGCCGGGAAGGTGGTGTAGTCGCCGGCCCAGATGAGGGGCATGAATTCGTTCTCGCGGATGTCCTCGGTCATGGTGTCGTTGACCGCGTCCTCCGCGATGAGCCACTCGTGAAGGTATTCCTTGTAGGCCTGTTCGAGATCGGCTTCGCCGGAGGGCTCGCCCGAGGCACCGTAGTTCTCGGCGTACCATACGTCATAGGTCATGGGGAAGACCACGCCCGCGGGAGCCTGATCCACCTCGCCGGAGCCGGTGAAGTGCTGGATGTTCTCGTCGTCCGGGGTCTCGGCGGCGGCAAGGTCCGCCCGGAGGGTGGCCTCGCTGCCCTGCCAGAAGCTGTCCTGCAGCAGGGTGGCGAGAAGGTACTCCTTATACTCCTCGAACATCGGGTAAGGCTCGTCGGAGGACGCCTCGCCGGAGGGTTCGTCGGAGGACGCGTCGCCGGACGCCTCGCCGGAAGCACCGCCCGCGGCAGCACCCTCGGTCACGGCGGGGAAGAGGGAATCGACCTCGTCCGGGTTCGGGGTGATGGTGACGACCGCGTCGGACTGGATGCCGGTGATGGTGACGGTCTCGGCGGTGGGATACTGGTTCGGGCCGCCCAGGGTGACGTTGGAGTAGGTGATCTTGCCGTCCGTGGTAGTCACGCCGGAGCCGGCGTCGCCGGCGGCGATGGGACCCATGTCGCAGGGAGCGGAGCAGGAGATGGTGAAGACGAGATCATCGCCGTCCGCCACGGTGTAGGTGTCGTAGACGGAGCCGTCCATGCCGTTGATGATGGTGACGCTGTGGCTGCCGGCGGCCAGGGCGGAACCGCACAGGCACAGGACCAGCGCCAGGGTGAGCGCGAGGCTCAGGGATTTTCTCATGGGGTTTTCCTCCTCAATGTTGATGACAACATTATAATATTCCGAAAAAGCGTTGTCAATCACAACAAAAACCCCGGTCGAAAAAGACCGGGATTTGTGGGATGTCATGCGGTCACGCCTTGGGCTTGAAGCTGTCCTTCAGGGCGGCGGCGCGGTTGAAGACGAGATGCTCCGGCGTGGAATCCACGCTGTCCACGGCGAAGTAGCCGAGGCGCAGGAACTGGAAGCTCTCCGGGGCTTTGGCCTCGGCGAGAGCCCGCTCCACCTTGCAGCCCGTGAGGACCTCCAGGGAATCCGGGTTCAGGCAGGACAGAAAATCCTCCGCGGCGTCCGGCTCGGGATCGGAGAAGAGGTCGTCGTACAGGCGGATCTCCGCGTCGGCGCAGCTCTCCGCATCCACCCAGTGGACCGTGCCGCGGACCTTCCGTCCGTCGGGGGTGTCGCCGCCGCGGGTGGCGGGATCGTACTCGCAGAAGACGGTGGTGACGTTTCCGTCCGCATCCTTCTCGCAGCCGGTGCATTTGACGATGTACGCGCCCTTGAGCCGGACCTCGTTGCCGGGGTAGAGGCGGGTATATTTCTTGACGGGTGCCTCCATGAAGTCGTCGGCTTCGATGAAGAGTTCCCGGGAGAAGCGCACGGGCCGGGTCCCGGCGGCCTCATCCAGGTTGTTGTTTTCCACGTCAAAGGTTTCTGCCTGGCCCTCGGGGTAGTTCGTCACTACGAGCTTCACGGGACGCAGGACCGCCATCCGCCGGGGAGCGTGGAGGTTCAGCTCCTCGCGGAGGCAGTGCTCCAAAAAGCCGTATTCCACGGTGGAGTTTACCTTCGACACGCCGATGCGGGAGATGAAGGTCCGCACGGCGGTGGGGGTGTAGCCCCGGCGGCGCAGGCCGCAGAGGGTGGGCATCCGGGGATCGTCCCAGCCGGAGACGTGCCCCTCCTCCACCAGCTTCCGCAGCTTTCGTTTCGACATGACGGTGTGGTCGATGCCCAGGCGGGAGA
>CAYNZM010000109.1:0-5338 GCA_964401725.1 uncultured Oscillospiraceae bacterium
ATCAAATTTCGCTATCCGTGAACGCAATCGTGCATCGGTCAAGCTCTACTTTGAGGTTGAGGAGTTCTCCCCGGAGCAGGATGCTCTCCTGGCGCCGAATTTCCGCATGGAACAGCCCTTCTGGGGTGTCGAAGGCTCCGAGGAACAGGATGCGGCCTCGCCCGAGATGCCCGCTGGCTTCCAGATGCCCAACTGGACCCCGGAGTGGCACTGGAACGACGACCTGGAGATATGGGGCACGGACGATCCCAACTTCTTCTTCGCCCACAACAGCGGCTGGGGCCTGCAGCTCAACGGGAAAAACGAGCTGGCCGAGTATCACAACACCTACTTCCATACTTTCCATTTCGATGAAAATGGACAGATCGACTACTATCAGGAGATCGGCAACCCCCTGAACCTCATGGTCGCCATGGGCAAGGAAGTGGACTTCCCCCAGCCCTCCGATACGCTGCAGGAGCTCATTGACCTGTATCTGGAGGAGCATCCGGAGGCGGCCGGGACAAACGCCAGCGGTGAACTTTCCGGCGAGTCCGGGGAGAATACCGTGACCTTCCAGACCATCAACCCCTTCGCGGGCGAGATCACCGTCATCGTGACCTATACGGGTGACGCCGCTTCCGGCGTTGAGCTTGTCAGTGTAGTGGATCCCGAACTGGGCGAGGATATCCTCCCCATGCAGAGTGAAGCGGTCGTAGCGGGCCTGATCGATCAGGTGCTGGAGATCATTGGCTAATACCGCCAACGATAAAAAGTGGTCAGAATGGACGGCTCTGACCACTTTTATTCTTGCGCAAGCAGGGGAATGCTTCCTTGCTTTCTTGAAAACATAGGTTTATACGAATGGAATGTTTTCAAAAATGTTTTTGGCCAAAAAAGTTGACGAAAAACATGATCCAGACTATAATATTAGATTAAAATCAGCGCAAGATCGCTCAAGCGGAGGTTAGCCGCACGTTGGACAGCAAGGACAGGATTATCACTGATTTACAGGAGCAGTTGGAAAATACGAAGGCAAAGATCACCCGTACGAAGGAGCTGGAAGCTTAGCTGCGCGACGCAAACGAAAAGAACGCTTCAGTTTCAGAGGAACTCGATTCTCTCCGGAACGTAGTGCGTGCTATGCCCGACGCTGACACTGTTAAGGCACAGGAAGGCATCATCTCTGAACTCCGGCAGAAGGTCGCAGCACTGGAGAGCCAGGTAGCCGAGAAGTCTATGACGATTGAGTTGCTGATTTCCATCACGCAGCAGCGTTCTGCAGAATCGACGGCTACCATTTGACAAAACCATCAGGCGGCTCTTCCGCAGAACCTGTCCCATAGAACACCTGACATCCCTTGGCTTTGTGTATGCACATAAAATATGTGTATATAGAGGTTATGTGTATACACAATTTCTGTTTATACACATAACTATAGCCACATCACAGAGTAACTTTGCCGTGATGGGTCCCTCTCCGATCACTGAGGGGGAACCCACCATCGGCGCCTACGGTCGTTTTCCTATTCAGAGAGAAAGCGCGAGAGTATTCAAGGACTCATTGTCCATGCTCTCGCGCTTTCTTTATCCACACGACCCGAGAAACACTATTCACCACCGTTTCTCGGGCCAAAGGTGATATGTTTCTCGGGCCTTTGCCAAGAGTCGTTCCAAGAAGATTGAAATGCCATGCATTCGTCCAAAATAGGAACAGACTCCATCTTAAGGAGGTCCAACTTGATTAAACACATTCATCCAGACAAGCATATTGCCTGCTATTACACCACGCACACAGAAGCCGAAACCCCAGCGGTCAAATCCTACTTGCAGAACGAGTTTGCTATCTGCAAGGCAAACCAGATTCGTCCCGCCGTATTCTACTCCGGCGGCGAGGATCTTGCCGATCTCACCAGCGCACTGCTGGTCACAAACCGCAACCGCATGGCTGCGCGCGAGGTCAAAGCCGAGGGCGAAGCGGCCGCTGCTCAGCTGAGCTAAAGAAAACGACCATTCCACAACCCGAGGCGTCACCTCATGGTGATTCCCCGGGTTTCCTATAAGTGTTGCTTTTTTCTCGGTTTTGATATACAATATTATTAATGACCAGATGCAAAGAAGGTATTACATTGATAGAAAAATATGATATTGCGGGTTATTGCCGCATTTCCGTAGATGACGAACTGAACAAGAAGAGCGTTTCGATCGAGAACCAGAAGGCGATCATCGAAGACTATGTCAAGGTCCACTTTCCGGGCAGTTCGCTGACCTTCTTTGAGGACAGGGATAAGTCCGGCTACACCTTTGCACAGCGGGAAGGGTATCAGGAGATGCGTCAGGGGCTCATGAACCACAAGTATGACATCCTTATCATCAAGGACTTCTCCCGCTTTTCCCGTCGGAACGGCCGCGGTCTTGTCGAACTGGAAGACCTTCGGGATGCCGGGGTGCGCATCATCTCCATCGGCGATAACGTCGACTTTCCGAACGATGATGAATGGGTCCGCATTCAACTTCACTTCTTCATGAATGAAATGCCCGTGACGGATGCCTCTCGAAAGGTGAAGGCTGTGGTCCAGCGCCGCCAGGAGGAAGGCAAGTGGCTCTGCGCTGCGCCTTACGGATACATCCTGGTAAACAAGGATCACTTTGAGGTCGTGCCCGAGGAGGCAGATATTGTCCGCCTGATCTTCACGTTGTATATTGAAGATGGGTGGGGGTATAAGCGTATCGCCGAGCATCTCACGGATCAGGGTGTGCCTACGCCTCGGATGGCGGAGAAGCAGCGCAAGGAGGCTATCGGGAAGTCGTATAACCGTGAAGTAAAGCCGGTGTGGAGCATCGCAACTATTCAGGGCATTCTTGCAAATGACTTTTACATCGGCACGCTGCGCCAGAGCAAGTATACGCGTACGAAGATCAACGGCACGGACATCAAAAAGAATGTGGAAGAACATATTATCCTTGAGAACCATCACCAGCCCATCATAGACTACCGCACGTTTGCCACGGCAAAAGCCCTCCTGAAGGAGCGTTCTACCAGTCATTACCGGGGCGTCAAGAAGTACGACAATGTGTACTCCGGCTTTCTCGAATGCGGGGACTGCGGCAGCCCCATGTTCGCGATGAGTCGGGCAGACCTTCACCCGGCTTACCGCTGCGGTACGTATCACCGTCGGGGGCTCAAAGCCTGCACCAGCCATCACATCCGGGTGGAAACGCTGGACGAGCTTTTGAAGGATTACGTTCAAATGATAAAGGCTAACTCCTCCGCCATGCTGGAGCGGCTGAACGCCGATCTGGCACGGGAAGAGGAGGATGTGAGCGAGACCGAACAGGCCGCCGGGAACCTCAGCGATGTGTTGGAGGATCTGCGGGAGGAGCTCAAAGCCACCAAGCGCCAGCGCATCCGGGACAACATGAAGCACCCGGAGAACGAGGAGCTCAACAATGAGACATACGACGAGATGGAGGCGGAGCTGGCCGAACGCATCCAGGGCATCGAAAACCAGCTATCTCTGACGGTGGACAAGCGCAACACCATCATCCGCGTGAACCGCGCAGCCAAAACGGCGATGGAAGTGTTCGACGACATTCTCGCTAAACCCGCCCTCGACCGGAATGATCTGCAGCTCATTATTCAGCGCATCAAGGTCTTCGAGGACCGCATCGAGATCCAGCTCAAGGCGGACATCGAGAGCCTGCTCCAATGCGGGTCGATCCCGGAAGAAGATGGGGAGGACGCCGCAAATTTTGAGCCCGGCACGGAAAGGTCAGTCACTGCTGTCCAGGTGTCCGATAAACACAGGGATAGGGTTTTCCGTGCCAATGTTATCAGTGACGGCGACCCGCTGGAGATCTACACAGAGAAGGACGGCGAGGTCATTTTCAAAAAATACTCCCCTATGGGGGAGATGAGCGATTTTGCCGCGCAGATCTGCGAGTCCATGCACAAGACCGCCGAATTCTCCGCCGCGGTGTGCGACCGGGACGGGGTCATCGCCGCCGCCGGCAGCGGCCGCAAGGAGATCATTGACCGCCACATCAGTCCGGAGCTGGCCGGGGTCATGGAGGGCCGTCGGGCCTATCGCGCGGAGAGCGGACAGCATCTGCCCGTGACGGAGCAGGAGAGCTCACCCGGGGCGGTGATCGCGGTGCCCATCCTCGCGGAGGGGGACGTCCTCGGCTGTGTGCTGTTTCTCGAGCGGAGTGACGGCCGGCGGCCCGGGGAGACGGAGCTCAAGCTCGCCACCACCGTGGCGGGGTTTCTCGGCAGACAGATGGAGACATGAAAACACCCTGGGCATCCGATGGGACGCTCAGGGTGTTTTTGATTGTGTCACATATCGTTCACGATGATGTTGACCGCCCGGGGGATGTTCTCGCAGACGATCTCGGAGTACGTGCCGCCGCCTTCGCCATCCAGGGTCCAGGCTGTCGGCTCGCGGAAGGTGACCTTCACGCGCCTGCTGTGCAGCAGCATGGCGTATTCGCTGGTGAATTTGTTTGCCAGCACGTCCGACATGATCGGTCCGACCTGCAGCGCGGATTCCGGCGTGCGGATGAGGACGACCTCGAACAGTCCGTCGCTCAGGGAGACGCCCGCGTTATCATCCAGGTGGATGAAGCCCGCGACACGCCGGGCGTTCGTCACCGCGCAGAAGATGAAGTCGCCCTCCACGATCCCGCCGTCGTACTCGATGCGGCACTGTCGGTGGGTGAGCTTCGGCAGGCGGGTCATGGCCTCCGCGGCGTAGGCAAGCCAGCCGAAGGTGTTTTTCTGGTCCTGAGGCGTCTCGTAGCTGACCTCGGTGAAGGCGCCGAAGGCCGCCACATAGGTAAAATACGCCTCCGGGCCGAAACGTCCGATGTCCAGCGGGATGGGACGACCACACCCCGCGGTATACGCCGCGAGGAGCGGGTCGCGGCTCAGGCCAAGCGTGGTGGCGCTGTCGTTCGAGGTGCCCATGGGTATGTACGCGAGCTCCGGCCGGGACGCCTCCGGCAGACGCATGATGCCGGCGACGGTCTCGCTGAGGGTGCCGTCGCCGCCCATACAGACGACGCGGGGGTAGCCTACGCCCTCCTCCGCCGCGATGCGCGGGGCGTCGCCGCGGGCGTTCGTGAAGCGGACGAGGGTCCGCCAGCCGCATTTGTGCAGGGTGTAGATCACATCGCTCAGACAGTCGCGGTAGCCGTTCCGTCCGGCGTTTGGATTGACGATCAAAAGCAAATCTTTCATAGTATCACCGAGGCTATTGTAACGCCGCCGAGGGAAAAAATCAAGCGGAGGCCGTCGGAGCGCACGGCGACAGCATTTACTTTTGAGGGAAGATACGATTGAGCGCGGAGTTATCCA
>CAYNZM010000110.1:0-5231 GCA_964401725.1 uncultured Oscillospiraceae bacterium
TCCAGGGTGTTGCGGGTGTAGGTCTCGAAGGTGCGGATGCCCCGCTCGCAGAGGATGACGTTCTCGTTGCCCCCGGCGAGGATGTACTCCGCGCTCATGAGAAGCTCCTTGAGGGAGTTGGCAAGGCCGCGCTTCAGGAGGATGGTCTTGTCCGTCCGGCCGAGAGCCTTCAGCATTTCGAAGTTCTGCATATTCCGTGCCCCGACCTGAATGACGTCCACCTCGGAGAAGAGGTCGAAATGCTTCATGTCCATGAGCTCTGTGACGATGGGAAGGCCGGTGGCATGCTTTGCCTCCAGCAGCAGCTCCAGACCCTCCGCGTGGAGGCCCTGGAAGTCGTAAGGGGAGGTCCGGGGCTTGAAGGCCCCGCCCCGGAGCAGCATTGCCCCGGAGGCCTTCACCGCCTCCGCTACGCCGAGTATCTGGTCGTGGGTCTCCACGGAGCAGGGTCCCGCGATGACGGCGAAGTTCTCCCTCCCGCCGATGACGGTGTGCCCCACGGAGACGACGGTGTCCGCCGGGTGGAATTTTCGGCTGGCCTTCTTGAAAGGCTCGCTGACGCGCTTGACGGAGTCCACGATGTCGAGGCTCTCCAGAAGCTCCACATCGATGTGGGCGGTGTCGCCCACAAGGCCGAGGATGGTGTACTCGCTGCCCTCGGAGATGTGGACCGTGACATTCTGGCCCTCCAGCCAGTGGATGAGGTGTTCCCGCTGTTCGGGAGTGGCGGTGTGTTTCAGTACGGTGATCATGATGCTGTCTCCATATTATTCGCTGACCAGACGGTCGATGTAGTTGCCCCAGAAATAGTCCGCGAGGAAGGAGCCGAATGCGCTCTGGGGGACATATACGCGCAGGCGTCCGGGGGTGTTGTCAAAGAGGCTGTTGCCGGGGACGAGGATGTTCGCGCCGGCGGTGTTTTCGATGTGGACCTCCGTGAGCCGCGGCGCGCCGTCGAACGCGCCCTGCATGATGCGGACGATGTTCGGCTGGATGCGGACCACCCGGAGGGTGTCGCTGCCGGCAAAGGCGTTCTCGCCCAGGGCGACGACCTTCTGACCGTCGATGAGCCAGGGGACCTCCAGCTCACTCTGCTTTTTGCCTTCCTCCGTAAGGCCCGTGATCATGAGGCCCTCGTTGAAGGAATCATACGTGAAGTACGCCGCGTCCCGGCTGGAGCCCACGGCCTCCGGGGTGGGGACCGGCGTGGGGGTGGGCTCGGGAGCGTCCTCGGCCTCGGTGTCCGTTTCCGCGTCCGCCGTCATGCCCTGGGGAGGCGGCATGAGTCCGGCGTTTGCCGCGTTCCGACCCTGGGGCAGGGGCATGGCCCCGGGATTGGCGGGTTCCCCGGTGGGTTCACCGCTGGCACCGGCGTTTTCCGCGATGGGCGGCGCGGGGATCACGATGTCCACCCGGCTGCCGTCGCCGATGACGTTGTTCAGGTCCTGGATGAGCCGGGCGGTGTGCTCGATGACGCCGCGGTCGGTGACGTGGTAGTTCGTGTCGTAGAAGTACCCCGGAGCCAGGATGTAGTCCGTGATGTTCGAGATGATCTGGGCGTGGAAGCTCTCCCGGATGAAGGTAGCATATTCCAGGATGCCTTGGAGGTCCTGCTGGACGGCGAGGGCGTTCATGGGCGGCCAGGAGAAGTACACCGATGCACCCTGTTTCTCGCAATAGGCGATGTAGTCGTTCACATAGTCGATGTAGTCCCGGTCCACGATGTCCGGCGTGAGGTCCACGAGGACATCCGGGTCGTACCAGTCGTCCATGACGGGCTGTTCCCTGGTAAAGATGATGTCCCCGTACTCGTTGAAGGAGTCGTGGTCGTAGATGCCGTCGGGATTGGGCTTGCCGTAGAGATAGAATTGGTATTTCTTTTCGGCGTAGGTCCAGAAGCTGCCCAGCATCTCGCCCCAGTCGTGGGGACGGATTTTGAAGAGCATGGTGAAGTCGCTGTCGCAGCAGTTCCACATGCCCTCGCCGTTAAAGTACATGGACATGGTCTGGTGGTCGGTCTCCGGCGCGAGGACCACGATGTCGCCGGGGTTTATATGCCCGCGGGTGAGGTCCATCATGATGGCGGTGCCGAGGGGGCCGTACAGACCGAAGTTCACCGCCGGGATGCCGAGGTTCTCCTCGATCATCTGGGAGTTTATGCCGAAGGCGACGGAGCTTCCGCCGATGATGACGATCTTGTTTTCGTCGTCAAAGCTGCGCAGGCGGGCGTATTTGTCCGCGAGCTCGCCGAGATAGAGATGGTCGAACTGGGTGGGGAGCAGAAGGACGGTGGTCACCACGATGGCCATGCCGAGCACCAGCGCGAGGATCACGGCCACGATGGCCCGAAAGGTTTTTTGCATCGTATCCGCACCCCCTCAGAACTGGAAATAGATGAACGCCGCCGCCCCGTCCCCGGCCATGAGCATGAGCCAGGAGACCACGATCGCCATGAGCAGAAATCCCGCCGTCTCCACCCGGAGCAGCGTCCCGCCCTCGCCCATGGGACGCAGGCGGTAGCCCTGGACGAGAAGCCGGTCCACGAGACTCATGGCGGCGATGGAGGCGATGGCGGTGAGGATGCCGACCTCGTCGATCTGGAGCGTGTCCAGCACGCCGACGAACCGCCAGTTCGTGAACAGGTTCCCCAGCAGGATGCCGAGGTCGTGGACGGAATTGGCCCGGAAGAAGATGAGGGCGAAGACCCCCAGCCAGAACACCACGAAAATCTGCACCCCGTGCCAGAGCTTCGATTCCCGGTCGATGTGGAGACGCTCGCAGAGGCCGATCCGGGATTTTTCCGTGAGCTTTCCGATGATCTGGTATATCCCGTGCAGGCAGCCCCAGAGGACGAAGGTCCACGCCGCTCCGTGCCACAGGCCGGAGAGGAAGAAGGTGACGAACAGGGCGATGAACTGGGGCAGCATCACGCCGATGCGGCGATTGTCGTACTTCTTGCCCAGCTTCCGGGCCCAGCGGGAGATTTTTTTGTTGGTTGCCAGGGGGAAGAAGACATAGTCCTGGAACCAGCTCGTGAGGCTGATATGCCAGCGGGTCCAGAACTCGGAGATGGTCCGGGACATATAGGGCCGGTCGAAGTTCTGCATGAGCCGGATGCCCATGATCCGCGCGCAGCCCACGGCGATGTCCGTGTAGCCCGAGAAGTCGCAGTATACCTGGAAGGTGAACATCACCGTCGCGATGACGATGGCCGGGGCCGCCGCCGCCTCGGGGTTCGAGTAAACCGCCACCACGCAGGACGCGAGCTGGTCCGCGATGACGACCTTTTTGAAGAAACCGCCCAGGGCGATCTTGAGGCCCGCGCGGAGATCGTCGGAGCTGAAGCGATGCTCCGCCTTGAGCTGGGGCAGGAGGTTCTGGGGCCGCTCGATGGGTCCCGCCACGAGCTGGGGAAAGAAGCTCACGAAGAGAGCGTAGTACCCGAAATGCCGCTCCGCCGGGATCGTTCCCCGGTACACGTCGATGACGTAGGACAGTGTCTGGAAGGTGTAAAACGAAATGCCGACGGGCAGGATGAGGTCCAGAAAATAGTCCTGCACCGGCAGCCGAAACAGCCGCAGCAGCCCCGTCACCGTGCCGGAGAGGAAGTTAAAGTATTTATAGAAAAACAGCACGCCCAGGCAGGCGGCGAGCGTCACCGTGAGGTACGCTTTCTTCGCCTTGGGGTTTTCCGTGCGCTCCATGAGCCTTGCCGCAGCGTAGGAAACGATAGTGGTGAAAGCGATGAGGAACACAAGATTTGGGTTCCAGCTCATGTAGAACAAGTAGCTCGCCACCAGGAGCATGATCCAGCGGTATTTCGTCGGGATCACGAAGTGCAGCAGGGCCACGATGGGGAAGAAGATGAGGTATTGGAGGGAGTTGAAGGTCATTCCGGTCTACCTCCGTAGTGGCAGATGAGGCCGAAGACGGCGCTGAGGATGTAAAACAGCAGCACGTTTTGGGCCGGGATGTTTCGGAAAAACAGCACCGGCAGCGCCGCGGCGAGCCACAGGAGCGTCAGCACGCCGCACACCCTGCGCAGCGGCCGCACGAAGACCCCGAGGGCCTGCAGCACGCCGGAGACGGCGGCGAGAAGGATGGTCGTTGAAAGAGCGGTGGACATGGGTTTCCTCCGTAAATGGGTGTCACTCGCCGTCCTGCGCGGCGAAATAGGCGTTCAGATCCTCCGCGAGATGGGCGGTGTACTCCGCCCGGGCGGGAGCGGCGAGATGGTAGTCGTCGTCGAAGAACACGGCGGGATCGAGGATGTTCTCCTGCAGGTCGCTGATGATGTCGATGTTGAGGTTTTCCGCGATGTACGCTTCCCAGGCATCCATCATCCCGTCGGTCTGCCAGTCGTAGAGGGAGTTGCGGTTGAGCGGCGTGAAGGCCATGGCGTAGTCCACGCCCATCTGGTCGAGCTTCCAGTACTGGACGTTGCAGTAGTACAGCATGAAGTCGTAGGCCCAGGGCAGGCCGCTCTCGTCGTAGTCGTAGAAGCCGATGCGGCGTCCCTGCCAGAAGGAGTCGGATCCATTGGGCTTCGTGACGACGTTCAGCGTGCCCTGGAGGTCATAGTAGCCGTTGGGGGCCAGATTCGAGACGTAGTCCTCGTAGGTGTACTCGGCCTGGCTCTTTCGGGCGTCCAGGAAGTCATGGAAGGAGTCGAAGAATTTCGTGTACTTGCTAATCCGGACCCAGGAGAAGATGTTGTAGCAGCTCTCAAAGGAGCGGAAGGTCTCCCACCGGCACTCCACGCCGCCGAACTGCCAGAAGCTGTATTCCGCGATCTGCAGGAGAAAATCTCCCTCCCGCAGGAAGTGCATGGCCCATTCGCTGGTCATGTTGAAGAGGTTCGCGCCGTTGGAGCCGCAGTTGAGGACGAGATAATCCCGGTCGAGCAGGCTCTCGAGCTGCTCCGCGTCCACGGCGTAGGTGGTGGAGGACCCGCCCAGGATGATCATGAGGGGACGGTCCGAATCCTTCCAGTAGTTCATGATCTCGATCTTCTTCGTGTGGTTGTTGAACCAGTTGGAGTAGTGGGGATTCGTGGCGGCGGAGAAGAAGCAGGTATACAGGGCCTCGTCCCCGTCGAAGGAGGCGTCGGACACGTAGTCCAGGGAGTCGAACAGAACGAGCGTCGTGAGGTTCGGCATACTGCTGCAGGCGTAGTCCCGGATGTAGCGGAGGCAGGAGGGGAAGACGATGGACGTAACGTCCGCGTTCCC
>CAYNZM010000111.1:0-5137 GCA_964401725.1 uncultured Oscillospiraceae bacterium
ATGAAACCGGGCTCTATTACCTCCAGTCTCGCTATTACAACCCTACTTGGGGTAGATTCCTCAACGCCGATGCCTTTGTATCTACTGGTGGACTACTCAGCAATAATATGTTTTCCTACTGTGCAAATAATCCGGTAGTGTTTTTAGATGACCAGGGCACTTCGTATAGGGCCGTGGGCGCAGGACTGCAGTTTGAGATCACGGTAGGAAGTAGCACTGTAGGTATAGAGGTGATCTGTTATTGGGACGTCGATGAATGTGCTAATGGTGGTGTCGTAATCGCAGCATACGCATATTGCGGGTTTTCGTTTGACATGAATGATCCGCTCCTGGGCTCTATTATGGCAACAATAACGGATAATTCAGATCTTTTGGCAAATGGAACCGAAGCGGGTGTATTGGCATTAGCAGCACTTATTGGCGATACTTTTTCGATAAGTGTTTCAGGGGTGTTAATAACGGGTACAGAAGATTTTACATCCACTGAATCTTACGAAGGGTCCTTTACATCTGTTGATGCAAGCTGGGGAAAGGTCAAAGCTTCCTATGCATATTCTGAAAATTGTCAAGCATACTCGTTAGGGGGTAAGGTGACAGGCGCTTCCCTATTCCCTTCCTGGGGCGTTTCTAAAACATACTATACACAATTTTATGAGCTTGGTATTGGTCAGCCTTCTGTGAACAATGTTCCCGCCTTGGGAGGGGGAGGTAGTGTTTCATGCGCAATTTCCGCAATTTCGCGTATTGCCTTCTTTGCGTACTGTTGTTGATTGGTTTATTAACAATCAACCCCTATCAAAAGCTAAGTCAACAAAATATACCTACATTGGTATACGGGACTCCCGTCCATTTTCTTGAAGATTTAGATATTGACGCGATCAATATTGACCAGATAGCAGACGATGATGACCACCTGTATCTATTGGATGCACATGAGGGCATTTTGAGAGTGTTTGATCTAAATGGCAATTACCAGTACACACTAATGTTTTATGATTACGCGAATGGCGCATTTAAACTTGCGGTAAAGAATAGCTATTTGTATGTATGTGATCCACATGGCAATGTGTATACTTTTACAAAGGACAAGTTCAACCAATTTATAGAGCGAGATGATGCAAAAAAATCCTTTGAAAACATTGATTTTGAAAAAAACTCAACTAATTATGTGATCAGATCGGCATCAGTTTGGAAAGTTTGTGAAACGGAGGATATCTGCGTTATTGAAAGATCGTTGTCTTCTATTCGCTATCAACGTAGAATTTTCATGCCAATCTTTGTGGGTCTAGTCGTTGTTTTTGCATTAATTCGTTTTTTCTCGGGCAGAAGAAAACAAGATTAAATCCTTTCTGTTTGATCCCAACATAATTTCACTAACCTTATAGGCCGTCAGATGGGCTGTAAGGTTGAAGAGCAGGTCCGTTTTGGACCTGCTCTTTTGCTCATCTCAGCTTCCAATAGATATGGATCACACTGCCGGGCTTGGAATTGTACCGCACGTGGCTGATTTCGATGCGCTCGATGGTGGCGGCCAGGACTTCGGGGGTCAATTCCTGGATGTCCGCATAGTCCTTGATAGCGGAGTTGACTTTTCGGCGCTTTATGCTCTTGGCGAAGGCCCGGACCTGCTGCAGCACATAGGGATAGAGCATATCGTGGTACACCCGGTGGGTCTTGGGGCAGACATCGGGATGGGAGTAATGATACATGCACAGATAGATATCCGTCACCCGTTCCTTCAGCTGCTTTCGGGAGATCGTCAACGGATGCCCGCAGCATTCGCAGAACAGCTTCCCTCGGAACAGGTTCTCCCGGTGCATATTGGCCAGGCAGCCATGCCCAGCCCGGACCAGCTTGATCCGGTCGAATTGCTCTCTGCTGATAATCGCTTCGTGAGCGTTGGGCGTGACGATCCGCCGCCCTGCCGGGACGGGAACCCTTTGCTTTGTTTTGCAGTTCACCGTCTCAGTTTTTAGGCTGGTCAGGTCACCGGTGTACACCGTGTCGTTCAGCATCTGACCAATCGTGCTGTGGCACCAGTCGCAGTAGTCCCCCTTCCGGACAGCAGGGTGATTGGCAAAACGTGTATCGCCCCGCAGGTATTTGTATGCCGAGGGTGCGACGATTCCTCTGGCTTTCAGTTCGGTGGCAATTGCGACGTTGCCCAACCCCCGTTCTGCCAGTGAAAACATTAGCCTGACCACCTCTGCGGCCTCAGGATCGACGATCAACTGGTTCTTGTTATCGGGCGCTCTTGTGTAGCCATAGGGCGCCTGAGAGCCGATGAAGAGCCCCTGCTTTGCCCGCTGGTGCTTGGCAGCTTTGATCTTGACGGAAAGATCCCGAGCGTACATCTCGTTGAGGATGTTCTTGAAAGGCGCGATTTCATTGTCTTTCCTTGTGGAGTCGAAGTGGTCTGCCACGGCGATATAGCGCACGCCTTTGGAGGGAAAATAGATCTCGGAGTAATAGCCTGTCATGATGTAGTCGCGGCCAAGGCGGGACAGATCTTTGGTGATGACCATATTGATGGCGCCGCATTCCACGTCCTCCAGCAGCTCCTGGAACCCCGGACGGGCGAAATTCATGCCGGAGAAACCGTCATCCACATAGATTTTGTGGATCTCAAACTGATTTGCGTTGCAATAGTCAGTTAAAATGGCGCGCTGGGTGCCAATGCTGAGACTCTCGCCGTCAATATCATCATCCTTCGACAGCCGCAAGTAAAGTCCAGCGCGGTAGGTGGTGTTTTGCATAGTGTTACCTTCTTTCTTTGGATTGAAAGATTATTATACCATGCAGAAAAAGCGTGGATCGCCGAAACGATCCACGCTTTTAGGGTGTTAGGGATAGAATAGAGTTTACCTTCGAATGTAGTTTTATAGCTGTTGCTTTTTTTGAGAAGATTACCGCATGTGTTTAATCTGCCAATATCGGATGACATAAACAAATAGCATGATCACAGTCGTAAGTGATGTTAGCAATTGAATTGAGTAAAACCATGTCAAAATATACTTTGTTGAGATTCCATCAATCCAGTAAAAAAGTAGCACAATGTTATCACAAATAAGGTATATGAGAACAAGAGATGGAACGAATATGCGGGAATGTCTTATTGAGCGGAATGCCACAAGTAAAACAACGCAGATAACAATACTAGCAAAAACCAAAAGGTAGTTTTGGGTAACCAAGCCAATTATGGACAGTCTTACTGCGGAGAAGCTACTTAGTGGAATGTACAGGGGGAAATATTGAATTACGGTGATATTTATCAACGTAGCAATGCCCATGGTTGCAAGCAATCCCATAAGAAATGATCTGCGTTCTTTTATGGTATAACCCTTTCGGTGAAGAAATCCCATAGCCGTTTCCCTTCGTCGTCATTATTAAAATCACAATGCGCAGTACTCTTCCGCATAACACCGAAGGAATACGCCAAATTGTGAAGCTGCCATTCTTCAATCAAAGATTTTGTCGACCTCGACCATGCAGGGGTGACCGGATTGTTTAAATTATATTGTTGCATTATTTGCACAATTTGTGCTTGGAGCATTGTGTCGGTTATTCGGTAGGAATTGCGAATTTGCATATTTTGATCATACTCATTGGTGCAATTCGAAAGTCTATAGTCAACAATTATAACTGCATTGTCTTCTATATTTTTCCCTATAGCATCTAGTTGATCGGGCATTATGATATACACATATCCGTCTCCGTTATAAAATGTTGCGACAGGATCTATTCCTTTGGGAGCAATGTAATTTTTGCTTGTCTTACACGAGGCTTGTTTGCAATCAACTCTCCATAAAAAACCCAAGAAACGGCTACATGTGCCATTAGGATCGTACATGTTTGCTGGATTATTGCTACAATAGGCAAACATGTTGTTGCCGAGCATTCCCTGGCCGGTGGAGGTATAGCCGTCGGCGTTGAGGAATCTACCCCAGGTGGGGTTATAGTAGCGGGACTGGAGGTAATAGAGCCCGGTTTCTCGGACGGACAAATAGCCTTTGAGCCAAATTCAGACCGATTATTCTGTCCTCATGTGGTGGAAAAAACGGTAGAAGTTCACTCTCTCGGGCGGCGGTTCCCCGCCGCCCAGGGTTAGATCGCTGAAACGATCCACGCTTGAGGGTATTAGGGTTGCTCAAAGGTAGTCTCAAAATGGATAGTATAGTCACCACAACCCGCGTTCTTCGTGATTGGGGTTGTACTAAGAATACCAACGAGTTGAACTGAAGCTATGTTACGTAATTCCATCTTGACGGACTTTAGCACATGCTTGGGTAACGAAAAAAGATTGTTCCCTTACACAGACTTCACGCATTCTTTCGATTTCTGCGCTTTTTTATCCACCAGAGCAAAATGCACGCAGTAACCACACATAGTACACAAAGAAAAAGTATCTCACCCGTCGTGGTCTCGCCCTCACACACATCAATAATTGCATCAATCAGCAAAATACAATCGGCAAGAATATATCCCCAGCCATAATTAGTTGTTTTATTGGATTTCATATATAGAACACCTTCTCTACATGATTTTATTTATAAAACGCCTTCTCTACACCATACAAATGATACAGACCTTTTAGTACAAACCCGATAGCGACTGCTTCATCAATGAGGGTGGGGATGGGAGCTGCGAGATAAACCGCTGCAATTTGAAACGATCGTGCCGCGTTGCCTGAATTTATGCACACCATTGCGAAGGATATTGTTCCGGTTTCGTCCAAATATGAGTATGCATCCATCGCAGCATCAATCATCATTTGAGTCTCTTGCATTTGTGCTTCTTGTTGCAAGTTGTATCCACGCATATAGGCATCCCAACAGTCTTCTGCTGTTGCGCTGATGGCATCCAGTGTTTTGTCCGTTTTATCGGAGAGTTCATCAATAATATCTTTATACCCAGAATTGCCGCTACCTCCGCAGCCGCTAATACCACCGCCAGCACCACCACCGCCACTGCCGAAGTAGACCGGACTAAAGGGGTTTACATCACCGTTACTTGTCCACAGGGTAGCGGTACCGCCGGGATCATAACAGTTGACTGGATTATTCAGGCAGTAGGCGAACATGTTATTGCCAAGCATTCCCTGGCCGGTAGAGGTATAGGCATCGGCATTGAGGAATCT
>CAYNZM010000112.1:0-5095 GCA_964401725.1 uncultured Oscillospiraceae bacterium
GCGGCCTTGTGCTGCTCGGAGCCCTTGCCGCCGTGGTTTCCGCGCTCGATGTACTTCTTGGCGTTGTCCCAGGCGCCGCCGGCGTTCGACATGAACACCGCCATGGCAAAGCCCGTGACGGACACGCCGCCGAGAAGACCCACGACGCCGGTGGGTCCGAGGATCAGGCCGGTGACCAGGGGAACCAGGATCGCGAGGAGAGCGGGAGCGACCATCTCGTGGAGAGCTCCCTTCGTGCAGAGGGAGACGCAGGCCGCGTAGTCGGGATCGGCTTTGTATTCCATGATGCCGACGATCTCGCGGAACTGACGGCGGACCTCCACCACGATGGACTGGGCGGCGGTCTGGACCGCGCTCATGGTCAGGGCGGAGAAGACGAAGGTCAGCATCGCGCCGATAAACAGGCCCACGAGGACGGTGGGACTCGTCAGGGAGAAGTCCAGGACCTCGGCGGTCTTGGTCTGCACGATGTCAACATAGGACACCAGCAGCGCCAGCGCGGTGAGGGAGGCGGAGCCGATGGCAAAGCCCTTGCCGGTGGCGGCGGTGGTGTTGCCGAGGGAGTCGAGAGCGTCGGTGCGGTCCCGGACCTCTTCGGGCAGACCGCTCATTTCCGCGATGCCGCCGGCGTTGTCGGCCACGGGGCCGTAGGCGTCGGTGGCGAGGGTGATGCCCAGGGTGGAGAGCATGCCGACGCCGGCGATGCCGATGCCGTAGAGGCCCATGTTGAAGCTCTCCGCGCCGCCGGCGCAGAAGAAGCTCACGATGACCGCCGCGCTGACGATCAGGATGGAAGCCATGGTGGACTTCAGGCCCAGGGAGATGCCGCCGATGATGATGGTGGCGGAGCCGGTCTCGGAGGCCGCGGCCAGATTCTGGGTGGGCTTGTAGTTGTCGGAGGTGTAGTACTCGGTGAAGTAGCCGATGGCGGTGCCGCCGATCAGGCCGGAGAGGATCGCCACGTAGACGCCCCACCAGCGGGCGGTGACGCCGTGGAGGATGAGGTAGCACAGGGGCAGGGCCAGCACCGCGCTCAGGATGGCGGCGGTGTAGGTGCCGGTGCGGAGGCTCTTGAGGAGGCTCAGCTGGGTGGCGTCCTCCTTGGTCTTCACCAGGAAGGAGCCCAGCAGGGAGCAGATGATGCCGCAGACGGCCAGGGCGATGGGCAGGAACATGCCGTTCCAGCCGTAGCCCGCGATGGCGGCGAGGGAGAAGGTGGCGAGGATGGAGCCGACGTAGCTCTCGTAGAGGTCCGCGCCCATGCCGGCCACGTCGCCCACGTTGTCGCCCACGTTGTCGGCGATGGTGGCGGGGTTGCGGGGGTCGTCCTCGGGGATGCCGGCCTCGACCTTGCCGACAAGGTCCGCGCCGACGTCCGCGGCTTTCGTGTAGATGCCGCCGCCCACGCGGGCGAACAGCGCCATGAAGGAAGCGCCCATGCCGTTCATGACCATGATGTTGCCCAGGGTCAGAGGATCGTCGATGCCCAGAGCGTAGCGCAGGATGAAGAACCAGAGGGTGATGTCCACCATGCCGAGGCCGACGACGGTGAAGCCCATGACGGAGCCGGAGGAGAAGGCGACGTTCAGGCCGCGGTTCAGGCTCTCGTGGGCGGCGTTGGCGGTGCGGGCGTTGGAGTTCGTGGCGATTCGCATGCCGATGAAGCCCGCCAGCATGGACCAAATGCCGCCGGTCAGGAACGCGAACGGGGTGACGCGGGAGAGCATCTGACCCTTCGACGCGAACGCGATGATCAGCAGGATCACGAACACGATGGCGAACACCTTGGCGACGGTGGTGTACTGCGCCTTGAGGTAGGCGTTCGCGCCCTCGCGGATGGCGGAGGCGAGCTTGACCATCTTCTCGTCGCCCTCAGAGAACTTCATGACTTTGTTCCGCTGCAGCAGGGCGAAGACGAGCGCAATGGCCGCGCCCACGAAGCCGATCCAGAACAGGTTCTGTACCATTTTCAATCACTCCTAAATGTTTAAGTATGTATCGGACTTATATATTTTATACTTTCTGTGTGGATTTTTCAAACCAAATGTGACCGATTTACAAAAAATGCGTTCTTTTTGTGAGAAGCATCCAAGTTTTGAAGAATTAATTTAATAAAATGCACAAAATGGGACAAGTGATTTTGTCAAATGTTCCACAACATAGCGACTCAGACCGTGCCGATCTCCCGGCGGAGGTATTTGCCGCCGCCCCGGCGAAGGCAGCGGCCCCTTTCCGCGGTCAGCTCGCCCCGCAGGTAGACCTGCTCCGCCCGGCCGGTGACGCGCATGCCCTCCCAGGGGGAGTTGTCGCACTCTGTCTCCTGGGCGGCGGGGTCGATCACGCCGTCGTACGCCGGGTCCCAGACCACGATGTCCGCGTCGAATCCCGGCTGCAGTGCGCCTTTCCGTCCCCAGAGGCCGAAGGCCTTTGCCGGCGTCTCGCTCAGGAGGCGGCACATGTCCGGGGCCGTGATGCGTCCGGCGGCGACCCCCGCCGTCCACAGGATCGCGGGACGGAATTCGATGCCGGGAAGACCGTTCGGGATCTTCGAAAAATCCCCCCGTCCCAGCTCTTTTTGTCCCCGGAAGTTGAAGGAGCAGTGGTCCGTGGAGAGGATGTCCACCCGTCCGTCCGTGACGGCGGTCCACAGAGCCTCCGCGTCCGCGGCGGAGCGGATGGGCGGAGAGCAGACGAACTTCGCTCCCTCGAAATCCGGGCGGGCATAGACCTCGTCCGTCAGAGTGAGGTACTGCGGGCAGGTCTCCACGAGGACGGTCTGCCCCCCGGCCCGCGCCTCGTCGATGGCGGCGAGGCCCTCCCGGGTGGAGAGATGCACCACCCAGGGCCGTCCCTTCGCTTCCCCTGCGAGGGCGAGGAACCGCTCCACCGCCAGCGCTTCCACCGCGTTCGGGCGGGAGATGGGGTGATACTTCGGGTCTGTTTTGCCCGCGGCCAGAAGCCGCGCCACGTTCTCCGTGACCATGTCCCCCAGCTCGCAATGACAGCCGACGATGCCGCCGAATTCCCCCGCTGCGGCAAGGAAGGCCCGCAGATCGTCGTCCCCGAGGCGCAGGGCGTCGTAGGCCATGTAGGCCTTGAAGCTCGTGATGCCGGCGTCGATCATGGCCCGCAGCTCCCGGCGGGCGGCGTCGTTCCAGTCGGTGACCGCCATGTGGAAGCCGTAGTCGCAGGAGCATCGTCCGTCCGCCCGCTCGTGCCATAGGTCCAGCGCCTCCGCCAGGGTGTGTCCCCGGTCCTGGGTGGCAAAGTCGATGTGGGCGGTGGTGCCGCCCGCCACGGCCGCCGCGGTGCCTGTGGGGAAGGAGTCCGCCGTCACCGTGCCGGATACGGGCATGTCCAGATGGGTGTGAGCGTCGATAAAGCCCGGAAACAGGAGCTTTCCCGTCACGTCCACGACGGCGTCGGCCCTGCCCGGGGGAACGATGCGTCCGTTTTCGACGAAGATGTCTTTTTGCTCCGTGCCGGCGGCGGACACCACCGTGCCGCCTCGAAATACGATCATGAAACGACCTCCTTGCAGAAAGGACAGGGCGTGCGGATTTCGCACGCCCGTGAGGGAAATTTTTCAGGCTTTTGCGGCCTCCTCGTTGAAGGCGGTGATGAGCTCGTCGATGGCTGCTGCCTGGCCGTGCACGTCGGCAAACTCCGTGCCGTACCAGAGGGCGTTGATCTCGTCCACGGTCTTGCCCTGCTGCTCGACCCAGGTGTAGTACTTGAGGTTGTGCACGCGCTTCCGGTCGGCGTAGGTCAGCTCCAGCAGGTTGTCGGTCTTCTGGGCCTGGAGATGCCGGGCGAAGTCCACCGCGGCCTTCGTGGGGGTGTAGGCTCCGTCCTGCTCCTGCAGCTCCGCGAGGCGGCTGCCGTACATGGCGAAGGAGTCCGTCAGCACCGTGGCGACGACGTCGTGCTCCGTGAATTCGTAGTACTTCGCCATCTTGATGCAGCACAGGAGGTTTGCGATGCCGGAGATGCCCAGCCAGGAGAGCTTTTCCACGAAATCCGGGTCGAGACCCAGCTCTTTCGTGAGGAATTTCACGCCCTCGGGTTCGTTGAACAGGCGCAGCAGCTCCTGGGAGTCGCTGTCGTCGATGTCGATGACCATGTCGGTGTTTTTGACATTGTGGATCCAGGGGACATGCTTGTCGCCGATGCCCTCGATGCGGTGTCCGCCGAAGCCGTTGTCCAGCAGGGTGGGGCACTGCAGCGCCTCCCCCGCGGCCAGCTTCATGGCGGGGTAGAGCTCCTTGAGCTTGTCGCCGGAGCCGATCGCTCCCGCGGAGCCCGTGGTGAAGCATGCCCCGGCCATGCGGTCCCCGGGACGCTTGATGTTTTCAAAGACCTCCGCGATGGCGGAGCCTGTGACCTCGTAGTGCCAGAGATGGTTGCCCATCTGCTCGAACTGGTTGAAGATCATGTTCGTGGGGTCCGCGGCGAGCTCATGGGTCTTGTCGAATATTTCTTTGACGTTCGACTCGCAGCCGGGGGTGGCGATGATCTCCGCGCCGATGGAGCGCAGCCAGTCGAAGCGCTCCCGGCTCATCTCCTGGGGCAGGATGCCGATGGCGTGGACACCGAGCAGGCGGGAATTGAAGGCGCCGCCCCGGCAGTAGTTGCCGGTGGAGGGCCACACGGCCTTGTGGACGGAGGAGTCGAAATGTCCCGTCACCAGCTCCGGCACGAGGCAGCCGAAGGACGCGCCGACCTTGTGGCAGCCGGTGGGGAACCATTTGCCGACCATGCCGATGATCCGGCAGGGGACGCCGGTGAGCTCCGGCGGGAACTCGATGTAGTTCGGCGCGCCGAAAAGACCGCCGTGCTCCCTGGGCTCGTTGTGCCAGCTGACGCGGAACAGGTTCACGGGGTCGATGTCCCACAGACCGGTGACGGCGAGCTTATCCAGCGCCTTCTGGGGGATGAGGCTGGGGTCCTTCATCTGGGCAAAGGTGGGGATGACGATGCCGTTTTCTCTCGCCCGGGCAAGGTTGTGGCGCCGGCCTTCGGCGTGGATGGTGAGATCGATCATAAGAATTACCATGCCGGTGCGGCACCGGCACAAATAGAGATGAAAACGGAA
>CAYNZM010000113.1:0-5080 GCA_964401725.1 uncultured Oscillospiraceae bacterium
TCTTGCCGCAGGCAGCACCGGGGGAAGCGCCGAGGCCCTTGCCGATGGGCGTGGCGGCCTTCAGCGCGGCGGCGTCAAACTGGGGATGGAGAAGAGTGTCGAGGTTGCGCGGGTCGATCATCAGGACCGCCTGCTCCTCGTCGATCATGCCCTCATCCACCAGGTCGCAGGCGATCTTCAGCGCGGCCTGCGCCGTGCGCTTGCCGCTGCGGCACTGGAGCATGTAGAGCTTGCCGTTCTCGACGGTGAACTCCATGTCCTGCATGTCGCGGTAATGCTCCTCCAGGGTGGCGCAGACCTTCACGAAGTCGGCGTAGGCCTGGGGGAATTTCTCCTCCATCTGGGAGATGGGCATCGGGGTACGGATGCCGGCGACGACGTCCTCGCCCTGGGCGTTCGTAAGGAACTCGCCCATGAGCTTCTTCTCGCCGGTGGCGGGGTCACGGGTGAAGGCGACGCCGGTGCCGGAGTTTTCGTTAAGGTTTCCGAAGACCATGGGCATGACGTTCACCGCGGTGCCCCAGGAGAAGGGGATGTCGTTGTCCCGGCGATAGACATTGGCGCGGGGGTTGTCCCAGGAGCGGAAAACGGCCTTGATGGCTTCGTAGAGCTGGACCTTCGGATCAGAGGGGAAGTCCTCGCCCAGCTGGGCCTTGTACTCGGCCTTGAACTGCGCGGCCAGCTCCTTCAAATCGGCGGCGGTGAGCTCGATGTCGGACTTCACGCCGCGCTTTTCCTTCATGGCGTCGATGAGCTGCTCGAAATACTTCTTGCCCACCTCCATGACGACGTCCGAGAACATCTGGATGAAGCGGCGATAGGAATCGTACACGAAGCGCTCGAACTTGGGATCGGGGTTGCCGGCGATCATGGCGGCGGCGACCTCGTCGCTCAGGCCGAGGTTCAGGATGGTATCCATCATGCCGGGCATGGAGGCCCGGGCACCGGAACGCACGGAGACGAGAAGGGGATTCTTCGGGTCGCCGAATTTCTTGCCGTTGATCTTCTCCATGGCCTCGACAGCGGCGGTGACCTCCGCCATGATGTCGTCGCTGATCTTGCTGCCGTCCTCATAGTACTTGGCGCAGACCTCGGTGGTGATGGTGAAGCCCTGAGGCACGGGCAGGCCGATGTTCGTCATCTCGGCCAGATTCGCGCCTTTGCCGCCGAGGAGCTCGCGCATCGAGGCGTTGCCCTCGGAAAACATGTAGACATACTTCATAAAAAACAAGTCCTCCTTGCGAATATTTTGGAAAATGTCGAAAAACATGCGAAAAAATGTTTATTTTCGTTGGATAGTGTGGTATATATAGAGATAGGATTTCCAGTTCCTATTAAATGTCATGGGCAGAATTTTGTCAAGCCTTTTTTACACGAAAACAAACGCGCCTCTCGGCGCATCGGAAAGGGAACGAACTATCATGCTGGCAGCTGAAAGAAGAAATCAGATCATGGTGGCCCTGCGGCGGGACGAGCGCGTCCTCGTGGCGCCCCTGGCGGAGCAGTTCGGCGTTTCGGAGGAGACCATCCGCCGGGACCTCGCAAACCTCGAGCATCTGGGCCTCGCGGTGAAGTGCTATGGCGGGGCGACCCTGGCCGACAACCGCAACGCACCCCCCTTCAAGGTCCGCAAAAAGCTGAATGTGGAGGAAAAGAAATCCGTCGCGGCCCTCATCGCTCAGATGGTGGACGACGGGGACTTCCTCATGTTGGACGACAGCTCCACCTCCTACTTCGTCCTGCGGGCCCTTCACGGCAAAAAAGGCCTCACCATCGTAACGAACTCCATCGAGATCATTCTGGAGCTCTCCAGCCTCCACGAGAGCTGGAAGGTCATCTCCACCGGCGGGAACCTGGACCAGGACGTGTTCTGCTTCTTCGGCCGGCAGGCGGAGGAGACCATACGCTCCTTCCACGTGGACAAGGCGATCATCTCCTGCACCGGCCTCGACCTTTCCGGTCAGTTCACCGAGGCGGGCATCGAAAACGCCAACGTCAAGCAGGCCATGATGGCCTCCGCCCGGGAGACGCTCCTCGCCATGGACAGCCACAAGTTCAACAAGACCGCGTTCCTGTCCGTCGGCAGCGTAAAGCAGCTCGCCGCCGTGGTGACGGACGCCGACCCCGGTCCCCAGTGGCGGGAATTCCTGGCGGAGCAGAACGTAAAGCTGGTGTTCTGAGTTTCATTAAATGTGTAAAGCGCATAAAAATGCCGTCAGCGTTTGCTGACGGCATTTCGTATGGGTTTGGTTATCAGTCGGGAGCCAGATTCGGGTCGAAGGCGGGAATCTCAGCGACGCCGCCCGCGGCGATGAACTGATCCAGGGTCAGAGCCGCAAAGCCGAACCACTGGTCGGTGAAGCACATCTCCAGGGGGAAGTCGCCATAAGCACCGGCGTCGATGGATGCGTTGAACTCATCGATGTTCGCCTGGACAGCGGGGTTCGCGGCGACCCAATCCTTCAGGTAGGCCTTGTAGCCGGCCTCGTCGGCGGAGTAGGCACCGCCGGCGGCCGGAGCGGCGGCGGGGACGTACTGGGCCTTGAATTCCTCAAAGGTCATGGGGACGCCCTGCTCCAGCATGCCGGAGTAGATCATCTCGGCGGGGAAGGTGGTGAAGTCCCAGGCATACACCAGGGGCATGAACTCGTTCTCGCGGATGTTCTCGTCCATGGTGTCGTTGATGGCGTCCTCCGCGATCAGCCACTCGTGGATGTACTCGATGAAAGCGTCCTCGACGGAGAGAGCCTCATCGGAGGCGGCGCCGGCGGGGACATACTGGGCGGCGAATTCCTCAAAGGTCATGGGAACGCCCTGCTCCAGCATGCCGTTGTAGATCATGTCAGCGGGGAAGTCGACGAAGTTCATCTGCTCCACCAGGGGCATGAACTCGTCCTCGATCTGCTCGACGGTCATGGTGGAGTTGACCTCCAGTTCGGCCAGGAGCCACTCGTGGATGTACTCGACAAAGGCTTCCTCGGCGGTCATGGCCTCGGCGGAAGCGTCGGCGGAGGCTTCGCCGGAGGGCTCGCCGGATGCGAAAGCCGCAACGGACAGCAGCATGCACAGCGCCATCAGCAGAGCCAAGAGCTTGGACATTTTTTTCATGGTTTTGTTCCTCCCTAAAATTTCCTTTTCGTTCCCCCGTGGGGGATAGGTATTTCTATTGTACTCCCTTGTGTCTCGTTCGTCAAGTAACAAACAAATTACATCTCGGGACGGAGGGTCATCTGGAGGCGGGACTCGATGAAGCTGGGGACGTTGTCCCGCTCGATGTCCAGGGCCACGGCCAGCTCCCCGAAGAGCAGGTCCTCCGCCCGCTCCATGTATCGCCGGTCCACCGCGCCGAACTTGAGCTTGGCGGCTTCCCGTTCCTTCTTTTTTTGATAGGTGGACATGGTCAGGCGCAGCAGGTCCAGGCAGTCGTGGCTCTCCAGCTCGGATTTGTAGTGGTTTTCCAGTTGCTGGAGGTTCTGGTTGTGGTAGGCCGCGGCCTCGATGTAGGGAATGCCGTCGATGAGGGAGATCGCCTCGTCCCGGGAGATGACCGGGCGGGTGAAGACCTTGCCATTTTCCACCGGCGTGGTGATGGTGCCGGACTGGTACAGCGGGGTGAGGACATAGTAGAGCTTTTCCGGCTCCGTGCGGCTGAATTTCCTCGCAACGATGTCCGTTACCCGGCAGACGCCGGTGCCGCCGTACAGGATCAGCTCCCCAATCTGATACAATGGTATCTCCTCCTCCGCAAAAATGGTTATAAAACCCTGAATGATAGCATTATAACATAGTGATCGCCGAAATGTAAGCGGAAATTTTCCAGTAAGCGGAAAAAATAGCGCAAAAATTTGCAAAAATTTCACAATTTCCCCACCGACTTGCACTTTTTGGGCGTCTGTGGTATTTTTTATGGGACGGGAACGTCCTGTCCGCTCCCGCTCCCAAGGAGGACTCCCATGTCTCAAAACACCACAACGAAACGGCGCGTCCGCCGCCGGCTGAAGGTATGGCAGCGGATGTTTATCGTGCTGGCTATCCTTATCCTGCTCGGTCTGACCAGCACGCTGTTTCTGGATTTCAGCCGCCTGGACGACGAGCAGAAGAGGGTCGCCGCCTCCACCCAGGAGTGCGTCTGGGACGACCCCCTCCCGGCCTTCGTCGTCTCCCCCGAGGGAGAGAGGACCGTTCCCTTCTACACCGAGGCCCTGGTGGAGGAAGGCCGATGCGGACGCGGCGCCGACATCCTGCTGGAGAGCTGGGAGGTCTTCGTCTCGGAAAGCGGAAAAGAATTCTACCATGTCTATTACGACGGACGCTACGGCTACCTTTCGCGCGAGAACGTGACGGACGACCGGGCCGACGTCCTGCAGGAGACACAGGTCTACGTCCGCACGCCGGTCAATCTCGTGACGGAGCCCAGCGGCCTGACCCTCGGTCCGCTGGTGCAGCAGGGGGACCTGCTGCGCATCGTGGGCTATGACCGCCTGCTGCCCGACGGCAGCGTGAACATGTACGAGGTCAAGTTCGATGATACGATCGGCTGGATCCGCTCGGACTACGTCTCCATGACCTACGCCGAGGCGATGGAGCACTGGGACAACGACGACAACGCCTACGCCAACCACGTCCTCCGGGGCGACACCTACGGCGGCGGCGACGCGGCGAGCCTGGACTACTGGCCCCACACCAAAGGCGATTTCGCGGACAGCGGCAACGCCATGCCGGAGTCCTGCTACGCCCTCTACGTCTCCGTGGACACCTCCACCCCCGACAAGGTCCGGGAGTATCTCGCCCTGGCGGAAGGGACCGCCATCAACACCTTCGTCTTCACCGTCTACGACGACTCCGCCATCGCCTATCCCTCCCCCATCACAGAGGAATACGGCCTTTTGAGCGAGTATTACGTCCAGAACACCGCCGAGGAATACGCCGAAGCCATCCGCATGGTCCGGGACGCGGGGTATTACATCGTCGGGCGCATCACCACCTTCAACGACCCCTGCTTCGCCCGGAAGTATCCCGCCTGGAGCATCACGGACCTGGCCGGTCAGCCCATGCAGATCAACTACACCTACTGGCCCAG
>CAYNZM010000114.1:0-5075 GCA_964401725.1 uncultured Oscillospiraceae bacterium
TCAAGGGCGTGCAGATGAAGATCGAGTGGGGCAGCCAGATCCGCTCCTATGTCTTCATGCCGTACACCCTGGCGAAGGACACCCGTACGGGCTTTGAAAACGGCAACATCCAGGCCGTGATGGACGGAGACATCGACGGCTTCATCAACGCGTATCTCGCCATGCAGGCGAATCAATAAACAACCAGGAGGGTTTTGCTATGACACCGGAACAGAAGCAGGAGATCCGCGAGAGCGTGCATACCGCCGCGGTGAAGACCGTGGAGCACAAAAAGGCAAAGGTCCACAAGAAAGTCCGCCGTCGTGTGCGGAAGGTGGTCCGCACCGCCGTCACCGCCGGAGCCATCTTCTGCGTCGGCTACGCCGTGGGGGTCCACCGGCATGAGATCGCGGAGTACCTCCGGGACCAGATCTTCTGAGCGAGCGACATGAGTACATATAACTACAACGGAAGCCCGTCTCCCGGGCCGGGACCGGGAGGACCTCATCCTCCCCACGGCGGCGGGAACGAGGATTGGATCGACACCGTCTCCTGGATCGTGGACATCGGCATGATCTTTCTGTGGTTCCCGGTGGGGCTGTTCCTCACCATCGCGAACGCCACGGGCCACAACTTCGTCGGCAGCATCCTCCGCTCCATCCGCCGGAGCACGAAAAATCCCGGCAGCAGCGGGAATGTGCGGGTGAAGACCGGCTTTGACGTGGGCCAGAACCGCACCACCTCCAGCCGGGTCTACGGAAACGCCTATTCCACCCCCGGCGGGGAGACCCGGGAGACCCCCAAGTCCGAGGGCTGGACGGCGGCGGGAAAACCCGAAAAAGACAGCCGGGACGACGGCATCCAGAGCCCGGACAAGGGCGCGAAGGTCCTGGAGGTCGTGGGCTGGATCATCGGGGTCCTGGGCCTGCTTCTCGCGGTGATGAACCTCGGCGGCAGCGTGTGGAATCTTCTCTCCATGCTGGCTATCGTGGCCGGCGGCGCGGCTATGATCTGGTCCGGCCGGAAGGCAAAGCGCAAGGCGGCTGCCTTCAAGCGCTGCCTCACCGTCTCGGGGAACACCGGCCTTGTCCGCATCGCGAGCCTTGCCAAGACCCTCGGCCTGAGCGAGGAGGACCTGGAAAAGCAGCTCACGGAAATGATCGACCGGGGCTATTACGGCAGTCGGGCGTATCTTGACCATGCCCGGGGCCTTCTCGTCATCGAGCCGGAGCAGATGCGGGACGTGTATCGGGTGGAGGACGAGGCCAAGGCCGCTGCCCGCGCCGCCCAGACCACCGCCGACGAGATGACCGCCATGTCCGAGTATGAAAAGATCGTCGAGCAGATCCGGCAGGCGGACATCGACATCGAAGACGAGAGCATGAGCGAAAAAATCCGCACCATGCAGGAGCTCACCGCCGCCATTTTCCGGGAGGTGGAGGAGCATCCCGCGAAAAAACCCCAGATCCAGCGCTTCATGAACTACTACCTCCCCACGACCCTGAAGCTCCTGGACTCCTATGCCCGCATCGAGCAGCAGGGCGTCTCCGGGGACAACATGGCAAAGGCCAAGGCCGACATCGAGCGCATCGCGGACACCCTGGTGGAGGGCTACAAGAAGCAGCTGGACACCCTCTATCAGTCCGAGGCGGTGGACATCGCCGGGGACGTGAGCGTCATCGAGAGCATGATGCGCCGGGACGGTCTCGCGGGGGGAAGCGACTTCCGCGTCGAGACCCAGCCGAAGGACAAACCCGAAGGACAGGTCATGGGGGGACATTGACGATGGCAAACGCTTACTACAAAAAGCTCACCCACTGCGTCGACCAGATCCGCGCACGGATCGGGGATTTCGAGCCGCGTCTGGCGCTGACGCTGGGCTCCGGCCTCGGACCTCTCGCGGAAACGATGGACGTGCGTTTCCGCGTACCCTATGGAGACATCGAGGGCATGCCCGTCTCCACCGTCCCGGGCCACGCCGGACAGTTCCTGTTCGGGTATATCGCCGAGGTGCCGGTGGTGTGCATGCAGGGACGCCTCCACTACTACGAGGGCTGGGACATCCACGACGTGGTGATGCCCGCCCGGATCATGGGACTTCTCGGGTCGAAAACCCTGTTTCTCACGAACGCCGCCGGGGGCCTGGACCCCGCCATGGAGACCCCGTCCCTCATGGTGATCTCCGACCACATCATGCTGGGCTTCCCGAACCCCCTGGTGGGTCCGAACCTGGACGAGCTGGGTCCCCGGTTCCCGGATATGAGCGCGGTGTATGACCCCGCCCTCCGGGAGCTCATCCGCCGCAAGGGGGAGGAAATGGGCCTTCCCATGAGCGAGGGCGTCTACGTCCAGCTCACGGGTCCCAGCTTCGAGACTCCCGCTGAGGTGCGACTCCTGGGCAGCATCGGCGGCGGCGCGGTGGGCATGTCCACCGCCTGCGAGGCCGTGGCCGCGCGGCATATGGGCCTGCGGGTCTGCGGTGTTTCCTGCATCTCCAACAAAGGCGCGGGCCTTTCGGCGGGTGCTCTGAGCCACGCCGAGGTCATCGAGGCCGGGGAGCTCATCGGCGAGCGGTTTTCCGCTCTCGTCACCGCCGTCATCCCCGCCATCGACGCCCTATGACCGATCGACCGAAAAACATCGCGCTCTCGCCCGACGGGAGCGCGGTGCGCATTATTGACCAGACCCGGCTGCCCGGGGAGCTCGTCTACCGCGACCTGCGGGACCGGGACGCCATGTTCGAGGCCATCTGTGCGCTCCGGGTCCGCGGCGCTCCGGCCCTCGGCATCTTCGGAGCTTACGCGCTGTACGTCCTCAGCCGGAGCTATTCGGACGCGGACTTTTTCGACGCTCTGGACGCCGACGCCGCGTACCTCATTTCCAGCCGGCCCACGGCGGTGAATCTGGAGCGGCAGGTCCAGCGTGTCCGGGCCATGGCTCACGGCATGACGGGAAGTCATTCCGACGCGATCCGCACCGCCATGAAAGCCGAGGCCGAGGCCATCCGCGGGGAAGATGCTTCCATGTGCCGGGCTATTGCGGAGTACGGCCTGTCCCTGCTCCGGGAGGGGGACACCGTCCTCACCCACTGCAACGCGGGACCCCTCGCCACCTCGGAGTACGGCACGGGCCTCGGGCCTCTCCTGCTGGCGGCGGAGCGGGGCATGGACCTCCGAGCCTATGTGGACGAGACCCGGCCTCTGCTCCAAGGCGCGCGGCTCACGGCCTGGGAGCTTCAAAATGCCGGCATCGACACCACCCTCATCTGCGACAGTATGGCGGCCTCCGCCATGAAGGAGGGCCGGGTGCAGGCGGTGCTGGCGGGCTGCGACCGCATGGCGGCAAACGGCGACGCCGCCAACAAGATCGGCACCTCCGCCGCCGCCATCGCCGCGAAGCACTACGGCGTTCCGGTGTATATCCTCCTGCCGTCGTCCACCATCGACCTGCGCTGCCCGGACGGGAGCGCGATCCCCATCGAGCTGCGGGACGGGGAGGAGATCCGCTCCCTCTGGTACGAGCATCCCATGGCCCCGGCGGGGGTCAAGTGCTGGAATCCCGCCTTTGACGTAACGGACCACGAGCTTATCACCGCCATCGTGACGGAAAAAGGCGTGGTGCGTCCCCCTTTTGACATCCATCTGCGAGAGCTTTTCGGAGGAAACGACACATGATTCGATTTTTCAACGGACACATCCTGGAGGGCCTGGCCGTTACGGACCACGAGGTCTGGACGGACGGCGACCGCATCGCCTACGTGGGTCCCGCCCGGGACGATCATCCCGCGTTCGACCGGGAGATCGACCTGCGGGGCGATCTTCTGATGCCCGGCTTCAAAAACGCCCACACCCACTCCGCCATGACCTTCCTTCGCTCCATGGCGGACGACCTGCCCCTGCAGGACTGGCTGTTTCGGCAGGTCTTCCCCCGGGAGGCAAAGCTCACGCCGGAGCATCTCGCGTCCTTTGCGCGGGTGGCGTTTTTGGAGTATATCGCCAACGGCATCACCGCCTGCTTCGACATGTACTTCTTTACGGACGAGCTGGCGGCGCTGGCGCAGAAATGGGGCTTCCGGGTGGTGTTCTGCGACTCCCTGACCTCCTCAAACAACTGGGAGGACCTGCGCCGCGCCCACGAGAAATACAACGCCATGGGTCCCTTCGTGAAGCATCAGCTCGGCTTCCACGCGGAGTACACCGCAAACCTGGACATGATGAAATACGTCGCGGAGGCGGCCCACGACTATAAAGCTCCCGTCTGGTGCCACAGCTCCGAGACGAAGGCCGAGGTGGAGGGCTGCATCGAGCGCCACGGCGTCACTCCCACGAAGCTCTTCGACGACCTGGGCCTCTACGACTACGGCGGCGGCGGGTATCACTGCGTCTGGATGACGGACGAGGACATCGCCATCTACAAAAACCGGGGTCTGACGGCGGTTTTGAACGCCTGCTCCAACGCGAAGCTCGCCAGCGGCATCGCCCCGGTGGGGAAGCTTCTGGACGCGGGGGTGAACCTCGCCGTCGGCACGGACGGTCCCGCCTCCAACAACGCCCTCGACATGTTCCGGGAGATGTACCTCATTAATGTCCTCGCGAAGCTCCGGGAGAACAACGCCGCGGCGGGCGATCCCGGCGTGATCCTGCAGGCGGCGGTCTCCGGCGGCGCGAAGGCCATGGGCCTTTCGGACTGCGACGGCATCGCTCCCGGCAAGCAGGCGGACATGATCGTTATCGACATGGCCCGCCCCAATATGCAGCCTGTGCACAACATCGTGAAAAACCTCGTCTACTCCGGAAACCCCGGCAACGTGAAGCTCACGATGATCGCGGGACGGGTCCTGTACGAAAACGGCGAGTTTTTCGTCGGGGAGGACATCGAGAGCGTCTATCGTGACGCGGACCGCCACACCCGCGCTCTGATGGCGGAGGTGTGATATGGGCATTTTGTACGCCCTGGAGGGCATCCGAAACCCCGTTCTGACCGCCGTGATGAGCGTCGTGACCTACTTCGGCAGCGAGATTCTCTTCATCGCCGCGGCGCTGATCGTGTACTGGTGCGTCAGCAAAAAATACGGCTACTACCTCCTTGCCACAGGT
>CAYNZM010000115.1:0-5063 GCA_964401725.1 uncultured Oscillospiraceae bacterium
CATGGGCATCATGCTCGGCGGCGCGGCGAACTACCTTGTCTCCCTCATCGCCACCATTTGGGGCCGCTACGACTTTGACAACGGCTACCGTGTCATGAAGCCCGCCGTCGCCATCATCGGCGCTCTCGGCATCACCATCTGCGGCGCTCTCGGCAACGCCCCCGGCGTCGGCTACGCCTATGCGTATATGCTGATCTGCGTCCTGTGCGTCATCGCGGTCATCATCGCCGCCCGCATCGACGATACCTACGTCGGCAAGAAGGATTAAGTCACGGCCCTGTGTGACATACGAATACAGAAAAGGAGCATGAAATCATGAAGATCGTAGGCGTATCCTTCGGAACGAAAAACGGCAACAACGACACCATGTGCCGCGTCGCCCTGGAGGCGGCGCAGCAGGCCGGCGCGGAGGTGGAGTTCATCCATCTTCTCGACTGGAACATCCAGCACTGCACGGGCTGCGTAGCCTGCTCCCGGGGCCTGGTCATGGGCAAAGGGAACATCTGCACCCGGAAGGACGATTTCGACGCCTTCCGCTCGATCCTCCTGGACGCGGACGGCATCCTGTTCGTCAGCCCCATCTTTGAGTCCGGCGCGTCCGGCCTCGTGCATACCGTGTGCGACCGCTTCGGTCCGCGCCTGGACCGCGGCATGAACATCATCGGTGACCAGATCAGCAAGGAGATGGGCGGAAAGGGCGTCGATCCCCGGCTCCTGCAGGACAAGGTCATGTCCTTCGTGGGCATCGGCGGCTCCGACTGGGCCTGCCGCGTCCAGACCGACCACGCCATGTGCGCCATGAGCCCGGCCTGGAAGGTCATCGACAACGACTTTTTCTCCTGGTCCAAGGATGTCATCATGCACGACGACAAGATCGAGCGCATGCGTCAGATCGGCCGAAATCTGGCGGAGGCCGCAAAGGACATCGCCGCCGCGAAGTACATGGGCGAGCCCGGGGTCTGCCCCCACTGCCAGTGCTCCAACTTCTGGCTGGTCCCCGGCACCACCAAGGCTGTCTGCGAGCTCTGCGGCCTGGAGGGCGAGATCGTTATCGAGGACGGCGCCTGGGCGTTCAAGTTTGACCCCGCCGACGAGCACAAGGCCCATGACACCATCTCCGGCAAGTTCCTCCACGCGGACGACATCAAGGAGAATGAGGGCCGTCTCATGAACCTGGGCAAGGACCCGGAGTTCAAGGCCCGCAAGAAGTATTACACCGACCTCTTCCAGCCCACTCCGCCCCCCGCGAAAGCGTGAAAGAAAACACTGAAAGGAGCGCATATATGAAAGCACTGGCATTGTACGGCAAGGGCGACCTTCGCCTCGAGGAACGTCCCGTCCCCCATCCCGGCCCGAACCAGCTTGTTGTAAAGATCGACTACGTCGGCATCTGCGGCACGGACGTGGAGTTCTACGGCGGACATTATCCCCCCTTCATCCAGCTTCCCATGGTCCTGGGCCATGAGAACTCCGGCACCGTCGTCGAGGTGGGCGAGGGCGTCACGGAATTCAAGGTCGGCGACCGCATCCTCTGCGGACCTCCCTCCGCCTGCGAGGAGGGCTGCCCTCTCTGCAAGGAGAACCGGACGAACATCTGCATCAACGGCTTCCCCAACACCGCCGGCATCGGCGGGCCGGACGGCGGCTACTGCGAGTATTTCCTCATCCGCGACGTGAAGCACACCATGCTGATCCCCGTACCCGAGGGACTGGATATGAAGGACGCCGTCCTGTTCGACGTGGTCTGTGTCGCTCTCCACGGCATCCGCCTGTCGAAGTTCAAGGTGGGCGATGACGTGGTCGTCTCCGGCACCGGGTCCATCGGCCTTTCCGCCATTCAGTTCCTCCGGGCCGCCGGCGCCCGCCGAATCATCGCCCTGGGCACCTCCGACGAGAAGGAGCCCATCCTGAAGGAATATGGCGCGGATTACTTCATCAACTCCAAGACCTGCCCGGATGTGGCGGCGAAAGTCTGCGAGATCCTCGGCTCTCCCGTGGGCACGCCCATCGTCTATGAGTGCGCCGGCAATCCCGCGAGCTTCGACACCTGCGTTTCCTGCGTGAAGCCCGGCGGTCAGGTGGTCGTCATCGGCACCATCAACCAGCCCTTCCCCATCCAGCCGGGCAGCTTCTCCATCCATGAGCCGGAGTTCCAGTTCACCTTCGTCTACACCCGCGAGGAGGTGGAGATGTACCTCGACATGCTCGCCCGGGGCAAGGTGAAGTTCCCCGGCATGGTCACCGGCGTCGTCAGCCTGGAGGACGCCGTCCCCAAGTACATCGGTGCGGCGAGCCGCCGCGGACATCTGAAGGTCCTCATCGACCCCAGCCTGTGAGCATATATTAACGCTTTCTTTACGAAAACGTGCTATAATCATAGGAAATACGAGATAGGAGAAAAAGCCAATGAAAAAATACCCCCACGTATTTTCCCCGATACGCGTTGGCGGCGTGGTACTGAAAAACCGCATCATCTCCGCCCCCAGCACCGTCCATACCGCCTCCAGCGGCCAGCCCTATCCCACGGAGGAGGGCATCCGCTTCTTCGAGGACCGCGCCCGGGCCGGCGCCGGCCTCGTAACCTGCGCGGGCGTCTCCATCGGCGGCGCCTTTGACGACGGCACCCACGCCAGCTGGGACCTCAAAAAGCCCAACCACACGAACCGCCTGGTGGACCTGTCCGAGCGCATCCACCTTTACGGCGCGAAGTGCACCATGGAGCTCATCGGCGTGTTCCCCGAGGGGTACACCGTCTCCGACGGCTGCTCCATCATGGGCTCGCCTCCCGTGGGCCGGGAGATCCCCAAAGAGAAGATGGAATGGTTCAAAGACGAGTATGTCGAGGCCGCCCTTGGCGTCAAGGCCGCCGGCTTTGACGGCGTGCTGCTGCATATGGGCCACTCCATCCCCGTGGCGCAGTTCTTCTCCCCCTACACCAACAAGCGCACCGACGAATACGGCGGCTCCACCGAGAACCGCTGCCGCTACGCCGTGGAGATCCTCTCCGGCATCCGCGCCGCCTGCGGCCCCGACTTCATCATCGACGTCCGCATGTCCGGCACCGAGTTCCAGGAAGGCGGCATCACGGTGGAAGAGGGTCTCAAGATCGCCGAGATCCTCCAGCACCACTGCGACATCCTCCAGGCCTCCTGCGGCATGCACAACTCCGACTGGATGACCTGGACCCATCCCTGCGGCTTCCTGCCTCCCAACCACAACATGTTCATCGCGGATACCTGGAAGAAATCCGGCCGGATCAACAAGTGCTTCGTCTCCACCATCGGCGGCCTGACGAACCTTACCGACTGCGAAGCCGTCCTCGCCGCCGGGAGTGCGGATTTCGTCGTCGTGGCGCGCGAATTCATCGCGGACCCCGAGTGGATCAAGAAGGACCTGGCCGGGCATCCCGAGGACGTGGTCCCCTGCATCAAGTGCATGCGCTGCCACGACTCCGACAACTACGCCCAGCACCTGCAGTGCGCCGTGAACCCCCGGGCCGGTCTGGAAGCCCCCATCGACCGCATCCCCGCCAAGCCCGAGCGGGAGAAGAACGTCGCCATCATCGGCGGCGGCCCCGCAGGTATGTACGCGGCTCTTGCTTGCGCCGAGCGCGGCCACACCGTAACTCTGTTTGAGAAAAAGCCCGCTCTGGGCGGTCTGCTGGAGTATGCCGATCACGTGCGCAACTTCAAATGGCCCCTGTCGGACTACAAAAACTGGCTCATCATGCAGGTGAACAAGAACCCGAAAATCACGGTGAAGCTGAACTGCGAGGCAAAGCCCGACCAGATGGAGGGCTTCGACTCCATTATCGCCGCCCTGGGCTCCGAGCCTGTGGTCCCGAAGTGGCTGCCCGGTGTGGAAAACTGCCGCACCGCCGTCTCCGCTTACGGACACGAGGACGAGATCGGCCGGCGTGTCGTCATCATCGGCGGCGGCCAGGTCGGTCTGGAAACGGCCGTGCATCTGCAAAAGCTCGGCCGGGACGTGACCCTTATCGAGATGCTGCCTCAGCTCGCCGGTGACGCCTCCAAGACCCACCGCGATGAGCTTCTCGTCGAGGTGCGCGATCACAGTGACACGCTGCATGTGCTTCTGAACGCGAAGTGCACCGGCGTGGTACCCGGCAAGGTGAGCTTTGAGCTGGACGGCAAGGCCCAGTCCGTCGACTGCGACAGCGTGCTGCTGGCCGTCGGCCTGCGTGCTCGCCGGGACGAGGCGGATTCCTTCATGCACTGCGCCGACGACTTCTTCGAGATCGGCGACTGCGTGCGGGCCCGCACCGTCGAGTGGTGCACGAAGGAAGGCTTCTACGCTGCCATCAACCTGTAACCTATACCAACAAGGTCCCGTGTGCCTCTCACTCCTTTTTTCAATCCTCTCCTAACACAATTTGTCCGATCCTGCTGACACGGGAAGCAACTGGACACACTCCACCGGCCATCGCGTCGGTGGAGTGTTTTTCCATGGGTAATGAACGTGCGGGTCATTTACCGTTTACGAACCGGGAGCGTGATTTGCTCCCGGTTTTGTTCATTCTTTCGGTTTCCATGTGTGCCCGCATTTACCACAACGATTGACGGTTTTACTGGCACCAATAAGTCCCCACGACCAATTCACACCTCTGGCCCCGGTGGAGATAGATGAAGAACCACAACGGGGACAGATTAGTTTTGGTTCTTTTGGCGGTGTGTAATAAGTAGGTTGAACGCTTTTTTCGGTTCATCAATACTTTTTGAGGTAGATAATTCAATGTATGGTTCTTCAGGAAGTGCCATATCTGGTGTTACCATTTTATATCCTGATAAAACATGATTAGCGCATCGAGGGCAGGTTATTTCACATTTAGCAACACAACCGCTTGAACCAATTTGAGTTAATGAATCGACAGGCATGGATAAATCCGATGCGACGAAGGAAACCGAGTTTGATCTGGCGTTTGATCGTCGGGCCGAAGCACATCGAAAGGCTCTATACAAACATCAATCTATTGACCGACAAGAACGCTATCATGGATCGGAGCGATAACACAGAATGTTATGCCCGCCGGAGAGATTGCTGGA
>CAYNZM010000116.1:0-4817 GCA_964401725.1 uncultured Oscillospiraceae bacterium
CTGGCAGGTGCAGACCCGGTGGCGGGGCGGCTCCTGCTCGCCGGTAAAATAGGGCTTCATCGGGGCCATGCCGGAGTTTATGAGCAGAAGGCTCGGGTCGTTCTGGGGGATGAGAGAGAAGCTGGGCAGGCGCAGATGTCCTTTTGACTCAAAGAAGGACAAAAACATCTCCCGCAGTTCGTTCAGGCCGTATTTCTTTTCCATGTGCTTTTTACCTCTGTATCTGAAATCTGTGATTTTTAGTTGATGGGATGCGCCTGCTGGAAGGCGTTGAAGTCGTCCGCGTTCGTAAAGAAGCTGGAAACGCCGTCCACGGAGTACCAGAACCAGTAGTCGGTATCCGCCGGGTGGATGGCCGCCTCGATGGAGGCGAGACCGGGGTTGCAGATCGGTCCGGGGGGCAGGCCCTCGTAGAGATAGGTGTTGTAAGGATCGTCGATCTCCAGATCGTCATAGGTAAAGTCGAAGGTGCTGGTGCCCTTGATATAGTTCACGGTGCTGTCCAGCTGCAGCTTCCAGCCCGCGTTCAGGCGGTTGTAGATGACCGAGGCCATGAGGGGACGTTCCTCGTCGCTGCCGGCTTCCTTCTCGATGAGGGAGGCGACGGTGAGAAGCTCCCGGACCGTAAGGCCCCGGTTCGCCGCGGCGGTGCGGATGTCGTCCGTCAGCTTGTTGTTCAGGTTCCGCAGGAAGCGGTTGATGGCGACGGAGGCGTCCTCGCCCTGGTAGAAGTCGTAGGTATCCGGAAAGAGATACCCCTCCAGGCGGCTGGCGTCGCCATAGGGCAGGTCCGCCAGGAAATCGTAGTCGAACTCGTAGTTCGCCGCGGCGTCATAGAGCTCGGCCTTGTGACGGATGTGATTATCCTCCAGAAGCGTGAAGATCTGCTCCAGGGAATAGCCCTCCGGGAAGGTGATGCGGGTGATCTCCTGGTTGCCGGAGCCAAACTGCAGCGCCGTGACGAGCGCGCGGTAATCGAGCTCCGTGGAGACGTCGAAGGTCCCCGGGTCGATCTTCGTGTTGGCGTGGGAGAACTGGGAAAACAGCTTGAAGAGCCATTTGTATTCGATGATACCCGCGTCGTGCAGGGCGTCCGCCACCTGGTCGATGTCCACCTTGATGGGGACCTCCTTCTCGTCGATGAGGACGGTGGTGGGGTCGTCTCCCTCCGGGACGTACTCATCGATGGTGACGATGGCGTTCATGGGTTCCTTGTTCAGCGCGAGAACGTCCGAGGCAAACAGCCAGCCCACGCACGCGAGAACGATGCTGACGCTGATGACGAACAGGGCGTAGAGGATGCCGCCGCCGATGCCGATGCGTCCGTACCGGCGGAAGCGGATGGGAAGATAGTCCCGGACCTCGGGCAGGTCCTCCTCATCGGTGAAGTCCACGTCGTCCAGCTCGGAATCGTACACGAGCATCTGGTCCGCCCGCAGGTCCCGCCCTACGGTGACGGGGTCCCGGGAGACCTTCGGACCGGAGCGGCTCCGCTTCGGCTCCGAGGCGGAGGCCGGCGCCGTCTCCTTCCGGCGGGAGAGCTGCCGGAAAGCCGCGGCGATCTCGTCCTCCGTCGGCGTTTTTTCCTCGGAAGGGGATTTCCCGCTTCGTTTTTTCATAGCCCAGAGGACCGCGTCCACCTTGCTCTGGGACGGATCGGCGCGAAACGGAGAGGACATCTCTTCCGCAGCGTCGTCCGTCGGAAACGCGGCGGGTTTATCCCCGTCGAGGTAGTCCTCGTCGAAGGTGAAGGTCAGCTCCTCCTCCGTGAGCTCCTCCCCGATGCCGGGGAAAATGAAGTCATCCTCGTCCCGGCGAGGATCGGTTTTTGGTATTTTATCGGACATGGAAGTACTCCTTACAATGGGTCATCCCCGCAGTCACCCCGGACAGGCCGGGGACATAGTATGTCTCGGAGGAAGCGCGCCGCGGTCCACCGCGCGGGACGCGGTCACGGCAAGTTCGCATGCGCGGAGAAAGGGTTTGACATTATGTTTTGCAATTCCTGCGGCAACAGCTCTCTGTGGCTCATCCTCATCCTCATCATCCTGTTCGCCGGCGGCGGCTGGGGCTGCGGCTGCGGCTGCGACAACAACAATAACAACGGCTGCGGCTGCGGCTGCAACTGAGAGGAATCGGTAATCCCGGCGGGTCGGGGCTCAGACGAGCCCCGACTCGTTTAGTATGGCAAAGATCTCGTCGTTTTTTTCCTGTTTGTCCCGCTCCCGGCCGTCCCGGAGCCAGTCAATGCGCCGCCAGCCGTAATGCGCCGCGGCGTAGCGTCCGGTGCGAAGGCATTCGCGGAGGTAGTTTTCGTCCTTCTCATGGATGTCCGCGCCGGTATGGTTCTTGGCCGCCCGGCGGCGGATGCGCCCGAGGGAGGTCCCGATGTCCACGTCGAGGTAGATCACGAGGTCCGGCGCGGGCAGACCCAGGCGGACATGCTCGAAGTCGTACAGCCAATCGAGAAAGCCCGGAAGCTCCGCCTCCGGCAGCTTGCACCCTTGATGGACGGCGTTCGAGGTGGAATAGCGGTCCGAGAGAATGAGGCCGCCGTTTTCATAGGTTTTGCCCCAGTCCTGCTTATAAGATGCGTAGCGATCCACAGCGAAAAACGCCGCCGCGGCGCAGGCGTTCACATCCGAGGGCTTCTCCCCGAACGCGCCGCCGAGGTACAGGCGGATGAGGGCGGAGGATTCCTCGCCGTAGCGCGGGAATACGGTGCTTGTGAACGGGATATTATCCCGCTCGAAGCGCTCCTTCAAAAGACGGTACTGGGTGGATTTCCCGCTGCCGTCGATGCCCTCCAGGACGATCAGTTTTCCGTTTGCCATGTTGATTTCCTCTTCCAAACGGCCCACACATAGGCCAGTAGCGATAGCTGACGAGGCAGGCGTGACGGCTGCCGGAGCAGGCGGTAGAGCCACTCAAGGCCACGGTCCCGCCACCAGGTCGGCGCACGCCGGGCAGTTTCCGCGAACACGTCCACCGTGCCGCCGAGTCCGGCCATGAGCCCCACAGGAAGGTCCCGATGTGCCGCCATCCACAGCTCCTGTTTTTCCATGCCGAGGCACACGAGAAGAAGGTCCGGACGTTTTTCGCCCAGCTCCGCGATCAGGGCCAGCTCATCGTCAAAAAAGCCATCCATGCAGCCCGCGATCGTGATATTCGGATGCGCCGCAGCGATGTTTTCCCCCGCCTTTTCCGCCACGCCCGGGCGACCGCCAAGGATGTAAACGCTGCCATGCATCCGGCGCAGAAGCTCGGAGGCGAAGTCCACCCCCGCCACTCGCTCGGGCAGCGGCGAGCCGAACCTCTTGGCGGCCCACAGCACGCCTACGCCGTCCGCCAGGACAAGGTCCGCGCCGTTCACCGCCGCCATGAGAGACGGATTTCTCCGGCAGCGCAGGAGCATCTCCGGGTTCGGCGTGCAGACGCAGGCCCCCCGGCGCTCCATGAGGGCGAGGCCCCGGGTCACGGCCTCCTCCGGCGTCACAGGATCGAAGCCGACGCCGAGAACATCCACCCGGGTCATATCTGCGAGAATACCTCCCCGATGTTTCCGCGGACGATGAGGTCCGCCTCGCTGTCCCGGGGGGTGACGCCGCGATTCACCAGGACGAGCCTGTGTCCGCGGTAGTAGTTTATGAGGCCCGCGGCGGGATAGACATTCAGACTGGTGCCGCCGATGATGAGCATATCCGCCCGGGCGATGTATCGGACGCTGCGGTCCAGGATGTCCTCGTCCAGGGGTTCCTCGTACAGAACCACATCCGGCCGGACCACGCCGCCGCAGCCGCAGCGGGGGACGCCCGTGCCGTCGTTGATGAAGGCGGGATCGAAGGGCTTCCGGCAGCGGGAGCAGTAGCATCGATGGGTGGAGCCGTGGAGCTCCAGGACCTCATGGCTGCCGGCGGCCTGGTGCAGACCGTCGATGTTCTGGGTGAGGATGGCTTTGAGCTTCCCCTCCCGCTCCAGTTCCGCGAGACGCCTATGGGCGGCGTTCGGCTGTGCGCCGCGGATGACGAGCTTTTCCCGGTAGAAGCGGTAAAACTCCGCCGGGTCCCGCTCGAAAAAGCTGTGGGACAGGATGGTTTCGGGAGGATAGGACCATTTTTGGTTATACAGCCCGTCCACGCTGCGGAAGTCGGGGATGCCGCTCTCCGTGGACACGCCCGCACCGCCGAAGAAGACGATGTTGTCGCTCTCCTCCACCCATTGACGGAGGGTATCGATGGCGTTTTCCATGGCGCAGGACCTCCTATTTCCATAAAATATCGGTTTATTATACTATACCCAGCGCGTATTTTCAATAAAAACCGACGTCCCGAGGGAAATCTTAAAAATCCTCACCGAGACACTGATAACGGTCCCAGAAAACGACACAGGAGACATACCCATGAAGCAATGCAGTGCGATCCTGCCGGCGGTCCTGCCGGCATTTGGCCTGGCCGCCTGCGGATAGGGGGACTCCCCCGAGGCTATCGCCGCGGAGGTCACGACGGCCACCCCGGAGCCCACGGAAACGCCAAAGCTCCCACCCACCGCCGAACCCACCTACACGCCCGAACCCACGCCAGAGGCGCTCAAATAGCGGTCCCACGATATGCAAAAAGCACACGGGCTTTTCCCGTGTGCTTTTTTAGGTAGGATCAATAGCGCTTATGTTTGTTCTTGCGCGCGGCTTCCGATTTCTTGCGGCGCTTGACGCTGGGGCTCTGGTAGTACTCCTTGCGGCGCAGGTCGTTCATGACGCCGGACTTCTGGCAGCTGCGCTTGAAACGCTTGAGCGCGTTGTCGAGAGATTCGCCCTCTTT
>CAYNZM010000117.1:0-4780 GCA_964401725.1 uncultured Oscillospiraceae bacterium
CGCGGCCATGGCGACGCTCCATCCCGGGCGGTCCGACAGGGCAAAATACAGGGCGAGGATGGCAAAGCTGGCATAGATCACGTCGCACTGGCCCCAGAAGGCGCCGTTGAGATACACCGTCGGCAGCCAAAGCACGCCGAGAAACGCCGCAAGCCGCCGGGCGGGACTGTCCGTGAAGACGCTTACGAGCTTCATGGTGAAATATGCCGCCAGCACGTCGAAAAAGATGGACGTGAGCTTTATGAGCAGAAGCTCCGGGATGTCGCTCAGGGTGATGAGGGCCAGGAAGTAGAGGTACGGCACGTTGTAGTTGCAGCTCCAGATGGCGTGACGGAGGCCCCGCCACGCGCCGTCCTCCCGCAGCGCCGCGAGCCACACCCGCAGCCAGTCCCGGTAGTCCAGGGTCTCGTAGGGCAGACAGCAGTACCGCAGCACAAAGGCGAGGGAAACCATCCCCAATGTCAGGACTCGGCGAAAGCGGGTGTCCAATAGGCCCTCCCGCCACAGCAGCGCCAGAGCAAAAAGCAGTTCAATATATAATAGTATGGTCGCGCGATAGTCCATAGACGGCTCCCTGAATGAAAAAACGCGGCGGTGAAAGCGACCGCCGCGGAAATTCACAAAATACCTGTTGACAAGCTGTTGGAAAAAGTGCTAGTATAATGTGCTTTGCTTTGAAAAATGGAGGAGCATACCCCTCCGATTTCTGTCTTTATTTTACCGATCTGCGACGGAAAAATCAAGATGATAGCGAAAATTATTAACAACACACCCAAGCGTATCATTTACCGAAGGAGTGATTTGCGACCCATGCCGAAGGACGTATACTATGGCAAGACTCTCCGCAAGAGCTTTGCCCGCGTGGAAGAGGTCCGGGACATGCCGAACCTTCTGGAGATCCAGAAAAACTCGTACAACTGGTTCCTGAAGGAAGGCCTGCGGGACGTTTTCAAGGACGTCGCCTCCGTGACGGACTATTCCGGGAACCTCGAGCTCTCGTTTGTGGACTTTTCCATGAACGAGGAGCCGAAGTATTCTGTGGAGGAGTGCAAGGCCCGTGACGCCACGTACGCCGCCCCGCTGAAGGTCTCCGTGCGCCTGCGCAACAAAGAGACCGAAGAGATCAAGGAGCAGGAGCTCTTTATGGGAGACTTCCCCTTGATGACCGACAGCGGCACCTTTATCATCAATGGCGCCGAGCGCGTCATCGTCTCCCAGATCGTCCGCTCCCCGGGCGTCTACTTCGACGAGCACCCGGACAAGACGAACATCCCCCTCTACGGCGCGACGACGATTCCCTACCATGGCGCGTGGCTGGAGTACGAGACGGACGCGAACGACATCTTCTACGTCCGCATCGACAAAAACCGCAAGCTCCCCGTGACCTGGCTTCTGCGTGCTCTGGGCGCCTACGACCCGGCGAAGCCCTACACCTGGCTGACCTGCGTCTCCGATCTGGAGGCCGGCTGCGTCACGGACGAGGCGATCCTCGAGGTCTTCGGGGACGACATCCGCATGAAGAACACCCTCGAGCGGGACACCTGCCACACCCGGGAGGAATCCCTGCTTGAAATCTACCGCCGCCTGCGTCCCGGCGATCCTCCCACGGTGGAGACCTCCGAGGCCATGCTGGCCGGTCTGTTCTTCGACCGCCGCCGGTACGACATGTCCAACGTCGGCCGCTACAAGGTCAACAAAAAGCTGGCGGCCTGGACTCGTCTTGTGGGCCACAAGCTCGCCGCTCCCATCACCGACCTGCAGACCGGCGAGATCCTGGCCGACGCCGGCGAGCTCATGGACCGGGATCGGGCGGAAGCCATGGATGCCCGGGGCCTGCTGGAGGCGTACGTCCTGAACGAGCACGGCGAGACCGTCCGCGTTTTCGGCAACGGCATGGTGCCGATGAACGCCTTCGTGTCCTTCGACCCGGCGGAGCTGGGCGTGAAGGAAAACGTCCGCTACCTCATCCTGCGTCAGCTCCTGGAGCAGTTCGGGGATGACGAAGACGCCCTGAAGGACGCCATTGTCGAGAACATCGACATCCTCATCCCGAAGCACATCATCGTGGACGACGTCTTCGCCTCCGTGAACTACCTCAACTGCCTTGCCCACGGCGTGGGTCAGGCCGACGACATCGACCACCTGGGCAACCGCCGCGTCCGCAGCGTGGGCGAGCTGCTGCAGAACCAGTTCCGCATCGGCTTTAGCCGCATGGAGCGCGTCATCCGCGAGCGAATGACCCTCCAGGACCTCGACGTCATCACGCCTCAGAGCCTCATTAACATCCGCCCCGTCTCCGCCGCCATCAAGGAGTTCTTCGGCTCCTCGCCGCTGAGCCAGTTCATGGACCAGACGAACCCCCTGGCGGAGCTGACCCACAAGCGCCGCATGTCGGCCCTGGGCCCCGGCGGTCTGAGCCGCGAGCGCGCCTCCTTCGACGTGCGCGACGTGCACTACAGCCACTATGGCCGCCTCTGCCCCATCGAGACGCCGGAAGGCCCGAACATCGGACTGATTTCCTACCTCGCGAGCTTCGCCCGCGTGAACGAGTACGGCTTCATGATCGCCCCCTTCCGCCGGGTCGACAAGACCACCGGCAAGGTCACCATGGACATCGACTACCTCGCCGCGGACACCGAGGACCGTTTCTTCGTGGCCCAGGCGTCGGAGGTCAACGAGGACGGCGCCTTCAAAAACGAGCGCGTCACCTGCCGCCACCGCGACGAGATCATCGCCGTGGCCCCGGACCAGGTGGACTATGTGGACGTCAGCCCGCGCATGATGGTCTCCATCGCGACGGCGATGATCCCCTTCCTTGAAAACGACGACGCGAACCGCGCGCTGATGGGCGCGAACATGCAGCGCCAGGCGGTGCCTCTGCTCACCACCGAGGCCCCCATCGTCGCCACCGGCATCGAGCACAAATGCGCCGTGGACTCCGGCGTGTGCGTCCTCGCGGAGAAGGACGGCACGGTCATGTCCGTGGACGCCGATCACGTGGTCGTGAAGTATGACGACGGCGATGTAAAAGAATACCACCTCATAAAATACGCCCGTTCCAACCAGTCCACTGCCTTCAACCAGCGTCCCATCGTGGACGCCGGCGAGCGGGTGAAGGAAGGCGACGTCCTCGCGGACGGTCCTTCCACCAGCCAGGGCGAGCTGTCCCTCGGCAAGAACATCCTCGTGGGCTTCATGACCTGGGAGGGCTACAACTACGAGGACGCCATCCTCCTCAACGAGCGCGTGGTCATGGAGGACGTCTATACCTCCATCCACGTGGAGGAGCACGAGTGCGACGCCCGCGACACCAAGCTCGGACCCGAGGAGATCACCCGGGACATCCCCGGCGTGGGCGACGACGCCTTGAAGTATCTCGACGAGCGCGGCATCATCACCATTGGCTCCGAGATCCGCTCCGGCGACATCCTTGTCGGCAAGGTCACGCCCAAGGGCGAGACCGACCTCACCGCGGAGGAGCGTCTGCTCCGGGCCATCTTCGGCGAGAAGGCCCGCGAGGTGCGTGATACCTCGCTGAAAGTCCCCCACGGCGAGAGCGGCATCGTCGTGGACGTAAAGGTCTTCACCCGCAAAAACGGCGACGAGATGAGCCCCGGGGTCAACCAGGTCGTCCGCGTCTACATCGCCCAGAAGCGCAAGATCTCCGTGGGCGACAAGATGGCCGGCCGCCACGGCAACAAGGGCGTCGTCTCCCGCATCCTGCCCAAGGAGGATATGCCCTACCTGCCCGACGGCACGCCGCTGGACATCGTTCTGAACCCCCTGGGCGTACCTTCCCGTATGAATATCGGACAGGTCCTCGAGGTCCATCTGGGCTATGCCGCGCAGGCGCTCGGCTGGAAGGTGGCCACGCCCGTCTTCAACGGCGCGAACGAGCAGACCATCCGCGAGAGCCTGAAGCTCGCCGGCCTGCGCGAGGACGGCAAGATCCAGCTGCGCGACGGCCGTACCGGCGAGGCGTTCGACAATGACGTCACCGTCGGCTATGTCTACTTCCTGAAGTTGCATCACCTCGTGGACGACAAGATCCACGCGCGTTCCACCGGCCCCTACAGCCTCGTTACGCAGCAGCCTCTGGGCGGCAAGGCCCAGTTCGGCGGCCAGCGCTTCGGCGAGATGGAGGTCTGGGCTCTCGAGGCCTACGGCGCGGCCTACACCCTGCAGGAGATCCTGACGGTGAAGTCCGACGACGTGACCGGCCGTGTCCGCACGTACGAGAGCATCGTCAAGGGCCACAATATCCCGCAGCCCGGCGTGCCGGAGTCCTTCAAGGTGCTCGTCAAGGAGCTGCAGTCCCTCTGCCTCGATGTGCGCGTTCTCGATAAGGACGGCGAGGTCATCGAGCTCAAGGACGACGAGGACGACGACTTCACGCCGACCTTCGGCTCCGTGGAGCGGGAAAGCCGCGGCAGCGACCGCGAATTCACGGACGCCGGCTTCTCGTTCGAGGACGAGGAGGGCAACCAGATCGACCCCGAGTACGAGGAAGACGACGGGCCCGGCGACGATATGGAATACGAAGATGAAACCGACGGAGAGGAGGATTACGAATAAATGAGTTACGCTCCTTTTGAAGCGATCCAGATCGGCATCGCTTCCCCGGAAATGATTCTCGAATGGTCTTCCGGCGAGGTCAAAAAGCCCGAGACCATCAACTACCGCACCCTCAAGCCCGAACGCGACGGTCTGTTCTGCGAGCGCATCTTCGGACCGACCAAGGACTGGGAGTGCAACTGCGGCAAGTACAAGCGCGTGCGCA
>CAYNZM010000118.1:0-4721 GCA_964401725.1 uncultured Oscillospiraceae bacterium
GCATATTTTTTGCCATAATTTTGTTCCTCCCTTACATCAGACGCGGCGGCGCTTGGGCGGACGGCATCCATTGTGGGGGATGGGCGTCACATCCTTGATCATGGTGACCTCCAGGCCCGCGGTCTGCAGGGCGCGGATGGCCGCCTCACGGCCGCTGCCGGGACCCTTGACGAAGACCTCGACCGTTTTCAGACCGTGCTCCATAGCGGCACGGGCAGCGGTCTCCGCCGCGGTGGCGGCGGCAAACGGCGTGGATTTACGGCTTCCGCGGAAACCCATGCCGCCGGAGGAAGCCCAGCTCAGGGCGTTGCCCTGGGTGTCGGTCACGGTGACCATGGTGTTGTTGAAGGAAGAGCTGATATGGACCTGGCCCTTCTCGATGTTCTTGCGTTCTCTGCGGCGGGTGCGGACTTTCTTACCCTTCTGAGCAGTTGCCATAAAGCTATCCCTCCCTTACTTCTTCTTGTTGGCGATGGTACGCTTCGGACCCTTGCGGGTACGGGCGTTCGTCTTGGTGCGCTGGCCGCGGACGGGCAGTCCCTTGCGGTGACGGGTGCCGCGGTAGCAGCCGATCTCCATGAGCCGCTTCAGGTCCATGCCGTTCTGACGGCGGAGGTCACCCTCGACGATGCAGTGCGCGCCGATATAGTCACGCAGCTTGCTCTCATCGGCCTCGCTGAGGTCCTTGACACGGGTGTCAGGGTTGACCCCGGTCGCTTCGAGTATCTTCTTTGCGGATGTCCTGCCGATACCGTAGACATAGGTCAGACCTATCTCGATACGCTTGTCCTTGGGCAGGTCAACGCCGGCGATTCTTGCCATATTTCGCAATCAATCCTTTCTTGAAGATAGGCGCTTAGCCTTGTCTCTGCTTGTGCTTCGGGTTGGGGCAAATGACCATAACCCGGCCATGGCGCTTAATGACCTTGCATTTCTCGCACATGGGCTTGACACTGGGCCTAACTTTCATGAGTTTGTAAGCCTCCCTTATCGTTCTTATGCTGTTAAGCGGTTTCTTACTTCGTACGCCAGGTGATCCGGCCTCTCGTGAGGTCATAGGGTGACATCTGCACCGTGACCTTATCACCGGGAAGGATGCGGATGAAGTTCATACGAAGCTTGCCGGAGATGTGGGCGAGGATGGTGTGCCCGTTGCCGATGTCCACCTGGAACATGGTATTGGGCAGGGACTCGATCACCGTGCCCTCCAGCTCGATAACGTCATCTTTCGCCAAGATGTCTTTCCTCCTTCGCAGCGGCGTTCTGAGCCGCGAGTGCTAATGTCGTTCGGATCGCCTTATCGGTCCCGGGAGCATTCGCTCCGCGGAGCACCAGGCGCACATGCTTGGGGCTTTTGGGTTTCGGATCGGCAAGCCTGCGGTTTTTGCCGTCGCAAAGGAGAAGACGTCCGTCGCTCTCCGCGCCGACCACCAGAAAGAGCTTGCCCCGGTCATGTCCCGCCAGGGACAGGACGATGTCGTTGGGCATGGGCTCAGGCATAGAGGTCCTCCGCATAGGTCAGGATCTCAGGTTCGCCGTCCGTGATGGCAATGGTGTTCTCGTAGTGGGCCGCGAGCTTTCCGTCCTTTGTGACGACTGTCCAGCCGTCCTTCAGGACCCGGACCTCCCACGTGCCCTGGGTCACCATCGGTTCCACCGCGATGGTCATGCCCTTCAAAAGCCTCGGTCCCCGTCCGGGCGAGCCGTAATTCGGGATCTCGGGGGCCTCATGCATCACGGAGCCGACGCCGTGGCCGACGTATTCCCGCACGATGCCGAAGCCGTTTTTTTCAACGTATTCCTGCACGGCGTGGGATATGTCGCCGACGCGGTTTCCCGCACGGGCCATCTTGATTCCCTCAAAGAAGCTCTGCCGGGTAACCTCGATGAGGCGTTTCGCCTCCTCCGACGCGGTGCCTGCAACGTAGGTACCGGCGCAGTCGCCCACAAAACCCTTGTAGGTGGCTCCCACGTCCACGGAGACGATGTCGCCGTCCTTCAGGATGCGGCGTCCGGGGATGCCATGGATCACTTCTTCATTGACGGAGAGACAGACGCTGGCGGGATAGCCGCCGTACCCCAAAAAGGTAGGGATCGCTCCGCTCTTTTCAATGAAGTGACGCACCTCTCGGTCGATCTGAGCAGTCGTGATGCCGGGGGTTACCATTTCCCGCGCCAAGGAGCGGGCAGCCGCGGTAATTCTTCCCGCCTGTCGCATGATCTCGATCTCCCGATCGGACTTGAGCGTGATCGCGCTCATAGCCCGAGCGCCTTTTCTATCTCTGCCGTGGTCGCCTCAATGGTGGGCTGGTTCTCCACGGTCTTGAGCTTTCCGCGTTCGCGATAAAACGCGATAAGGGGTTCGGTCTGCTGGTGGTAGGTGGCAAGCCGGGCCTTGACGGTCTCGGGGGCGTCGTCCTTGCGGATGACGAGGGGCTTGCCGCACACATCGCAGACGCCTACCTTCTTGGGGGGATTGTTCACCACGTGGAAGCTTGCGCCGCAGGCCTCGCAGGTCCGGCGTCCGCTCATGCGCTCCACGATGGTGGCGTCGTCCACCTCAATGTCCACGGCGGCGTCGATGGCGACGCCCTGGGCTTCCATGGCCTCGGCCTGGGGGATCGTGCGGGGCACGCCGTCCAGGATGTAGCCGTTCGCGCAGTCGGGTCCGGCGAGGGCCTCCGCGATGATGCCGATAATGACATCATCGGGGACCAGCGCGCCCGCGTCCATAAAGGACTTGGCCTTCAGGCCGATGGGCGTTCCGGCCTTGACGGCCGCCCGCAGGATATTGCCCGTGGAAATGGTGGGAATGTCCAGCTTCTTCGAGAGGATTTCCGCCTGCGTCCCCTTACCGGCGCCGGGAGCTCCGAGCATGATAAGTTTCATGGCGTGATCCCCCTCAGTCCAGGAAGCCCTTGTAGTGACGCATCAGCATCTGGCTCTCGAGAGCCTGAACGGTCTCCAGCGCGACGCCGACCACGATGATGATCGAGGTGCCGCCCAGGGAGAGGCCGACCTGCCGCGAAACGTTCGAGTAAATGCTGATGATGTACGGAACGGCGGCGATGATGCAGAGGTAGATGCTGCCAAAGAGGGTGATCTTGTTGAGGACCTTCTGGATGAACTGGCTCGTCGGCTTGCCGGGTCGATAGCCGGGGATGAAGCCGCCGTTTTTGCGAAGGTTGTTGCTGATCTCGATGGGGTTGAACTGGATCGTCGAGTAGAAGTAGCCGAAGAAGACGATCAGCAGCGCATAGAAGATGACGTAGGTCCAGGTGTTGGTCTTGGAGATGTACGTCGCAAAGGCGCCGGTAGCGCCCACGAGCTGCGTGATGGTCGCCGGCAGGCTGACGATGGACTGGGCGAAGATGACGGGCATGACGCCGGACATATTGACCTTCATGGGAAGGTGTGTGCTCTGGCCGCCGTACATCTTGCGTCCTACGACGCGCTTGGAGTACTGCACCGGAATGCGGCGCTCGGCGTCGTTCACAAAGACGATCAGGATGATCATCAGGACCGCGCCCAGCAGGAACAGGATACCCTGCCACCAGAGGAGCGTACCGGCGCTGATGTTGGAGATGGAGGTGATGACTGCGGTGGGGAACCGGCTGACGATGCTCGCAAACAGGATGATGGAGATGCCGTTGCCGATGCCGAACTCGGTGATCTGCTCGCCCAGCCACATGATAAGAGCGGAACCGGCGGTGAAGGTCATGATGATGACGACGGCCGCCCAGACGCCCTGGCCGTCCGCGGTGAGAAGGCCGTTGTTGCGGATGAGCACGTAGTAGGCCCAGCCCTGGAGAAGAGCGATGCCCACGGTGACGTAACGGGTGATGGAGGCGATCTTCTTCCGGCCTTCCTCTCCCTCATCCTTCTGCATACGCTCCAGGGCGGGGATCGCCACGCACAGGAGCTGCATGATGATGGAGGAGTTGATGTACGGCTGGATGCTGAGCGCGAAGATCGTCGCCGAGGAGAAGGCGCCGCCGGACATGACGTTGTACAGGCCGAGGACGGTGTTCTCCAGGGAGCGGAAGTACTCCTGCAGGTAGGACACGTTCACGTACGGGACGGGAACGGCGTTGCCCACGCGGTACATCAGCACGATGAACAGCGTGAAGAGGATCTTCTTGCGGATCTCCTCGATGCGCCAGGCATTGGCGAAGGTTTTGAACATTTACACCACCTCAGCCTTTCCGCCTGCGGCCTCGATCTTCTCTTTGGCAGAAGCGGAAAAGGCCTTGGCACGCACCGTGAGTTTCTTGGTGATCTCGCCGTTGCCCAGGATCTTGACGCCATATTCGCACTTGGAGAGCACGCCGGAGGCCAGCAGGGCCGCCGCGTCGATCTCCGCGCCGTCCTCAAAGCGGTCATTGAGAACAGAGACGTTCACAGACTCGAGGGGTTTGGCGAAAATGTTGTTGAAGCCGCGCTTCGGGACACGGCGGGCCAGAGGCATCTGACCGCCTTCAAAGCCGACACGCACGCCGCCGCCGGAGCGAGCCTTCTGGCCCTTGTGACCGCGGCCGGCGGTCTTGCCGTTGCCGGTGGCATGGCCACGGCCTTTGCGCCAAGCCTCCTTGCGGCTGCCGGGCGCGGGGGAAAGTTCATGAAGTTCCATTGGTTACCCCTCCTTATTCTTCCGTAACCTTGACGAGATAGCCGATCTGGGCGATCTTGCCGCGGGTCTGGGGGTTGTCGGGCTGCACGGT
>CAYNZM010000119.1:0-4631 GCA_964401725.1 uncultured Oscillospiraceae bacterium
TGCAGGGGAAGCCGATGGGAAGTGGTTCGTCGTCGTCGAAGTCCCGGTCCACGATATAATACGCGCAGACATCCGTGATCTCCGTCGGACCGTACATGTTGCAGAACTTCGCCTCCGGCAGCGCCCGCCGCCACCGGTTGAGCTGGCGGTTCGGCATGACCTCCCCGCAGAAATACACCCGCTGGAGGCTCGTGGGCTGGATGTGCTCCAGGATGCCGGAGTTCGCGATGGCGATGAGAGCCGACGGCACGAAGAAAATGGTGTTGATCTCGTGCTCCGCGAGAAACTGCATCATGGTCTTGTGGAAGGAGAAGCACTTTTTCGGAAGGATCCACATGGTCGCTCCGTTTTTGAGGGTGGAATAGATGTCCAGGGTGGAGTTGTCGAACACGAAAGGAGCCTGGTTTCCGAAGACGGCGGTCTCGTCCAGGTCCAGGGTCTCGTGGAGCCAGTCCGCCCAGTCGATGATGCCGCGGTGGGAGATGGTCACCCCCTTGGGCACGCCGGTGGAGCCGCTGGTGAAGAGGACGTAGAGAAGATCGGTGTCGATGTGGTCCCGGCGGATGCGGTCGAGCGCGGCGTCGTCCGGCTCGGTCTCGGCGGCATCGGAAAACAAGGCGGAGGGAATGTCCCCGGCGACGGCCTTCGCGTTCTCGGCGTTTTTCTCGTCATAGAAGACGAATGCCGGATGAAGGGTGTCGAAAATGAGCCGCACCCGCTCCGCGGGCATCTTGGTGTCCAGCGGTACATAGAAGCAGCCCGCCCGGACCGCGGAGAAAAACGCCGCGAGACAGGCCGGGGTCTTCTCTATGAACACCGCCACGGGGGTCCGGGCTTCGATGCGTGCGGCGAGATACGTTCCCGCCCGGCGGGTCATCTCCCGGAGCGCCGCGAAGGTCAGGGTGGATTTTTCGTCGCCAAAGGCGATCTTATCGGGAAAACGCTCCGCCGAGGCGTCCAGATATTCGAGGATATTGGTCTGCATGGTCCGGTCCTTTCGATGGAAACAGGTTTTTTGCATGATTATACCACAGCCCGGGGCGTTCCACAACCCGGACCGAGCGGAAGGAACGATTTTATCGAATTCGGGGTTTTTTTCGTGAATAGCCCTTGACAGAATGGTGGTTCGCACGTATAATCTAGTTAGTTAAACTTAACTAATGTTAATTTGCAATACCCCCCTCCCCCATAGGTGCGGGATGGTACACAGGAGACAATCTTATGCCGCTCACTCTGCTCAAGCCCGGCGAGGGCAGCATCATCACCCGCGTCGGCGGCAAGCCGGAGACACGCCAGTTCCTCGAGAACCTTGGCTTCGTCGTCGGTACGCCGCTGACCGTCGTCAGCGAAATCGCGGGAAACCTCATCGTCGTCATACGGGATACTCGCGTCGCCATCAGCAAGGAGATGGCGATGAATATCCACGTTTGAGAAACCAATCCATACGGCAAGAAGGGAGAACATCATGACTCTGAGAGACGCCGCGATCGGCCAGACCGTCAAGGTCGTGAAGCTCAAGGGCGACGGCCCTGTCAAGCGCCGCATCATGGACATGGGCATCACCAAGGGCCAGCAGATCTATGTCCGCAAGGTTGCCCCCCTGGGCGATCCCGTGGAGATCACCATCCGGGGCTACGAGCTGAGCGTCCGCAAGGCCGACTGCGAGATGATCGACGTAGAGGTCGTTTCGTAAAACCCCAGTAGGACCGCAGTTTTTAAGTCAAAGCGCCTCCGGTCCGGCGCAGTCAAACGCGCGTAATTCCGCGCAGAAGGAAGACAGCTTATCATGGAGGAAAAAAGCTTTACCATTGCCCTTGCCGGCAACCCCAACTGCGGCAAGACGACCCTGTTCAACGCTCTGACAGGCTCCAACCAATTCGTCGGCAACTGGCCCGGCGTCACCGTGGAGGAAAAGCACGGCAAGCTCAAGGGCTACAAGGACGTGACCATCGCGGACCTGCCCGGCATCTACTCCCTCTCCCCCTACACGCTGGAGGAGGTCGTCTCCCGGAACTACCTCACCCAGGAGCGTCCCGACGTCATCCTGAACATCGTGGACGGCACGAACCTGGAGCGGAACCTCTACCTCACCACCCAGCTCGTGGAACTGGGCATCCCCGTCCTCGTGGCTGTGAACATGATGGACATCGTAGAGAAATCCGGCGACAAGATCAGCATCCAGGCCCTCTCCAAGGCTCTGGACTGCGAGGTCGTGGAGATCTCCGCCCTCAAGGGGGACGGCGTGAAGGAAGCCGCGGACAAGGCCGTGGCTCTCGCCCGGAGCGGAAAAAAGCCCATTCCCCAGCATCGGTTCGCCGGCAGCGTGGAGCACGCCATCGCCCACATCGAGGAATCCTCCGTCCACGACCTGCCCGAGGAGCAGCAGCGCTGGTACGCCATCAAGCTCTTTGAGCGGGATGAAAAAGTCGCGGAGCAGCTCGGTCTGAGTGCGGAGACCCTGGCCCACATCGAAAAGGACATCGCCGCCTGCGAAAAGGAGCTGGACGACGACGCGGAGTCCATCATCACCTCCCAGCGGTACGACTATATCACCTCCATCATCGACGGCTGCCTCAAGCGCAGCCGCACGGAGAAGCTCTCCACCTCGGACAAGATCGACCGGATCGTCACGAACCGCATCCTGGCCCTGCCCATCTTCGCGGTGGCTATGTTCCTGGTGTATTGGATCGCCATGGGTCCCTTCGGCAGCTTCCTCACGGACTGGACGAACGACGTCCTCGGCGGCGAGTGGCTCACGGAGGGCTCCCGGGCCCTCATGGAAAGCCTCGGCGCGGCGGGCTGGCTCACCGGCCTCGTGGCGGACGGCATCGTCGCCGGCGTCGGCGCGGTCCTGGGCTTCGTGCCCCAGATGCTGGTGCTGTTTCTGCTCCTTGCCATCCTGGAGGACTGCGGCTACATGGCCCGAATCGCTTTTATCATGGACCGCATCTTCCGCCGCTTCGGCCTGTCCGGCAAGTCCTTCATCCCCATGCTCATCGGCGCCGGCTGCGGCGTTCCCGGCGTCATGGCCTCCCGCACCATTGAAAACGAGCGTGACCGCCGCATGACCATCATGACCACCTGCTTCATCCCCTGCGGCGCGAAAATGCCCATCATCGGCCTTATCGCCGGCGCTCTGTTCGGCGGCAGCGGTCTCGTCGCCACCGCCGCGTACTTTATCGGCGTCGCGGCCATCATCGTCTCCGGCATCATGCTCAAAAAGACCAGGATGTTTGCCGGCGACCCGGCTCCCTTCGTCATGGAGCTGCCCGCCTATCACGCCCCCACCGCAGGGAACGTGCTCCGCTCCATGTGGGAGCGCGGCTGGTCCTTCATCAAGAAGGCCGGCACCGTCATCCTCCTGAGCTCCATCGTCATCTGGTTCCTGTCCGGCTTCGGCTCCGTGAACGGCCGGTTCGGCATGGTGGACGATCTCTACGAGGACGAGAGTCTCATCACCGAAGAATACGTCGAGACCGTGGCCGACCGCATGGGCATCCCCGCGGAGGAGGTCAACCCGATGGACGACTCCATCCTGGCGGGCGTCGGCAATTTCGTCTCCCCCATCTTCAAGCCCCTGGGCTTCGGCTCCTGGAAGCCCACCGTCGCCACCGTTACGGGTCTTGTCGCCAAGGAGGAAGTCGTCGGCACCTTCGGCGTGCTGTATAACTACGATGACCGGGACGGCGAGGAGGAGCTGGAAGAAAACGGCGACCAGATCTGGGATCGGGTCGCGGAGGACTTCAACAGCTTCTCCGGCGGACATGGAAAGCTCTCCGCCTTCGCCTTCATGATCTTCAACCTTCTCTGCGCTCCCTGCTTTGCCGCTATGGGCGCCATCAAGCGGGAAATGAACAGCCCCAAGTGGACCTGGTTTGCCATCGGCTACATGTGCGTGTTCGCCTACGCCGTGGCCCTCATCGTAAACCAGCTCGGGCGGATGTTCACCGGCGACGGAAGCATCCTCGGCCTCATCGCGGCCGTGGCGCTGATCGCATTCTTTGCGTATATGCTGTTCATCAAGAAATACCACGAGGCGGACCGTCTGACGGTCCAGTAATCCCAAGGAGGGATCGAAATGCTTGCATGGCTCGCTGAAAACGCCGCCACCATCCTCATCGCTGCCGCCCTGGCCGTGCTGGTGTTCTTCATCGTCCGGGGCCTTATTCGCGGGAACGTCAAGGCCTGCGGCGACTGCGGCGGCGGCTGCAGCGCCTGTCAGTACGGCGAGGCCTGCCAAAGCCGCAGGGAGGCGACAAGATGATCCGCACGGTCCTGGGCATCGAGGGCATGATGTGCGGCATGTGCGAGGCTCACATCAACGACGCCGTCCGCCGCGCTTTTCCGGTAAAAAGCGTGAAGGCCAACCGAAAGCGAAAGGAATGCGTCATCCTGTCGGAGGACGCCCCGGACGCCGGCCGCCTGCGGCAGGTCATCGCGGACACGGGCTACACCCTCACCGGCATCGAAGCCGGACCCTATGTGAAAAAAAGCTTATTTGGCTAACATCGCAGACGCCTCGGATGGATGTCCGGGGCGTCGTTCTGTCCGACACAAAAATCGGCTGGACGAAACCCCCATCTTTGACAGCAAAGACGCCAACGAGAGCCAGCAATCCCGGTGGAATCAAG
>CAYNZM010000120.1:0-4463 GCA_964401725.1 uncultured Oscillospiraceae bacterium
CACCGGCGTGATCCGCCTGACGGTCAACTGAATATGCGCGACGGACGGGGCGACAAGCCCCGTCCGTCGTTTTTTACGCGTGCTCCTTATAAAACTCCTGCAAAAACGCCGCCATTTCGGGCAGGAGCGGATTTTCGTTGTCCTTGCGCCACAGGCACACCACGTCGTCCTCGACGCCCACCGGGTGGCCGGTGAGACCCGGCATGCGCGCAAACGGCGTGAATCGGTTGCCGGCGAGCGTTACGCCCCGGGTGTGCACCATTTCGGTCAGAAGCGACTGGTAGTTCGGCAGGTTCACGAGCTCCGGCGGGTGCAGATTCGCCACGAGCCGCTCCCGAAAGCCCAGCAGGCGGTACTCCGTCCGTATCCAGTTCCATGCGAGCGTCATGAGAAGCGGCAGGCCGAAGCAATCCTCACGCATCGGACCGTCCCCGAGATCGGCGGGAGCGAACAGATGGATATCCTCCGTCGCCACGGCGACGCACTCCAGATCGCGGCGGTCCGGCTGCTGCGCACCGGAGAAGAACGCGCAGTCGATCCGCCCGTCGAGAAGCTCGGTCAGCAGCTCGTTGTTCGTTTGGGCATACAGCGAGAAATCCGTCTGGGTATGTTTTTTGAAGAAAGCCCGCAGACCGTCGCCGAACGGGCCGAAGGGATCGAGCCACTCCGACACGCCGAGCCGCAGGTTCATGGTGAGCATCTTGCGGTGCAGGCGGATATCCTCCACGAGAAAGGCGTACTGCCGCACCTGTCCTTCGAACAGGCGGCGGTACATCGAGCCTGTCTCCGTCAGGGTGAGATTCGGGCCGTTGCGGTCAAACAGGCGGGTATTGAGCTCCTTTTCGAGGGCGATCACCTGCTTCGACACGGCCTGGGGGGAGAGATACAGCACCTGGGCCGCAGCGGAAAAGCTCAGCCGGTTCGCGGCTTCGAGGAAGCATTCGACCTGATTGGTGTTCATACGCCGAGCCTCCTTTGCCGAACGTAGCTTTCAAACAGCGACACCCACGGGCTCACGCGGCCCTGCGCGGTCACGAAAACGAGCCGCAGCCCCGGGCCGGGACGCTGCCACTTGTGCAGCCCCTGCGTAATGCTGGACGCCGGGCCGATGGTGTAGCTCCCCGTGCGGGCTACGGACAGGAAGCAGGATATCTCCATATCGTTCACGGTGCAGACCCCCTTTGGTGTGATTGTATCGAAAAACGGGGGGAAAGGCAATATCAAATCGTGTGGGGATGCCCTGTTTTTGTTGTTTTACAAAAAAAGACGTGTGTTATATAATTATCGCATGGTAGCAAACCAAAACACTGTCACCAACATGAAAGGACGGAATGACACGATGAAACATCTTACCCGGCTTCTGGCCCTGGCTCTGTGCCTGGCGCTCTGCCTGAGCCTCGCCGCCTGCGGCAGCTCCGGCAGCTCGACCACGGCCGACGCCCCTGCCGCCGACGCTGCTCCTGCGGCGGACACCTCCGCGGCCGACGCTCCCGCCGACGGCGACTACAAGGTGTTCAACTACGGCACCACCGCCAACTCCACCACCTTTGACCCTGCCTCCGACCTGCAGTCCGACTCGGGCAACTTCCTGGTCCACGCTGTGGGCGAGACGCTATGGACCTGCACTGCTGACGGCGAGATGACCATGAAGCTTGCCGAGGCCGTCGACTACACGCCCGAGCATCTCGACATTACTCTGAAGCAGGGCGTCAAGTTCTCAAACGGCGATGAACTGACCGTCGACGATGTGCTGGCAACTCTACTGAACATGACGACAGCCTTCCGCACAATGTCGATGGTAGCCTGCCTCGACCTCGCTAACGCGGAGATCGTGGATGACTACCATGTCATCATCCCTCTGAACAACTATGACGCCGCCCTCATCGATCTGCTGGGCAACGCCAGCAGCATGATCCTTGACGCCGACGTCATCGGCGCCGACGGTTATTCCTTTGACTGGCTCATCGGCACCGGCCCCTATATGCTCAAGGGCGACGGCGTCTCCGATAAGTCCGGCTGGGAGGAGTCCGTCAAGTACACCCTGGTCCGCAACCCCGGCTATTGGGGCGAGGCTCCCTACTATGACGAGATCGACGTGTACTTCTATTCTGAGGAGAACACCCGCTATGCCGATCTGCAGGTCGGCAACCTTGACGCGGCCTTCCTGACTCAGGCCACTTATATCAACAACCTTGCCAGCGGCAACGTGCCTGACGCGTCCCTGGTGTCCGTCCAGGAGAACGCCGTTTACTTCATCGAAATGGCGCAGGTCCTCGGCGAGGCCTCCGGTGAGCCTGGTGAGGCCGGCCCGTTTGCCGATATCAATGTCCGCAGGGCTTTTGCGCACTGCCTCGATATCCCCACCATCGTAGAGGCTCTGGGCGAAGGCGTGTATGATACCGCTTCCTGCGTCGTGGGGTCCGGCTCCTGGATCTATGAGGATCTCGGCGCTTATGAGTATGACCCCGAGTTGGCCGCTCAGTATCTGGCCGAGGCAGGCTACTCTGTGGATAATCCCCTCAATGTCAAGGTGAGCGCAGAGGCCACCGACTGGATCAAGAACGTCTTCGAGGCCGCTCAGCCCTATGCTGCCGCGATCGGCATCAATCTCGACCTCTCCGGCATCGCTGATTTTGCCACCATCCTTCCCAACCTGATCGCCGGTCAAGTGGAGGTCAGTTACGGCCCCGCTTCCAGCGGTTCCGGCAACGACCCCGGAAACCTGCTCCAGCAGCTCGGTCCCGAGTCTGATAACGCCCTGCTCAAGATCCGCGACGAGCATCTGGCCGAGCTGTTCGTCCAGGGCTCCCAGGAGACGGACCACGCCAAGCGCGCCGCCATTTATCAGGAGCTTGTAGAGGGCCTGTATGACAACTATCAGGTCATCCCCGTCTGCGTCGGCACCAAGAGCTACGGCGTAAACAACGCCCACACTAGCTTCGCGGCGGCCATTGACGCCTCCAACCAGCCTGACCCGACCCTGTTTACCGACTGAGTGAGGCCAATATCGTAAGAAACCATCCGCGCGGCGGCAGACCCCTGCCGCCGCGCTTTTAAGAGGAGTTCAGATATGATTAGATACATCCTCCGGAGGCTCCTGCTCATCATCCCCGTGCTGCTGGGGGCGATCATCGTGGTGTTCACGATCAACTATTTCTCCACCACGGACCCCGCCATGATAAAGCTCGGGCTGTCCGCCTCCGACCCCTACAAGCTCGCCGCCATGAGAGAGCAGATGGGACTGAACCGCCCCTACATCGTGCAGCTGGCTGACTATATCTGGCGGCTCTTCCACGGTGATCTCGGCAATTCCTACGTCTATGCCAAAACTGTCTGGGAGCTTCTGGCCGGACGCATCCCCAACACCCTCAAACTCGGCCTCGGCGCCATGGTGATCTCCGTCTGCGTCGGCATCCCCCTCGGCATCGTGGCGGCGCTGCACCAGAACTCCGCCATCGACTATATCACCACCACCTTCGCCGTCATCATGAACGCCATGCCGGGCTTTTTGGTGGCCGTCATCCTCATGCTGGTGTTTTCCATCCGGCTGGGCTGGTTCCCGGTTTCCGGGGCTGACACTTGGAAAAGCTTCGTGCTTCCCGTCATCGCTGCGGGCATCGGCCCCATCACGCAGAACGCCCGTATGACGCGCTCGTCCATCCTGGAGGTCATCCGGCAGGATTACGTCCGCACCGCGCGGGCGAAGGGCATCGCGGAAAGCGTCATCACCACGAAGCACGTCCTCAAAAACTCGCTTATCCCCATCCTTACCATGGTGGGCGCGGGTCTCGGCACCTGTCTTGCCGGCTCCATCCTTGTGGAGATGATCTTCAATATCCCCGGCATGGGCATGCTGATTAACTCCTCCATCATGTCGAAGGACTTCATCACCGTGCAGGGCTGCGTCGTCATCTGCGCCATCGTCGTGGCGCTGGCGAACCTGCTCACCGACCTTGCCTACGCCGCCGTCGATCCGCGCATCAAGGCGCAGTACACCGCCGGCAGCAAAAAACACGAAAAAGAACCGGCAAAGGAGGCGAACGCGGCATGAATGAAACGAAAAACGAACTCGCTGTCAGTGTCGAAGAGCCCGCGCGCCTGAAAAAGCGCAGCTACTGGGGCGAGGTGTGGCACCGGCTGAAGAAGAACCCCGTGTCCATGATCTGCCTCGGCTTCCTTGCGGTCATGCTGCTCGGCATCGTGTTTGCCACCGTGCTGAGCCCCTATGACTACACCTCCCAGGATCTGACCGCCCGGTTCCAGACGCCCTCCGCTGCCCACTGGATGGGCACGGACGATTACGGCAGGGACCTCCTGACCCGCCTTCTCGTCGGCGGCCGATATTCGCTTCTCATCGCCATCCTGTCCGTCGCCATCGGCATCGTGTTCGGCATGATCATCGGCGCGCTGTGCGGCTATTTCGGAAAGTATGTCGATTCCGTCCTCATGCGCATCATGGACGT
>CAYNZM010000121.1:0-4444 GCA_964401725.1 uncultured Oscillospiraceae bacterium
CTGATAGATCAGACGGCCAATGCCCAGGTTCTCATAGTTGATGATGCTCTTCTCGGTATCGAAGACCTTACCCACGTCGATAGCGGTCTGGGCTTCCTTGTAGGAGTCGGCCAGGCTGCGCAGATGCTCGGCCACGGTGCCGAAGCCGATGACGGTCTTGATATACAGCTCGTTCTTCAGCACCTCTTCCATATTCCGGGCGATCTTTTCCAGATCCTCGGAGGTAGTAGCAGCGGTGATCTGCTTGACTACAGCAATGTCAGACTCGTTGATGCTGATGACGAAATCCTGACTCTTGTCGGGGAACATACCGCCCAGCACATCCACAGTAGCCACGTCGGCATGGCCGATCTGGCGGACCAGGAAGACCGCCCGGGGGGCATCGGTGGCGAAGTGGAGCTCCTTGGCGCGGATGTAAATATCACCGGGCAGGATATTGTCCATGATGATGTTCTTGACGAAGGTGGCACGGTCGTGCTTCTCCTCATAGAAGACCTTGGCGTCGTTCAGGGCGATGTGGGCCATCTGGCAGAAGCCGCGGGCGGCCTCGTCGTCGCCGGTGCAGAATACGGCGTACTCCATGTAGCCGGTGCCGCTGAGGATGGATTTGAAGGTTTTCTGACCAAAGGTAACCATGCCGTCAGCAGAGGAAGCCACCTTCAGCGCGGCGTCAGGCCAACGCTCCCCCAGCAGGGTCACGTCGGTGCAGGAAATGACACAGCCCTCGGTATCCACCACACCAAAGGACCGGCCGGGAATCTCTCTTAACTGTACAATAACACCCTGAAAAACACTGTTGGACATTTTTCAGACCTCCTTGATAATATGCACAAAACGGTTTTCACAAAATTGCATCGTTATTATACATCCCTTTTGCGCATTTTGCAAGTACCTTTTGACATATTATTGCAAAAAGGTAGGGTTATTTTATGAAATATACCGATGTTTGGCCCCTTTCCCCATCCCGCAGACAGCTGTGGCTTCTGTGTAAAATGCCAAAAATATCGGGCAGCACCACAAAGGGTGCTGCCCGGGGAGGGTTATTCGGTTTCTTCTATAATCGGTTTCTTGCCCGGCTGGATCACAAAGCCGCCCTCTACATAGCTACAAAATCTACAAGTCTTGTCGGAATTAAATACATGAGACTGGTAGACAGATCCGCCACAGCAACCAAAATTGGTTTGATGCTGGGTAGTAGAATAGATAATATAACTCCTATTTGTGTGCGATTCATTCACAGTTCCCGTACAGCAGCTTGCAGACACTCTATGCGTAGAGATATTCGTATATGTCTTTGTTACTGTTCCAGTATGTGACTCTGCAACAGTTCCACTACAACACGAAAAACTAAGTGCATGAACTGCAGCGTTGGTAATATTTTGAAGTTCCCCACCATGATGTTCTTCCAGTAAGTAACCATCGCAATTCACACAGTTGACCCGGTGTCTTTCGACGCTTGCGCATTCATGAGATGCTTCAAAAGAGTGATTGACATAATTATGAATGTAATCGTATCGACCATCATCAAGATAATCGTATCTGTAGTATGTATAATATACGCCACATTTATTATCAACATTACACTCGTAAACCCAAACTCCCTCGTCGTCAGTACTGACTATCACAACTGAATGGCTTCCATTTTCTGGATCCTCATCCCCGTCCTTACCATAACGAACGTATGATCCCGGTTGTAAACTTTGGAAAAAGGCCTTTGTATCGTCAAAATGGTTATACAGCGTGTAATCGTCAAGTACCGTCACCACATATTCGCCGTCCTCATCAGTAGTTACCGTTGCACATTGGAAAAAGTCCCCTGTTGCCCAGCCTTCGGGATTATCACCAGTTACATCCCAGCCTACTTTTTCATCCGAGTACAGATGCATATATTTATCATGTGCGTAAATTGCAAAACCGAAGCATTGTGTATGCCCGCCGTATCGAATACTATTGCAGGAACTCGGATGGCTACACTTCGATTTTTCGGTATCAATCGTATTGAAATAACTGGATGCAGACGGGTACCACTCGTCAGGATCAAATGTTAGTTCGTCGGCAGGGAACTCATCCAAAGGAAATGTCACGTCATTTTGAGAATAAGTCGGAAGAGAACGGCTTGTATACAGGCTCACTTCTGCTGACCGCTGACTAATATAGGGAGCTATCAAACGGTTTACTTCCAATTCCGTTTCTAAGGCAACACTTTCTCCTGTTGATATATTCAGGTAATTAGGATCACCTGCACCGTTTCGCCAAATGAGTTTATCATGGTCAAATTGATAAATGGACTTGATTGCTTCTGCTGCATACTGCACATCATAGTTTCCTGTAACTGCATCAACGAATACAATCTTTGTTCCGTCTTCCACGTACACGAGAATACCATCAAAATAGTCCAAGGATGTTACGGCTCCTTGTACTGTTCCAATCTCCGAGATCTCCTCACGATCAAACGCGGAATACTTAATCACACGTTCAGAAGTAATGTAAAATATACCATCCTGCGTCGCAGTGAATGTTATCACATTCTCCATACTAATCTGAGTTACTTCATCCGTATTCTTGTCAAACACATAAAGTAGTCCATTCACGCAATTCTCTACATCCATATCCGGAAATGCGCGTGGGACATGTCCCTTATATATAAAGGGGTACAATTGTGTCGGTGTAGTGCTATAGTTTAGAATATCGAGAGAATTTTCGTCTTCTTCAAAAACAATCTCTGTATCTTTATAATCCGTGTAACCCGAAGCCGGAAGAACCATTATACTTAGAATGATCACGAATACCAGTAGCATGTTTAGCTTTTTCATATATACCTCCAAAACTTCAAAGTAATTCCCAAATATCGCCGGTAATGGTGTTGTATCCCCAATCTCCATGGTATGTGTAAACTTCAATAACACCACCCCTTTTATAGCCTGCAAAAGAAACGCTTTGAATATCATAGTGAGAGTAAATCACAGTCTTTGTGCCCTCCGAGAAATTATAAATAACGACATCCGTATAGTTATCCACAAGGCCCAAGAAACCATCTGCTCCACCGAAATAGTCAATCCTTGTAATTGTGATTCCCAGCTCGTATGTTATCTGATTCTGCCCATCCATATCTGCACGCACAACAGTATGCGGATTCTGCTTTGTCACATAGTAAATGTGTTCACTGTTTACGTCATACAGCGCCACAGGTTCATCGCAGATCAACGTAGGTTCTCCGGTCTCCTTGTCAAACACATACAGCCAGCCTTCCACGCATTCAGAAGCATTCAGGTCATATCTGTCATAAGACGACTGGCTATCCGGTCCGTGGATTCCAATGTAAACAGAGTCCGGACGACTATCATACTTCTCATCGCTGATTGGCTCCGGAGGATCCGTAGGCAGCGGATCAGTAGGCATCGGCTCTGTGGGCTGTGTCGTTTCCACGGGGTCGGTGGTGGGCGGTACGGTGTCTTCTGTGGGCTTCTGGGTTTCTGTGGGATTTGTGGGGGTTCCTGTGGTGTCGATGGGATTGGTCAGGGTGGTATTGCCGCTCTGGAAGCTGGGCCAGCCGTACCGGTCCCGGAAATAGGCCGCGCCGCCCAGTCCCGCGCAGATCAGAAGGGCGATGGACGCGGCTGTGGCGATCATCTGCACCGCCCGGTCAGACAGCCGTCTGCGCCGTTTCTTCGTTTCTTCCTGGCAAGGCAGCTTGCCCAATACATTTGGCGTGACACAGCGGGCAGCCAAACGGAGTTTCTTCTCGATATTCATGATAACAGCTCCTTTCGCAGTATGTCTTTCAGTGTTTGAATGGCACGTCGGTATTTGGTAAGTACCGTGTTCAGCTTCAGCCCCATATGCTCGGCGATTTCCCGGTGCTTAAACCCTGCTACGGCATGGAGAATCACGATCTGCCGCTCGTCGTCGTTCAGCAGACGCAGGCAGCCTTCCAAAATCAGCCGCTCCTCCGGGTTTGGATCAGCGGCGCCGAACAGGTCCCCTTCCGGCAAGGAACAGGATCGGTTCCGCTCACCAAGTCGCCGCAGACACAGATTTCGAGCCATCGTGATCAGCCAGCCCATGGGCTTTCCCTGGCTGCGATAGCTGCCGCCGGACTGAACCGTCAGGAAGCAATCCTGGAGCACATCCTCCGCATCATGGGGATTTTGCACAATCGACAGCGCATATAAATAGATCGCCGGCGACGTTGCCGCATAAAGGTCGCGCAGGGCATCACGATCGCCCTTGCCCGCCGCCAGAATCCATCGATCCAGCTCCCGATTTGTGCAGGTGATTTCTTCTTTTATCATAGCTTCCGCCTCCTTTCACCCTAATAATCAGCGAGAAGGTCATTTTATTTCAAAGTTGGAAAAAATTTTTTCAAAAAAAATGATGAATTGGAGTTTGTCGTTCTGTGGATTGTTTGAATTGTCGGCCCAATGGGCCGACACAATGCTGACGC
>CAYNZM010000122.1:0-4389 GCA_964401725.1 uncultured Oscillospiraceae bacterium
TCTGCTCTCTCCTAACTATCTCCTAAAGGTCTTTGCTTCGTAAGCGATTGCCCTGAAAATCGATGCCCCGCGCCTTGCAATCGGTCCGGGATGTGATTATAATCGATAGGTGAGTATGCGAGAGGGGGAAAATCTATGCGAACGAATTACGAAGCGCTCTACGCCGCCCGGAAGGGCACGGTCCAGGACTGCCTGGACGTGGTCCAGTCCGGCAACGTCGTAGCCTTTGCCGCGGCCTGCAACGCCCCGGACACGATCCTGTCCCAGTTCCATACCATCGCGGACCGGGTCACGGACGTGAAGTGCATCAAGGGCCACGAGGGGACCTATCCCTTCGTCACCATGCCCGGCATGGATGGGTGCATCAACACCGGCTCGTTCTTTCTCGGAAAGGACCTCACGAACGGCATGCGGGCCGGCAACGCCACCTTCATCCCGGCGGATATGTGCGACTACTCCACCTTTACCCAGGGGCATTACCCCTGCAACGTGTTCATCGCCGCGGCCACGCCCATGGACGAAAACGGAAACCTCCAGGTCGGCCTGTGCATGATGTTCGAGGACGCCGCCTACGCCTGCGCGGACAAGATCATCCTGGAGGTGAACCCGAATCTCCCCCGGGTCCGGGGCGGGCTCGACATCAACATCGCGGACGTCACCCGGCTCATTGAGGTAGACTATCCCATCCAGCAGATCCCTGACCTGGACCCCGCGCCGGAGGAGATCGCCGTGGCGAAAAACGTCCGATCTCTCATGCGGGACGGGGACTGCATCCAGATCGGCATCGGCAGTCTTCCCAACGCCATCGCCAATGAGCTGTATGAACTGCACGACCTGGGCCTGCACACCGAGATGGCCACGAACACCATCGGACGGCTTATCGAGGCCGGGGTCATCAACGGCGAGCGGAAAAACTTCAAGCACGGACAGCATCTGTTCATCTTCGCCGGCGGCACCCCGGAGCTTTACGAGACCCTGGGCCGGAACGACGCCTGCCGCGTCGTTCCCGCGGTCTACGGCGCGGACCCCATGATCATCATGAAAAACGACAACATGGTGTCCATCAACACCTGCGTGGAGATGGACCTGACGGGAAATATCTGCTCCGAGAGCATCGGACCGCGGATCATCTCCGGCTCCGGCGGGGCCTTCGACTATGTTTACGGCGCTCTCCATGCCCGGGGCGGACGAAGCATCATGGCCTTCACCAGCAAGACGAAAAAGGGCGTGTCGAAGATCGTGCCCATGCTCACCCCCGGCGCCGGCGTCACGATCCCCCGAAACTACGCGGACTACATCGTCACGGAGTACGGCATCGCCCATCTCCGGGCCCGGTCCCTGAAGGAACGAGCCCTGGCCCTCATCTCCATCGCCCACCCCGACGTCCGGGAGGAGCTGACCTACGAGGCCAAAAAGCTGTTTTACATTTAATATCCCGTCCAAGCGCAAGAAATCCCCTCTCCACCAAACGGCATCGGAGAGGGGATTTCTTTCGGCTCAGTCCAGGGGGTATACCGCGTGGACGGTTTCGCCGTCGGCGTCGCGGACGGTCCAGACGTAGAAGCCCAGGGCGTCGTAGAAGAGCATCCCGTCCTCGGCGTTTTCCTCGAGACAGGAGGCGGCGTACCGCGTCTCGCCCGTGGGTTCGCCCACGGCGGCGTAGAGCTCGCTCACGTCCAGCCCCACGCAGGCTTCCGCCGCGGCCAGGGCGTCGGCGTCGATCTCCGCGTCCGTGTCGGAGGCGGGAGGCTCTGCGGTCAGCGCTTCGGCATCCGCCGCGGAGGCCGCTTCCACCTCCGGGTCCGCCGCCACCGGCGCGAGAGGCGCAAGCTCCGGCGCGGCGTCGTGATTACCGCTGCAGGCGGCAAGGCTCAGGACCATGACCGCGCAGAATAGGATCAGATATAGTTTTTTCATGATGGATACCTCCGTTGTCCTGCCATCATAGCATATTATTCCCCGATTTGGAAGATGGTGATCCCGCCGGATTCGTACACGACGGGGTAATTGTCGCGGAAATAGTCGATGTTCACGTCGTAATTGGCCCGTTCGCTCTCTCCGATGTAGACATAGTCCACCCCCAGTGCCGCCGCGCCGGATTCGAAGTCCTCGCCGCCGGCGAACATCCCCGGCAGCATCGCCTCCCGTTCCTGGTAGTCCACGCCGTGGAAGTAGAGATACAGGCTGGACCCGCAGACGATGTTCCGCCCGGTAAGGACGGAGACGGGATTTGTGTGGGCGGTGGAGGTGAGGAACACGCTGTCCGGCGCGGTCTCGTCGATGACGAACTCCGCCGCGGCCACCTGCTCCGCCGAGAGCAGACGGTATCCGCTCACCGCCTCCCGCAGGAGCGACAGTCCGCCGGAGAAGGTCCCGTAAAATACGATCACCGCCGCGAGGGCCGCCCGGAGCAGACGGCTCGGAGCCGTCTCCGCGATGGACCAGAAGAAGTCGCACACGAGGATGTCCGTCACAAGAAACCAGATATACAGGAGCTTGTTGTTGTCGTACAGGTTCGGCTGGAAGGCCATGAGATTCGACAGCGCGAAGATCGCCATGGCGCCGAGAAGAAGGCCGCGTTTCTCCCCCCGCAGGCCGAAAAGCGCGGGGATCCAGCCGAGGAATACGATCCCGACGTTCATGATGAAAAACAAAAGCCAATTTTTCAGCGCGCCGTTCGCTCCCGCGACCCAGCCGAGGTTCCACTGCAGGAGGTTCCCGGTCCGCACGGAGCCCATGGTCCACTTAAAAAACTGTGGTGCGGCGAGGACGAGGCAGACCGCGCCGTAAAATACATAGTTCCAGACGAGCTCGCGGACGCGGCCTTTCCGCCGGGCTTGCGGCAGGGCGCAAAAAAACCATGCCGCCGAGAGGATGCCCAGAGCCAGGAAGCTGTGGGTGTGGACCATGGGCAGCGCTCCGGCCAGCACCGCCAGGACGAGGACCTCCCGCCGCCCGGAGCCGTTTTCCAGGGTCTTTTCGATGGCCGTGATGAGCAGAAAGACCGCCGGGATGACGACGCACCACCCCGCCATGGTGGTCCGCTGGGGGATGAGCATGTCGCAGATGACGTTCACCCAGCGGATGTCCTCCGCCACAAGGTTCGTGGGAGTGGTGTAAAAGCCTGTGAAGATGTCGGAGAAGCGATATTTTCCGAAGAAATATACAAATCCGAAGCCGCCGTTTCCGAAAAACAGCAGCCAGCTCATGAGGGTCGGAGCCAGCTTTCCCGTGAGCTTTTCCGCCAGCAGCCACACGCCCCAGAACACGCAAAACAGCATCACGACGCTGGGCACGATGATCGCCATGCGGAGGCTGAGGCCGAAAAACCGCAGGCTGGCGGAGGCGGCGTTTACGAGAAATGGGTAGTTCACTGTCTGCCCGGGGTAGATGCTGTACTCCGGCGGGAAAAATCCCTGCCGGTAGAGGCTTTCGGTGAAGCCCAGGTGCATCCCCAGGTCACCGTAGGTGCTCTGCCCTACCCAGAGGCCGCCGTCCTCCCCGGGCATCAGCACATGGGTATGGAGAAGATAGGCGCAGAACAGCGTCAGAAGTCCGCAGGCGAGAAGCCCCACGGCCTCGGAGCGGGTAAACTCCGGCAGCGTCGGACGCAGGGACCGGAGCTTATCCCGATGCCGAAGGATGAATTCGAGCGCGAGTCCGATGATTCCCGCCATGACAAGCCCCAGAGCATTGTCCTGCGAGGCTTTCGTAAAGCCCCAGAAAAATGCCGCGATACAGGGAAGCCACATGAGGATCACGCAGCCGAACACCAGCCCCAGCCAGCATTTCACCGTCCGGCGATAGGACGGCAGCAGCCGGAACGAAAGCCCGAGGCCCAGCAGCAAATATGCGAAAAATGCCAGCATAAGGCCTCCTTATTCCAGGGGCGGACCGAGCTTGGAGAGGGCTTCCGTGAACCAGTCCGGCAGATCGGTCCACAGCTCCACCGGCTCACCGGTCCGGGGGTGGATGAACTTGAGGCCCCGGGCGTGGAGGGCCTGGGTGTCGAGGCCCTTGTCCCGCCGCCCGCCGTAGACCGTGTCCCCCAGCAGGGGATGCCCGGTGTGGGCCATGTGGACGCGGATCTGGTGGGTGCGTCCCGTCTCCAGGCGGCAGCGGATGTGGGTATACCGCTGGTACCGGGCCAGGACCTCCCAGTGGGTCACGGCGGGACGGGAGTTTTTCTCCGTGACCGCCATGCGCTGCCGGTTTTTCGGGTCCCGGCCGATGGGCGCGTCCACGGTGCCGGCGTCGTTTTTGAAGGAACCGTGGGCGATGGCCTCATACACCCGGGAGAGGGAACGGTCCTTCAGTTGTGCGGAAAGCGCGGCGTGGGCCATGTCGTTTTTCGCCGCGATGAGAAGTCCGCTGGTGTCTTTGTCGATG
>CAYNZM010000123.1:0-4385 GCA_964401725.1 uncultured Oscillospiraceae bacterium
ATGGAGCTGGTAGACGGACTCGAACCCCCGACCTGCTGATTACAAATCAGCTGCTCTACCAACTGAGCTATACCAGCCAATCTTGCCAGCCGACACATCATATCAAATCTTCCCCGGTTTGTCAACACCTTTTTCCCGAAATGATCGTTAAAAGGTTGTCATGAACAAACCCTTTTATTTTGGATAAATGTGTGATACAATGAAACGCCAACTATGGATAGCTATGACTACTTGACAGAGGACGGAATACCATGCCCAACCCATACAAGACCCGCGAAGGCGGCGCGACCGTCACGATCTTCGTGCCCTACGACTGCCGAAACAACTGCCCCTTCTGCATCAACAAGCAGGAATACGCCGATATGACGGGCTTCTCCCTGGAGAAGATCTGCGCGAGCATCGAGCGCCTCGACCGCATCACCCCCCGGTGCGACTTCGTCTTCACCGGCGGCGAGCCCATGGCGAATCTCGAGTCCCTGCAGGTCATGCTGGACAAAATTCCCGCCACCCACCGCGTCTTCATAAACACCACGCTCCCGGTGTTCGAGGATCAGTCCGAGGACGATATTCTCGCCTTTTTTGAGCACAATAAGAGCAAGATCACCTGCGTAAACATCTCCCGGCACATGCAGAAATACGTCCAGGAATCCCCGGACGAGCTGATCGCCCGGCTGCCGGTGCCGCGCCGGGTGAACTGTGTGCTCTACAAAAAATACCCCGCGGAGCAGCTTCCGGCCTTTGTGGAGCGCTGGAAGGGGAAGGGCGTCTCCATCCAGTTCCGCTACGACTACACCGACACCACGCCGGAGAACCTCTACCGCAAGGAGGACGACAACATCCTCCATGACCTGCAGCGCTTCTTCACCTACCGGGGTCTGGACGGCAGCCGCATGCGCAACGGCTACCACTTCGAGCACGACGGCGTGGAGATCACCTACCACCGCACGCTGCCCTACTCCACCATCGTGGAGACGGACGAAAACGGCGTGACCTACGACATCCTCTACGACGTCCTCATCAAGCAGAACGGCGACATCCACTCCGACTGGACCGGCGTTATGATGGACGTGGACGCTTACGAAAAGGTCGTCTTTGAACCCGACGACCAGAAATGGATCGAAACATGCTGACCATTGAAAACCTGACCTATACCGCCTCCGGTCCCGAGGGGACGAAGACCATCCTGCACGACCTCTCCCTCACGCTGGAGGACAAGAAATTCTACATCATCACCGGACCCAACGGCGGCGGCAAGACCACCCTCGCTAAGCTCATCATGGGCCTGGAAAAGCCCACCGCCGGGAAAATCCTCTGGAACGGCGAGGACATCACGGACCTCTCCGTCACGGAGCGGGCAAAGCTGGGCGTGAGCTATGGCTTCCAGCAGCCACCCCGGTTCAAGGGCATGACGGTGTACGACCTTTTGCGCATCGCCTCCGGGCGGGATATGACCCGCATCGAGTGCTGCGACTACCTGACCCGCGTGGGCCTCTGCGCCCGGGACTATGTGGACCGGGACATGGACGTCAGCCTCTCCGGCGGCGAGGCCAAGCGCATCGAGATCGCCACGATCCTTGCCCGGCACAGCGAACTGATGATCTTCGACGAGCCCGAGGCCGGCATCGACCTGTGGAGCTTCTCCCGGCTGACGGACACCTTCGGGGCGATCCGGGAGGGGCGGGAGGCGACCCTCGTGGTCATCTCCCACCAGGAGCGTCTCATTGCCCTGGCGGACGAGATCCTGCTGGTGGACGGCGGCACCGTCTCCGCCCGGGGAACCGCGGAGGAGATATTCCCGCGCATCCTCGGCGGCACCGTGAAGGTCTGCGAGAGACTGGAGGGCTGACCCATGCTGAACGAAACCGTACGAAACGTCCTCGACAAGATCGCGGACACCCACGAATTCCCCGCGGACACCGCCCTGAACATCCGGGTGGACGGCCAGAAGGCCGAACGCCGCAACACCGCGAAAATCCAGATAAACCCCAAGACCGACAAGGACGGCATCGACATCATCATCGCCCCGGGCACGAAGCACGGCAGCGTCCATATCCCCGTGGTCCTCACGAAATCCGGCTTCAAGGACAAGGTCTACAACGACTTCTATGTCGGCGAGGACGCGGAGGTGGAGATCGTCGCGGGCTGCGGCATCAACAACTGCGGCTGCGACGACTCCCAGCACGACGGCATCCACACCTTCCACGTCGGCAAAAACGCCCATGTGGTGTATAAAGAAAAGCACTACGGCGAGGGCGACGGCACCGGCAAGCGCGTGCTGAACCCCGTCACGGAGATATATCTGGACGAAGGCGCCTCCATCACCCTGGACACCTCCCAGATCAAGGGCGTGGACGACACGAAGCGCTATACCCGGGTGGAGGCCGCCGCCGGCGCGGAGGTCCTGGTGCAGGAGAAGCTCTACACCCACGCGGAGCAGACCGCCGTTTCGGAGATGGACATCTTCCTGAACGGCGCCGGGTCCAGGGCCCGCGTCGTCAGCCGTTCCGTGGCGGCGGACGATTCCAACCAGACCTTCTATCCCCGGGTGACCGGAAACGCCGACTGCTTCGGCCACGTCGCCTGCGACACCATTATCCTCGGCGCGGCGAAGGCCCGGTCCATCCCGGAGATCACCTGCAACGACGTGGACGCGAGCCTGGTCCATGAGGCCGCCATCGGACGCATCGCCGGCGACCAGATCCTGAAGCTCCTCACCCTCGGCCTCACCGAAGAAGAGGCGGAGGAGAAGATCCTCGAGGGCTTCCTCCGCTGACCCTCATCCAACGAAACCCGCGAGAGCGCTTCGGCGCTCTCGTTTTTTGGATGCTGTGTGGCTTTGCTTCCGTTGATGCCAGATTTTTGTCAATTCATAAACAAATTGTGCTTGACCTTTGCGGGAAAGGCGATTATAATACACACATGATAAAAGGCCGGATAAGCGATTTATCCATCGCCTCTCGGCTCAATTCAGATGGGAGTGTATGCACCATGTATAAAAAGAACTTCGATTTTGTCGTTGACAAGGCCCGGTCCATCTCGAAGCCCATCCGCGTGGCCATCGCCGGCGCGGACGCCGAGAACATCCTCCTGGGCGCTTTCCGCGCGGAAGCCGCGGGCTTTGCGGAGCTCATCCTTGTGGGCGACTCCGACAAGATCACCGCCATGCTCAAGGAGCTGAGCCTTTTGGCCCGGAAATATACCATCGTGGACGAAAAGGACGACAAGAAAGTCGTCCAGACCGCCATCGACCTCATCAAAGCCGGCAAGGCGGATGTCCTCATGCGCGGCAACACCCAGACCCGGGATTTCCTGCTGCCCATCCTTGACAAGCAGAACGCTCTGCTCCGCAAGGACCGTCTCCTCACCCAGATCACCATGCTGAAGATGCCGGACTACAACCGCATCCTCGCCATCTCCGACGTCACCATCATCCCCCAGCCGGACATCAACCAGCGCAAGCAGATCATCCGCAATATGGTCGGCACCTTCAAGGCCCTGGGCTATGACCACCCCAACATCGCGCTGCTCTCCCTGGTGGAGAAGCCCACCTTCCACATGGTGGACACCGTCGAGGCCCAGACCATCGTCCACGACCACCGCGAGAAGCCCATCGCGGACTGCGAGCTCGTCGGACCCATCGCCTACGACCTCATTATCAGCAAGGAAGCCGCCCGTCTGAAGGGCTATGACTGCCCCTACTGCGGCGAGTTCGACGGCATCGTCACCTCCAGCCTCCTGGCGGGCAACATGCTGGTGAAGGTCCTGCAGATGCATGGCCGCGCCTCCAGCTGCGGCGTCATCGTCGGCGCAAACATCCCCATCGCCATCACCTCCCGTTCCGACTCCGAGGAGCAGGCGTACCTCTCCCTGGCTGTCTGCGCGGCCCTGCCCGAGCAGGAGATCGAGTGATCCCAGCTTAAAAAACTCAACGCGAAGCCGTCCGCCCGGGCGGCTTCGTTTTTCGTGAAAACGCTTTGGGAGGCTAAAACGGTAAAACGCCGGCGTGCATGAACGCTCCGGGAAAAATGCAGGATTTTCCGGAAATTACCGGCGTTTTTCGAGCAAAATGCAGTTTATAAAATGCAAGTTTTCAAGGCGAAAAATTCATGAAAAAACTTCCCCAAAACCCCTTGACAACGGCTTTTTTCGGTCCTATACTGCGACCGTAAGGCGGCCTTGGACGCCGCGAAAAATCAGCCTTTTGGAGGGGACTCATCATGATGACTCTGAGTGCATTCGGTATCCTGCTGGCGGTCAGCTTCTGCACCACGGTGGGCGTGGAGCTCTATCGCGGTCTTCGGGCGGAGAAGTGATTCTTCCCGCGGATGTGACATAAATACCAGATAATAAACCAAGCGTGATCGGCGGCCGGAGCATTCCGGCCG
>CAYNZM010000124.1:0-4352 GCA_964401725.1 uncultured Oscillospiraceae bacterium
GACAGGCCGGCGTTCTAACCGACTGAACTACTCGGCCACGAGCTTTTTGATTATACAGGTTCGCACCTCACTTGTCAAGAAAAATTTCTCGCTTTCTTCCATTTTGTCACCATTTCCCTGCAACCTTCGAGTTTCCCAGCATTTACCTTGCCACATTTGTAATCATTCGTAATTTTTTGTTGCATTTTCTCCGGCTATCCTTTATAATGACGGGAGACTCTAATAGTAAGGTTGTGATTTTATGCATGCATCCCGTGATATGAACTGGAAGCTGATCGTTCTGATCGCGGTTCTGGTTCTCGCGATCCTGGTCCTCGGCTTCCTTTGCGTCCGGTATTTCCTTGGCCGCTCCGACAGCGGCGATGCGGTCGATCCCGGTCTGTCCACCCAGATCGCTGCCTACGACGCCAACGGCAAGGAGGTTACGGACAAGCTCTCCATTACCGCCGGCACCCAGCGGCCTGACGCCGCCCCCGCCGACGCGCAGCTCACGCTGCTGGACATCGACTGGACCGACAAGAAGGATCCCAGCTATCCCTTCATCCTCTCGGTGACGGACGCATCCTTCCCCAACGGGGACGGCCTTTCTGTGTACCACTACGCGAACGGTCAGTGGGAGCTTCTGGGGACCTACCTCATCGAAAACCACTCCGTGGCCTTCCAGACCCCCAGCCTCTCCCCCTTCGCCTTCCAGGTGATCAGCTCCACCCCGGAGCCCACGGCGACCCCGGAGCCCACCGCTACGCCGGAGCCCACCGCCACGCCGGAACCCACGCCGGAGCCCATCGACTACGGCAAGTTCGACGAGGTCCAGGTTGGTGAGTTCGTAGAGGCCAACGGTATCGAGAAGGACGGCGCGTACGTCATCGCCTTTGTGGACGATCCCAACGCCTCCGAGCCCGTGAACACCAGCGGCGTGACCTTCTTCGACGTGCAGGAGGAAGACGCCGAGCCTCTGAAGGCCCAGATCCTTATAAACTACGACGGCGAGAATATGCGCCTCATCAACGCGGAAGTCACCCGCGGCGCGGACGGACGATACACCATCGCCTCTCCCGTCGTGGAGGGCATGCTCTTCACCGCCGTTTCCACCGACCCGTACTACGGCGCCGACCGCTTCTCTCTCGAGAGCCAGGAGAAATTCCTGAACCTGGACGACAAGAACGAGACTGTCGTTCTGGACGACAACAGCGTCCGCACACGCTGGTTGTACGGCGCGGTCGTTCCCAAGCAGGGTGAGAGCTTCACCACCATGAGCTACCAGATGGCAAACGACACCTATTATGTCCAAAAGATGGAGATGGTCGAGTCCACCACCGCCGAGGGGACCCCCGGTGATCCGGTGCTGGAGTTCACCGTTTCCACCGAGAGCGAGACCGCCAAGCGTCTCGTGATCTTCCAGCTCTCCACGGACGCCAACAAGAATTCCGAACTGAGCGGATACTTCGTTCTGACCGGTGTCTCCGAGGCGGCGGAGGGTCTGGATTCCTCGCCGGTTCCTCAGACGGAGGAAGAGGATGACCCGATCCTGCAGCCCACGAACGGCAGCACTTCGGGCGGCAGCAACTCCGGCGGAAACTCCGGCGGCAACTCCGGCGGCAACTCCGGCGGCACTGGCACGGAAGTCCCCGTGAACACCGGCGGAAACTCCGGCAGCACCGGCGGTGCCTCGCCCACGGATACCGAGAACACCGGCAGCGAAACCGGTAATACCGGCAACGAGGATGCCTCCCCCACCTGATTCGCTTCTCGGGAATACCAACAGCGCTCCCCACAGCGGGAGCGCTGTTTTTCTCCTCGATCTTACAGACATAATAAGCAGTCCCGCGGCGATAGGCCGTGAGACTGCCTCATTTATTTCAGAGCATCAATCCGCAAACAACGGCGTGGAAAGGTAGCGGTCGCCGGTATCCGGCAGGAGCGCCACGATGGTCTTGCCCTTGTTCTCCGGGCGTTTGGCCAGCTCGATGGCCGCCCAGACCGCCGCGCCGGAGGAAATGCCCACGAGGACCCCTTCCTCCTTGCCGACGCGCTTGCCCGCGGCGAACGCGTCTTCGTTCTCCACGGCGATGATCTCGTCGTATACGCCGGTATTCAGCACGTCCGGCACAAAGCCCGCGCCGATGCCCTGGATCTTGTGGGCGCCGGCGGTGCCTTTGGAGAGGACCGGGGAGGAAGCCGGCTCCACCGCCACCACCTTCACCGCGGGGTTCTGCTCCTTCAGGTATTCGCCCACGCCGGTCACGGTGCCGCCGGTGCCGACGCCGGCCACGAAGATGTCCACCTTGCCGTCGGTGTCCTCCCAGATTTCGGGACCGGTGGTCGCCTTGTGGATAGCGGGGTTCGCGGGATTCACGAACTGGCCGGGAATGAAGCTGTTGGGAATGTCCGCCGCCAGCTCGTCGGCCTTGGCGATGGCGCCCTTCATGCCCTTGGCCCCCTCGGTGAGGACCAGCTCCGCGCCGTAGGCCTTCATAAGCTGGCGGCGCTCCACACTCATGGTCTCGGGCATGACGATAATGATGCGGTAGCCCCGGGCGGCGGCAACGGAGGCGAGGCCGATACCGGTGTTGCCGGAGGTCGGTTCGATGATGACGGAGCCGGGCTTCAGAAGACCCTTCGCCTCCGCGTCGTCGATCATGGCCTTGGCGATGCGGTCCTTCACAGAACCGGCGGGGTTGAAGTATTCCAGCTTTGCCACGACCTTAGCCTCCAGGCCGTCGTTTTTCTCGATGTGGACAAGCTCCAGAAGGGGCGTCTTGCCGATCAGCTGGTCAGCCGATGAATAGATAGCGCTCATGATAATGCCTCCAAATGAATTTTCAAATTTATAAACCTATCTTTCCGATATGTTTATAGGCATTATACCACGTTTTACGGAGAATGCAATACCCTTTTTGAACTTTTTTGCGCCGGGAGCGTTATTATTTCACTGCGCCGAAAAACGGCGTCATGCGGATACCGGGAAGCACCCGATAGGACAACTGGACGAACCGACCCGTCAGCAGCACGGACGCTACGGAGCTCACGCCCACGCTGGCGAGGGAATGCTGGAACAGGAGGTTGATGACGACGGCGACGACCACATACACCGCGTCGGCACACATCTTGACGTTCCCCAGCTTCCATCCGCAGGTCCGGGCAACGACGTTATTGAGCTCATCCGGCGCCGGGAGCATCATGTCGCAGCCGCTGATGAGGGCCACGCCGAAGCCCTGGATGGCGATGCCCAGCACCAGGGCAAGGAGCTTCTGCCACAGGACCATCTGCGGGTCCCACAGCCACATGAACAGGTCCACAAGATACCCGAAGGGAACGCCCACGCCGAGGCACAGGATGCTTTTGAGGGTGATCTTTTTCTGCACGACGATCTGCAGGACCACGCACAGCACATGCAGGAGGATGGTGGCGTTTCCGAGGGTCAGGGTTGTGATATTTGCCACGGCGTCCGGCACGGCGGTGATGGGCGAGACGCCCCAGACCGTCCGCTTGAGCAGGACCAGGCCGATAGCCATGCACACAAGACCCGCGAGATACTGCAGGATGCGGCGGAGAAGCTGATGGGTTTTTTCGTCGTTCAATGGGATGCCTTCTTTCTGTCAGGATCGTTCTCCCTTGATTATAACCCAGCGGGATTGGTCAATTCAAGTGTTCCTGCGGGGTGCGGGACGGCGGATTTCGTATATCCTGCGAATTGACAAACCTACCGACGTCCTGTATTGTGGAGTGGACAGGCATACCGACCTGTATATTTTGTAATGTTCAGGTGCGATCATGACAAAATTCAGAGCCTTTCTTAAACGGAAAAACATCGAGGTCTCCGCCCGGCGGTACGGCATCGACGCCCTCGGCGCCATGGCTCAGGGTCTCTTCTGCTCCCTGCTGATCGGCACGATCATCAAGACCCTCGGTCAGCAGCTTGGCTGGGAATTTCTTACGGACATCGGCGCTTACGCCATGGCCGTCTCCGGTCCCGCCATGGCCGTAGCCATCGGCTACGCCCTCAAAGCGGACCCCATGGTGCTGTTTTCCCTCGCCGCGGTGGGCTGGGCTGCCAACGCCGAGGGCGGCGCGGGCGGACCGCTGGCCGTCCTCATCATCGCCATCGTCGCTGCGGAATGCGGCAAGGCCGTATCCAAGGAGACGAAGATCGATATTCTTGTGACGCCCTTTGTGACCATTTTCATCGGCGTGGCGCTGGCAAAGCTCATCGCACCTCCCATCGGCACCGCCGCCAGCGCTTTCGGACTCCTCATCGATGAAGCCACGAAGCTCCAGCCCTTCTGGATGGGCATCGCCGTCTCCGTCCTCGTGGGCATCGCGCTGACGCTGCCCATTTCCTCCGCCGCCAT
>CAYNZM010000125.1:0-4196 GCA_964401725.1 uncultured Oscillospiraceae bacterium
CGTCTCGCCGTCACCTATCCCGAGATCGCGGAGATGCAGACCCGCGCCGTCATCAAGGCGGCTCTCGCTGTCCGCGCCCGTCATCCCGCGTGGGACATCCGCCCGGAGATCATGATCCCGCTGGTGGGCGAGGTCAAGGAGCTCAAGTACGTCAAGGACGTGGTCGTGAAGGTGGCGGACGAGCTCATCGCGGACGCCGGCTCTCCGATGAAATACCTCGTGGGCACCATGATCGAGATCCCCCGCGCCGCTCTGACCGCGGACGCCATCGCCACGGAGGCGGAGTTCTTCTCCTTCGGCACCAACGACCTCACCCAGATGACCTTCGGCTTCAGCCGCGACGACGCCGGCAAGTTCCTCGGCGCGTACTACGACCGCAAGATTTATGAAAGCGATCCCTTTGCCCGTCTCGACCAGACCGGCGTGGGCAAGCTGGTGGAAATGGCCTGCCGTCTGGGACGCCAGACCCGCCCGGACCTGCACCTCGGCATCTGCGGAGAGCATGGCGGCGATCCCTCCTCCGTGGAGTTCTGCCATAAAGTCGGACTGGACTACGTTTCCTGCAGCCCCTTCCGCGTCCCCATCGCCCGTCTGGCAGCGGCCCAGGCAGCCATCAAGGATAAGAAGGCGTAACCCCCTTCCATAACGAAAGGACCGTCCCCCTGGGCCAATGTCATTAAGATTAGCCACGCAAAAGAATACCTCGTACCCGAAAGAGGGTGCGGGGTATTTTTTTGAAATTTTTTAGTGCCGTGCCGCTGGGCTATGCTCTTATCTTAATGACATTGCCATGTGCGGGAGATTTTTTATTCCAGAGCCTGCCAGGTGACGGTCCCCACTTCGCCGTCGGCCTCGAGGCCCTTTGCCGTCTGGAAGGCTCTCACCGCCTGCTCCGTCGCAGGACCGAATTCTCCGTCCGTGGCCACGGGATAGCCCCGGTTCGTCAGAAGCTCCTGGAGATACCGCACCTCCGCGCCGCGGCTGCCTCGCCGCAGGAGAGCGTGGGTGGGCCGTCCCGCGCCGAAGCTCCGGGCCCAGGTGTATCGGTCCGCGATGCCTGTGGGATGCAGACCTGCCCCGGTCTGGAAGTCCTCCGTCGCCTCCCGGGTGTGGGTGCCGAAGACTCCGTCCGGTGTTCCCGGGTCCGCCCCGGCGCAGCAGAGCATCCCCTGCCAGATATAGACGTCGTCGCTGTCGTCCCCCTCCCGGAGGGGGCGGGTGGCGTAGTAGGTGGCGGGCCCCCAACTCCCGTCCTCGGCGATGCCCACGCCGTAGGTGTCGTTCAGATACCGCTGATGGGCGCGGATGGCAGCTTTTTTCGTGATGGGACCGTAGTCCCCGTCCGCCGTGACTCCCAGCCAGCGCTGGAATATTGCCACGCCGCCGGAAATCCCCGCCTCCACGTTCAGGGTCACATAGCCGTAGATATACGCGCTGCCCAGGCTGTAGGAGCGCTTCCGGGCCATGTTGCCGGAATTGCCCTCGTAAGTGTAGACTGTGGTGCTGTCTGCGGCGTAGACCATGCCGGTGTGGGTCCGGGTGCTGCCGTCGTCGGAAAAAATGATCACGTCCCCGGCCCGAGGCTGATAGACCGTGCCGGAGCGGCCATTGCTGGCAAGCTGCCAGGCGCTCCAGTGTTTTTTAGCATCGGGAGCCGCGTCCCAGAGCTGGTTGCAGGCGGTGTAGGGCCACACGCCCCACATGGCCCGTCTCGCGGCGGAAACGTCGCTGCCGCAGCCCTCGCAGACAGCGGTGGACACCATCATGGCGCACCAGGCCCCGGGGTTCACGCCGCAGACCACGCCCATATAGGTCCAGTTGCCGTCGCCGTCGTTTTTGTGGAAATTCTCCACGGCCCGGGTCAGGTACCGGGGATCGCCGTCCTTTTTCTCGATGTAGCCTCCGTGGTCGATGTAGTACGCGAAGGCATCCAGAAGCTCGCTGACTGTTGCCATAAAACATCCCTCCCCGCCAGTCTATGCGGGAAAGGATGGGAGTGTGCCAGGACCGCCAGAGGAATTGAAGCACGGTAATTGAAGTGTATTGGATTGTCAATTTCGGCGGGCTGTGCTATAATACTACCAATGCGCCGAATCCTGGGCATGGAGGCCGAATGGGAGGGAATGAATATGCGGATAGCCAACGAATACAACCACCTAAACGCGAGGGAGTACCTCATGGTGAACCGACCCGACCAATATAGAGAACTTATGCGGGCATTGACGGGCGTGAATGCGAATGACTATCTGAAAATCAGTTGCGATAAAGCCAAGCTGGGTCAGGTGTTCTATTCGCAGTCGGACATCAATAAAGCTCTGAAGCAGCTCTTGCATGCGGACGGCTGGGAGCAGAGCATCATTCATTACTATGTTACCGGCGACGAAGAAACCACCCGGCGCATCGTCAATCTTACAGACAAAGAGGAACAAAAACAGATCATCGAGCAAGGCGGCTTTTCGAGCTACGGTACTTACAACCAGGTAGATTACCAAAAGGACCGCATTTCCGTGGAAATCCAGTTCGGCAAGTATTTCAGCGTCGCCTACGACCTGCACGTAAAGCATACGTTCTTCTACGCGAGAAACGATATTGACGTCGGCGTAGAGGTTATTCCGACCAAAGCAATGGAAGAACACATGGACACCGGCGTTCCCTGGTTTGAAAACGAGGTCACGAATGTCATCCGTGAGGGAAGGACCAATCCGCCGGTACCAATACTTATGCTGGGAATCGAGCCGGATGCCATTTTAAGCCGCGAACCCCTCGACTATACGGACGAGGAACTGCTTCCGATTCTGAGGAACACGGACATCTCCAAGTATCGAAGCAAATATCGGGAGCTTGCGGGCGGCGGCAGAGGATTGGAAGCCGCCCGAGCCAGGAACGAAAAAATTGAGCGCTGCTTACACTTGCTGGGGGTATAGTTTCTTGAACCTGCCGAATTACGAGTACCTCAATCAGGACGCCCTGTCCTACCTACAGTCCCTACCGGACAGCAGTATTCGCTTGATCGTGACCTCGCCGCCTTACAACATCGGCAAGGAATACGAAACCGCGACGTCGCTGACAGAGTATCTGAAAAACCTCCGTCCCATCCTTGCCGAAATGTACCGCGTTCTCGCTTCCGACGGCAGCATTTGCTGGGAAATCGGAAACTACATTGATCCTCGAACCAGCGAGGTTTTTCCTCTGGACATTTATTATTACTCCATCTTCAAGGAGATGGGAATGCAGCTTCGCAACCGGATCATCTGGCATTTCGGCCACGGCCTGCAATGCGAAAAACGCTTTTCGGGACGGTACGAGATTATCCTCTGGTTTACGAAAAGCGACCAGTACATATTCAACCTGGACGATGTGCGGATCCCGTCCAAATACCCCGGGAAGAAGGCCTACAAGGGCCAGAAAAAAGGGAAGCTTTCAGGCAATCCCAAAGGAAAAAACCCGGAGGATCTGTGGGAGGCAACCGTCGAGCGTCTGTACGATGATTGGGATTCCTGCATCTGGGAGATACCCAATGTGAAATCACAGCATCCGGAAAAAACAATTCACCCTTGCCAGTTTCCGGTGGAGCTGGTGGAGCGGTGTGTTCTGGCGCTGACTGACGAGGGCGACGTCGTTTACGACCCTTTTGCCGGCGTGGGAAGCACGCTGATCGCTGCCCTGAAAAACAATCGTCGCGCCTGTGGCACGGAGCTGGTACAGGAGTATATCGACATCGGCGTCGAAAGAATTGAAAAGCTTAAGGCCGACACTCTGAAAACCAGACCCATCTATCAGAAAATCTATGTACCATCGGGAAAGGACGCGGTGTCCTCCTATCCCGTTGAATGGCTGGAGGAACGGCTGAAAACCCTGCAGGAGACCAAAACGACGCTGGATCAGGAAATCGCGGAAATCACAAGGGACATTCAGCTTCGGACCCGTCCATAAAGTTCGGAACACAAAAAACCGCCCCGGAATCGGCTTCCGAGGCGGTGATTTTTTGGGGGTTTATCAGTAGTAGTACAGCTCGCGGGCGGCGGCGTCCAGAGCGTCGCGGTCGTCCGGGTGAGCGATGGAGATGAGGGCCTTCGCGCGCTCGCGCACGTCGAGACCGCGCAGGTTCACCGCGCCGTACTCGGTGACGACCCACTGGACGTAGTTGCGCTGGTGGGTGACGACGGCGCCGGGGGTGAGCTGGGCCTTGATCTTGG
>CAYNZM010000126.1:0-4156 GCA_964401725.1 uncultured Oscillospiraceae bacterium
TCTTCCTTGTATTCCATCTTCTCGCCGGAGAAGGTCTGGTGCTGGGTGAGGTCGTAGCTCGTGCGGTCCGCGATGCCCCAGAGCTCGCCCCAGCCGAAGGGAAAGAGGTACTCGAAGTCCGTGGTGGCCTTGGAGTAGAAGCTCAGCTCCTCCGGGCTGTGGTCCCGCAGGCGGAGGTACTCGTCCGTCATGCCGAGGCCGAGCAGCCACTCATGGCAGTAGGTCCGCCAGTACTGGAACCACTCCAGGTCGGTGTCCGGCTCGCAGAAGAACTCCAGCTCCATCTGCTCAAACTCCAGGATGCGGAAGGTGAAGTTGCCCGGGGTGATCTCGTTGCGGAAGGACTTGCCGATCTGGCAGATGCCGAAGGGGATCTTCTTGCGGGTGGTGCGCAGGACGTTCTTATAGTCCACAAAAATACCCTGGGCGGTCTCGGGACGGAGATACACGTCGGTGCCGCTCTCCTGGGTGACGCCCTGGTGGGTCTTGAACATGAGGTTGAACTTCTTGATGTCGGAGAAGCTGCAGGCGCCGCAGCCGGGGCAGGGGATGTTCTTCTCCCGGATGTACTCCACCATCTCGTCGTTCGTCATGGCCTCGACATTCGCGTCGATCTTGTTCTCCATGGCCCACTCCTCGATGAGCTTGTCCGCCCGGTGACGGCGCTTGCAGCCCTTGCAGTCGATGAGAGGATCGTTGAAGTTCGTGACGTGGCCGGAGGCCTCCCACACCCGGGGGTTCATGAGGATGCCGGCGTCCAGGCCGACGTTATAGGGGCACTCCTGGACGAATTTCTTCCACCAGGCGTTTTTCACGTTCTGCTTCATGAGGACGCCGAGGGGACCGTAGTCCCAGCTGTTCGCAAGACCGCCGTAGATCTCAGACCCGGCGAAAATAAAGCCGCGGTTCTGGCACAGGGCCTTGATCTTGTCCATGGTTTTGTCTTCGGCACGCATACGCATAGAATAAAACTCCTTTTCGGATAAGTGTTTACAGGCTCATTCGCCGGGGCGCTCCGGCTCCCGGTAGTTCATGGCGCCCTGCTCGTCCAGGGTGCGCTCGAAGGCGGGGATAAAACGCTCGAGAAAGTAGTCCACCTCCGGCATGGCGTACCCCCGGAGGGTGTCGAGGGATTTTTTCTCCGCCAGGAGAAATTCGTCGTTTCCGGCCCGGCGTTCCTCGATGCACTTAATGTACGCCGAGAGCTTGTCCGCCGCTTTCACGAGGCGTTTTACGTCCTCCGCCGGCTCTGTCAGGAGGGGTTCGTAGGCCGGACGGAGCTCCGACGGGAGCATGGATAACAGCTTCCGGGCGGCGGCGGCCTCCACCTGGCGGTAGGCAGCCATGATCTCGGGGTTGTTGTACTTGATGGGGGTGGGCAGGTCCCCTGTGAGGATCTCCGGCGCGTCGTGGAAGATGGCCGCGGCGGCGCAGGCGTTGGGGTCGCAGGGAACGCCGAACACATCCCGCCGGATAACGGCGAGGGCGTGGGCCAGCACGGCGACCATGTGGCTGTGCTCCTGGACGTTTTCGGGCATCACGGAGCGCATCAGCGCCCAGCGGTCGATGTTTTTCATCCGCGCCATCAGCGCGTAGAAGTTATCCATGCTTAACGATTCCTTTCTCCTTCCAGCCGCCGGTGAAGTACCGGATGAGGACCATGGTCAGGCAGAAGACCCAGCCCACCGGCATCGCGGTCCAGATGGCGGAAAAGCCCATGTCCGTGAGCCCTACGAGGGCATAGGACACCAGCACCCGGATGGCGAGGGACAAAAGCGAGCCCAGCATGGCGAAGAACACGTCGCCCGCACCCTGCAGGAGCCCGGAAAAGACGATATACACCGCGAACATCCAGAAGAAGAACGCGAGGAACCGGACGTAGGAGACCGAAAGGGCCATGGCGTCGCCCTGCACGCCGAAGAGCGCGGAGATGGGCTGCGCGAAGAGGTAGGACAGGATCTCCAGCGTGAACGCGATGATGAGCGTGATGACCGTCGCCGCGCGGATGCCGCGCTTTACCCGGTCGAGCCGGCCCGCGCCGATGTTCTGGGCGGTGAAGGTGGAAACGCCGATGCTCAGGCCCACCGTCGGGACGAAGAGATAGCCCTCCATCCGCACGCCCACGGTGAAGGCGGCCATGGCGGCCTCCCCGAAGGAGTTCACGAGCCGCTGGATGAAGATGTTGCCGAAGCTGACGATGGACTGCTGGATGGTGTTTGGCACGCCCAGCCGCAGGCAGAGCATGCATTTGTCCCGCCGGAAGACGAATTCGCCCTTCCCAAAGCGGAAGACGGCGTATTTTTTGAACATATAGACCACGGAGACCGCTGCGCTGCCGAGCTGGCTGAGGACGGTGGCGACGGCGGCGCCCGCCACGCCCCAGTGGAAGACGACGACGAACAGCAGATCGAGGCCGATGTTGATGACCGAGCTCACAAGAAGGAAGTACAGCGTGGCCTGGCTGTCGCCCACGGCCCGCAGAATGGAGGCCACGGCGTTATAGAGAAACTGCAGGAGAAAGCCCAGGGCGTAGATGGAGAAATACCGCACGGCGAGATCGAGCACCTCGCCCTCGGCGACGTTCATGAGCCCGTGCAGCAGAAAGCGCGCGAAGACGCACCCAAACACGGAGAAGACCACGCCCATCCCCGCGAGCAGGAGGAGGGCGGTCGAGACGGCGTTTTTGAGGTCGTCGAACTGCCGGGCACCGAAGAGCTGGGCGATCATGATGCCCGCGCCGTTTCCGAAGCCGATGGAGAAGGCGAGGAACAGGAACGCCAGCGTTCCGGAGGTGCCCGCGGCGGCGAGGGCGTTCTGGGAGACGAAATTCCCCACCACGATGCCGTCCACGGTGTTGTAGAGCTGCTGCAGGAGGTTTCCCGCCATGATGGGCAGGGAGAACAGGAGGATATGCTTCCACTCCGCGCCGGCGGTCATATCCCGCTTTCCGACGGATGCCATGAAAACCCCTCCTTTTTCCATACAGTACCCCTAAATATATCATACGTGCGCGGGATTTGCAATCGGCATTCTACTTGGTTTTGGCGAATTTTTGTTGCAATTCCTGTGCGGGGATGATAAAATACCCGTTTGTATGGAAAAACTGTAACAGTTCGATGCTGAGGAACAAGAATTATGGCAAACCTTCGGAATATTGCGATCATCGCCCACGTCGACCACGGCAAGACCACCCTGGTGGACGCCATGCTGGGACAGTCCGGTGCTTTCCGGGAAAACCAGCAGGTGGCCGAGCGCGTCATGGACTCCGGCGATCTCGAGCGGGAGCGGGGCATCACCATCCTCGCCAAGAACACCGCCATCCACTACGGCGACACGAAGATCAACATCGTGGACACCCCGGGCCACGCGGACTTCGGCGGCGAGGTGGAGCGCATCCTCAAAATGGTGAACGGTGTTCTGCTTCTCGTGGACGCGGCGGAGGGACCCATGCCCCAGACCCGCTTCGTGCTGGAGCGGGCGCTGCAGCTCGGCCACAAGGTCATCGTCGTCGTGAACAAGATCGATCGCCCGGACCAGCGGGTGTATGAGGTCGTGGACGAGGTTTTGGAGCTTCTCATGGACCTGGGCTGCACGGACGAGCAGCTCGACTCCCCGATGCTCTTTGCCTCGGCGCGGCAGGGCATCTGCTCCGTGTCCCCCGAGGTGCGGGGGTCGGATTTGAAGCCCCTCTTCGACGCCATCGTGGACTACATCCCGGAGCCGGACCAGCCTGTGGACGAGCCCTTCCAGATGCTCGTCAGCTCCATCGACTACAACGAATACGTGGGCCGCATCGCCATCGGACGCATCGAGCGCGGCGCGATCCGGCAGAACGAGGAGATCGTCGTCTGCGACTACCACGGCGACCGCCCCACCCGCAAGGCCAAGGCCGTGAGCCTCTATGAGTTCGAGGCCCTGGGCAAGACGCCGGTCACCGAGGCCTTTGCCGGCAACATCATCGCCATGAGCGGCATCGGGGACGTGACCATCGGGGACACCGTCTGCGCTCCGTCGGCGCCGGAGCCACTGCCGTTTGTAAAGATTTCCGCCCCCACCATCGAAATGACCTTCTCCGTGAACGACAGCCCCTACGCCGGACGGGAGGGCAAGTGGGTCACGAGCCGCAATATCCGCGACCGTCTCATGCAGGAGACTC
>CAYNZM010000127.1:0-4130 GCA_964401725.1 uncultured Oscillospiraceae bacterium
ACATCTGCCCCGGCCGTCTGCACCTGACCCACGCCTTCAAGACCGGCAAGGCCAAAATCCAGGCCTACAACGCCGCCATGAAGGCCAAGGAAGAAGCGGAAAAGGCCAAGGCCGAAGCAGAGAAGAAGGAGGAGAAGTAATATGAACGAGCAGAAAAACCTCATCGTCTCCTCCTCCCCGCACATCCGCACCCCGCGGGACACCCGCGCCATCATGCTGGACGTGCTGATCGCCCTGGCACCGGCGTTCATCGCCTCGATCATTTTCTTCGGCTGGCGTCCCATTCTCGTGACCGCCGTCTCCGCGGCGAGCTGCGTGCTCTTTGAGTTCGGCTATCGCCGCCTCATGAAAAAGCCCGACACCTACGGCGACCTCTCCGCCGCCGTCACCGGTGTTCTGATGGCCTTCTGCCTGCCTCCCACGGCTCCCTGGTGGCTGCCCGTCATCGGCGCGCTGTTCGCCATCGTCGTGGTAAAGCAGCTCTTCGGCGGCATCGGCAAAAACTTCTTAAACCCCGCCCTCGCGGGACGCGCTTTTCTGCTGGCCTCCTATGCCGTCCTCATGACGAGCTGGATGCCTACGAACTTCCAGAACGTGGACGCCGCGACCTACGCCACTCCCATGGCGAGCCTCAGCAGCGGGACCCTGTCCTCCGTGGGCATCGGGGCGATGCTCATCGGAAACGTGGGCGGCTCCATCGGTGAGATCAGCGCCGTGGCTCTGCTTCTCGGCGGCGCGTGGCTCGTGTACCGCAAGGTCATCAGCCTGCGCATCCCCCTGAGCTTCATCGGCACCGTCGCCGTAATTACCCTCATCTTCTCCCGGGGCAACAGCCACTTCCTGTGGATGCTGCAGAACGTCTTCTCCGGCGGTCTGCTCCTCGGCGCGATCTTCATGGCGACGGACTACTGCACGAGCCCCGTCACCCCCAAGGGTCAGATCATCTTCGGCGTAGGCTGCGGCCTCATCACCGTGCTGATCCGCTACTTCGGCTCCTATCCCGAGGGCGTGAGCTACGCCATCCTCATCATGAACCTCACGGTCTGGATGATCGACAAGAACACCGCTCCCCGCCGCTTCGGCGTCGCGCCGAAAAGGCTCTTTGCGAAGAAGGACAAGGAGGCGGCGAAATGAGCAAGACCATGGAAACCTTCAAGCCCGGCCTCATGCTCCTTCTGGTGGCTGCCGCCGCGGCTCTCGTCCTGGGCTTTGTGAACCTCTTCACCGCCGGACGCATCGCCGCCATCGCGGAGGAGACCATGAACCAGGCCATGCAGGCCGTTCTGCCCTCCGTGTCCTACATCGACACCGGCTGGGAGGACGACGGCGAGGTGAACGCCATCTACACCGCCTCCGACGGCGGCTGGGTGGTCCGGGTCACCGAATCCGGTTCCCAGGGCCTCGTCACCATGATGGTGGGCGTGAGCTCCGACTATGTCTGCACCGGCATTTCCATCACCGAGTCCAGCGAGACCGCCGGCCTCGGCGCCATCGCCTCCCAGCAGAGTGAAAAGGGCGAGGCCTTCCGTGCCCAGTTCGTCGGCCAGAGCGGCACCGTCGCTGTTACGAAAGAGGGCGGCACCATCGACGCCATCTCCGGCGCGACCATCACCTCGAAGGCCGTCTGCCGGGGCGTCACCGCGGCCCTCGCCGCCTGCCGGAGCCTCTCGGATGGGGCTTCCGTCCCTACGGTCACGGTCCTCGGCGGCTCGGATGAGCCTTCCAGCGTCTACGCGGCTCCGCCCGCCAGCGGCGAGCCTTCGATGGGTTAAGGAGGTACACACATGAACAGAAAACATCAGCTTTTTGAGGGCGTTATCTCCAATAACCCCGTCCTCGTCCAGCAGATCGGCCTGTGCGCCACCATGGCGATCTCCACGACGCTCTTCAACGGCCTCGGCATGGGTCTGTCCGTTCTCATCATCCTCACCTGCTGCAACGTCGTCGTCTCGGCGATCCGCAAGATCATTCCCGAGCAGGTCCGCCTCGCGATCTTCGTCGTGGTCATCGCGGGCTTCGTCACCATCGTGGACCTGCTTCTGCAGGCCTTCATCCCCGCACTTTCGGACGCCCTGGGCGTGTTCATCCCGCTCATCGTCGTCAACTGCATCATCATCGGACGCGCGGAGGCGTTCAGCTCCAAGAATACCGTGAAGGACTCCTTCTTTGACGGCGTGTTCCAGGGCCTGGGCTACACCTGCGTGCTGATCTGCATGTGCCTGTTCCGGGAGCTCTTCGGCTCCGGCACCATCGGCGGCGGTCTTCTGAACGGCGCCGCGAGCTTCATCACCCTGGACGGCACCGGCGCCGGCCTCCGCATTTTCCCGGACACCTACGCCGCCGGCGCGCTGGTCCTTCCCTTCGGCGGCTTCCTGACCCTGGGCCTTCTCATGGCGCTGCTGCAGCACATCCTCTCCAAGAGCGCCGCGAAGAAAGCCGCGAAAGAAAAGGAGGAGACGAACTAATGCTTGCTTCGATCGTATCCATCTCCCTGGGAGCGATTCTCGTCAACAACTTTATCTTCTCCCAGTTTTTGGGCCTTTGCCCCTTCCTCGGTGTCTCCAACAAAATGAGCACCGCCACCGGCATGAGCGTGGCCGTCATCTTCGTTATGACCATGGCCTCCGCCATCTGCTGGGTCATCAACACCTATCTCCTCATCCCTCTGGGCCTTAAGTTCATGCAGACGGTGGCGTACATCCTCGTCATCGCGGTGCTGGTGCAGTTTGTCGAGATGTTTCTGAAGAAATCCATCCCGTCCCTGTACTCCGCCATGGGCATCTTCCTGCCCCTCATCACCACGAACTGCGCCGTCCTCGGCGTAGTGCTGCTGAACACCCAGAACAACTACAACTTTCTGGAGAGCGTCGTCTACGGCTTCACCGGCGGCGTCGGCTTCACCCTCGCCATCGTGCTGTTCGCCAGCGTCCGGGAGCGTCTGGAGTTTGCGGACTACCCGAAGGCCTTCGAGGGCTTTGCCATCTGCCTTGTGGCGGCGGCGCTGTTCGCGCTGGCCTTCATGGGCTTCTCCGGCATGAAGATCCTGTAAGGAGGAGAAACGAGCTATGACTGTACTATGGGCCATCATCATCCTCGGCGCGCTGGGTCTTCTGTTCGGCATTCTGCTTGCCATCGCCGGCAAGGTCTTCGCCGTTGAGGTAGACCCCAAGGAGGAGGCCGTTCTCGCGGCCTGCGCCGGCGCCAACTGCGGCGCCTGCGGGTATCCCGGCTGCGCGGGTTATGCCGCCGCCGTCGCCCGGGGCGAAGCTCCCACCAACGCCTGCGTCCCCGGCGGCGCGGCTGCCGCGGCGAAGATCTCCGAGATCATGGGCGTCGCCGCCGGCGAGGGCGAGAAATACTGCGCCTTCGTCCGCTGCTCCGGCATCTGCGGCCACACCGGGGAAAAATTCGAGTACGAGGGTCTGGATTCCTGCATCGCGGCGACCCGTCTCGGCGGCGGCTCCGGCGCGAACATCTGCACCGCGGGCTGCATGGGCTTCGGGGACTGCGTCCGCGCCTGCCCCTTCGACGCCATGCACATCGTGGACGGCATCGCCCAGGTGGACCGCTCCAAATGCGTCGGCTGCATGAAGTGCGCCGAGGCCTGCCCGAAGAACCTCATCGCAAAGGTCCCCGCGGCCTCCACCGACGCCGTCGCCTGCAACTCTACGGACAAGGGTCCCGTGGTCATGAAGTACTGCGACTTCGGCTGCATCGCCTGCCAGAAGTGCAAGCGGGAATGCCCTGCGGACGCCATCACCGTGGACAACTTCCTCGCGGTCATCGACCAGGAAAAATGCGTCCACTGCGGCCACTGCGCCGACGTCTGCCCGCGCCGCTGCATCTCCGACATCGCCTGAGCATCACAGTTCCATCGAGCCGAGGACTCCGGTCCCCGGCTCGTTTTTTGCACGTTGACAATCTTCCGAAATCTGTCATAATAGTACCCATGCTGACCCAGGAGGCGAAGACCATGGACATCCGCGAAATGAACAACGAGATCGAGCGCATCGACGGGGAGCTCGGCGGGCTGTTTGCCCGGCGCATGGAGCTTTCCGCCCAGATCGCCCGGGAAAAGCATGCTCAGGGCCTGCTCCTGCCGGACCGGGGCGCGGAACGAGAGGCAAAGG
>CAYNZM010000128.1:0-4111 GCA_964401725.1 uncultured Oscillospiraceae bacterium
CGCCATCGACGTCATCGTGGTGGACTCTGTGGCGGCGCTGCTGCCCCGGTCGGAGCTGGAGGGCGAGATGGGCGATTCCTCCGTGGGCGTGCTGGCCCGGCTCATGAGTCAGGCCCTGCGGAAGCTGGCGGGCATCGTGTCGAAAACGAACACCATCGTCATCTTCATAAACCAGCTCCGGGAAAAGATCGGCGTTATGTACGGCAACCCCGAAACTACCCCCGGCGGCCGCGCGCTGAAGTACTATTCCAGCGTCCGCCTGGACGTGCGGCGGGTGGAGACCATCAAAAACGGCGACGAGATGGTGGGCAACCGCACCCGCGTCAAGATCGTGAAAAACAAAGTCGCGCCACCCTTTAAGGAGACCCAGTTCGACGTCATCTACGGCGAGGGCATCTCCAAGATCGGCGAGATCGTGGACCTGGGCGTGCGGCTGGACCTCATCGAAAAAGCCGGCGCGTGGTTCACCGTCTGTGGCGAGCGCATCCAGGGCCGGGAGGGTGTGAAGGACTATTTGCTCACGAACCCCGACAAGGCCGACGAGCTGGAGGCCCAAATTCGGGAAAACTCCTACAAGCTCCTGAGCCCCCAGGCTCTCAAAGCCGCGAAGGCCGCCGGGCGGGCGGTGGACGTGGCGGCCGACGACTTTGACGACGGCAGCGGCGAATAATGCCCGCCCCGGACTCTGAAAAATACGCCGTTCGCTCCGTTTTGAACGACCCAGCGGCGGAGGCGGAGCGGGAGATGAAAAAGCGTCCCGCCGCCACGCCTCTGGACCGGGCGAAGAAATGGGCGACGGACTATCTGAAGCGTCCCCACTCCGAGAAGGAGCTGCGGGACAAGCTCCGGGAAAAGGGTGTGTCCGACGGGGACATCGAGACCGTGACCACCCTGTGCCTGGACTATGGCTTTCTGAACGACACCGAATACGCCGGGATGATCGTCCGGCACTATGCCGCCATGGGCTATGGCCCGGGGCGCATCCGGCAGGAACTGATGCGCCGGGGCGTTCCGAAGGACCTCTGGGACGACGCGCTCCATGAGTTTCTCCCCGCCCCGGGGGACACCATCGACAAGCTCCTGGCCTCCCGCCTCCGGGGGAAGGATGTTTCCGACCGGAAGGAGCGGGACAAGGCCGCAAATTTCCTCTTCCGCCGGGGCTATGCCTGGTCCGACATCCGCGCCGCCCTGGACCGCTTCGGGGCGGAGGACGATTACGCCGAATAAGATATTGCTTGCGAGAACACCATGAAAGTATCCTTTACCTCCCTTGGCTGCGCCAAAAACCTCATCGACTCCGAGCATATGGTCGCCCTCGTCACCGCGGCGGGACACGAGATCGTGTCCGATCCCGCGGAGGCCGAGGCCGCGGTGGTGAATACCTGCGCCTTCATCGAGGCTGCCCAGCAGGAGGCCATTGACGCCATCCTGGAGCTGGCGGAGCTGAAAAACACCGGGCTTCTCCGGCGTTTGGTGGTGACGGGCTGCCTGCCCGAGCGCTACCAGGGGGACATCCTGCAGGAGCTTCCCGAGATCGACGCGGTGCTGGGTACCGGCAGCTTCCCTGCCATCGTAGAGGCCCTGGAGAGCGGGGAGCGGCACTTTGCCCGCTTCCTCGACAAAAATGCGCCTCTGCCGGAGCTTGACCGGGCCGTGTCCACGGGCCCCTCCTGGGCATACCTCAAGATCGCGGACGGCTGCGACAACCGCTGCGCCTACTGTGTCATCCCCTCCATCCGGGGCAAATACCGCTCCCGGCCCATGGACGCGATTTTGGCGGAAGCCAAGGCCCTGGCCGACGGCGGGGTAAAAGAACTCATTTTGGTGGCCCAGAACCTCACCCACTATGGCAAGGACTTCCGGGACGGCACGACTCTCTGCGCTCTCCTGCGGGAGCTTGTTAAGCTCGACGGCATCCGCTGGATACGGCTGCACTACCTCTACCCCCACGAGATGACGGAGGAGCTCATCGATCTCATCGCCTCGGAGAAAAAACTGGTCAAATACCTGGACCTGCCGCTCCAGCACGTGAACGACGGCATCCTGCGCCGGATGCGCCGCCCGGAGACCAAGGCCCAGATCTGCACGCTCATCGAAAAGCTCCGGGCCCGCATCGACGGCGTGGTGCTCCGCACGAGCCTCATCGTGGGTCTTCCCGGCGAGGGAGAGGCGGAGCTGCAGGAGCTCATGGATTTCCTCGAGACCTACCGCCTGGAACGGGCGGGGGTGTTTGTGTTCTCCCCCCAGGAGGGGACACCCGCCTGGGATATGACGGACCGATGTACCACCGAGGAGGCCGAGGCCCGGCGGGACCGGGTCATGGCGCTCCAGAACCGCATCATGGATGAATACGACCGGCGGCAGATCGGCCTCGTGTTCGACGTGCTGTGCGAGGGCGCGGAGGGCGGCCTCTGGGTCGGGCGGCGCTATGCCGATTCCCCCGACATCGACGAGCAGGTCCTCTTTTCCGGCGAGGCCGTACCGGGGGAATTCACCCGGGTGCGGATCACCGGGGCGGAGGACGGCTGTCTCTACGGCGAGACGGTGTGACCGCCGTCTCCCGGCGTGAATATGATGCTCATGGTGGTATAAATCATGTTTGACTATCTGCGCGAGACCATCCGCGCCTACCAGGCCCACGACCCCGCGGCCCGGAGCGCGCTGGAGGTCCTGCTTCTGTATCCCGGCGTCAAGGCCGTGATGCGCCATCGCCGCGCGCACTGGTGCTGGACCCACGGGCTGAAATTTTTGGGGAGAGCCATCTCCCAGCGTACCCGCCGGATGACCGGCATCGAAATACACCCCGGAGCCACCGTCGGACGGCGGCTGATGATCGACCACGGCATGGGCGTCGTGGTGGGCGAAACGGCCGAGATCGGAGACGACGTTTTGCTCTACCAGGGCGTGACCCTGGGCGGCACTGGCAAGGACCAGGGCAAGCGCCATCCCACCATCGGGAACAACGTCCTCATCGGCTCCGGCGCCAAGGTCCTGGGGCCCTTCAAGGTGGGGGACAACAGCCGCATCGCCTCGAACGCCGTCGTGCTGTCCGAGGTACCCCCCAACTCCACCGCCGTCGGCGTCCCGGCCCGGATCGTCCGCACCGCGGGACAGAAGACCGACTTTGCCGGCATGGTGGACCAGATCAGCATTTCCGACCCCGTGGCCCAGGAGCTTCTCGCCATGTGGAAGCAGCTGGAGGAAATGGCGGAGACTATCACGAAGGAGAATTGATCCATGCAGTTTTACAACGATATGACCATGCGGAAGGAAGAATTCACCCCCATCGAGGAGGGCAAGGTCCGCATGTACTGCTGCGGTCCCACGGTGTATAACTACATCCACGTGGGAAACGCCCGTCCTATCATCATGTTCGACGTCCTGCGGCGTTACCTCGAGTATCGCGGGTACGAGGTGAATTTTGTCCAGAACTTCACCGACGTGGACGACAAGATCATCAAACGCGCCGCGGAGGAGGGGATCACCTCTTCCGAGGTCGCGGAGAAATACATCGCGGAGTACTGGACTGACGTGAAGGCCCTCGGCGTCCGGGAGGCCACCGTCCATCCCAAGGCCACGGAAAACATTCCCCAGATCATCGAGATCATCGAGACCCTGATCGAAAAGGGCTATGCCTACGAGAAGGACGGAGATGTGTACTACCGCACACTGAAGTTCGCGGATTACGGCAAGCTCTCCCACCAAAATCTGGAAGAGCTCCAGGCCGGTGCGCGCATTGAAGTCAACGACATCAAGGAAAACCCCATGGATTTCGCCCTCTGGAAGGCCGCAAAGCCCGGGGAACCTGCCTGGGAATCCCCCTGGGGCATGGGTCGTCCCGGCTGGCACATCGAGTGCTCCGCCATGTCGAACCGGTATCTCGGCAAGACCATCGACATTCACGCCGGCGGCATGGACCTGGCCTTCCCCCACCACGAGAACGAGATCGCCCAGTCCGAGGCGGCAAACGGCGTGAAGTTCGTGAACTACTGGCTCCACAATGGCTTCATAAACGTGGACAACAAGAAAATGTCCAAGTCCCTCGGAAACTTCTTCACCGTCCGGGAGGCCGCGGCGGTCTATGGCTACGACTGCATCCGCCTGTTCATGC
>CAYNZM010000129.1:0-4038 GCA_964401725.1 uncultured Oscillospiraceae bacterium
CAACGTTGGAATAGGACAATATCGCCGATAAAGAAATCGTATTTCACAGCCCAATCTGAATCGGGCGCAAAAAGGAGACGCAGTTTGCGCTCCATATTTGCCGAGAAGAAGCCCATTGCAATGGAAGACATGGATGTGTCGGGCAGCTTCGCCATCACATGATCCAGTGTATAGCGACGTTTGACAACGCCAAATTCTCCCTCAATTGCAACGCGCTCACAGCTATCACGATATATCTGTCTGGTTTCTTCTGCCTTCTCAGCGGCAGACTTGTGTCCGAGCCGCGGTCCGGAAAGCCGGATCCCCACAGATGCACACCAGAGTTTGTTATCTCGACTGGGATACGCCCTGTCCGCCAGGATGGTCTTGGGATAGAACCCAAATGTCTGTCGGTATTCTTCAACAGCCTCTCTCAGGCAACTGCCTTCTGCGTAGTTGTTCCAGTCCGCTTTCATCAAAAACGCATATCCGCCTACCAGGCCAACCATGACCTTTGCTCCGAATTCAACCGGGACGCCCGCTTTTCCTCGGACAATCGGTCGGATATGCGGCTGAGCAATACTGACGATACGATCTTCTATGGCGTGTTTTTTGTCATTGTACATTTCCCACTGCTGCCGGGAAAGCTCCTGAATCACAAGCAGCTTTCGGTACAGCTCTGACCCCAAAGCTTCAAGCGGCGCTCCGGAAGCAACCATCTTCTGGATATACCCAATGTCTCTCCGAATGTACTGGAGATCGCCGCGAATCTGCGCCCGTGTTTCACGGATCGTATGCTTCCGCTTCTTGGTATATCCCAGATAGGCCTTTCTGGCTACCTGCCGGTATGTACGCGGCTTCTCAGAATAAATCTCCTGCGCAAACGGATGCAGAATATCGATCACGTTTTCCAGCAGTTCACGCGCATGGTTCAGCAGTCCCACATCCGTCGGATAGTGTATATCCGCCGGACAGCAGGTCGCATCGAGTATCAATGTGCCTCTGTTCAGACGCTGGAGACTACTGTTCAAGAGCAGGAGGATGAGATTCTCCGGCTTCGCCAAAAGCTGGAACGGATGAATGAACTTCTGCTCAATGCACAGAGGGCACGTTTTGGGCAGCCCAGCGAGAAGAGAGCCTACGTCATGGCAGACGGCGAACAGCTCCAGCTATTCAATGAGGCGGAAACTGTGCAGGATGCGAAAGCGCCGGAACCCACGGAAGAAACCTTCACAGTTAAGGCGCATGAGCAGCAAGCTGTTCGCTTTGGAGAAAAAGTTCTCCGGAATGAGCAACGATAACAGGAAATTTGCGCGTCAGGCGGAGTCGGAACCTCTGCTTGAGGCTTATTGGCTGTGGCTGAAAACGCTGGACCCGGTTCCCGGCAGCAAGCTGGAGGAAGCGGTCACCTATGCGAACGACCAGAGGCCGTATCTCAGCGCGTTTCCGGAGCATGGCGAGGTGGATATCTCCAACAACCTCGCGGAGAACGCAATCCGTCCGTTTGTGGTAGGACGAAAGAACTGGCTGTTTTCCGATACGCCCAAAGGTGCGGATTCCAGCGCCGTCATCTACTCGCTGGTGGAGTCTGCCAAGGCCAATGACCTTGAGCCGCGTTCGTATTTGTGGTTCCTTCTGGACGAGATGCGCTATCTCGACAAGTCCCCATCCGCGGCGGAACTGGAAACCCTTATGCCGTGGAGTCCCGGCATACGAAAGCTTTTGGAAAAAGAATACACCTGATTTGTCCCCACGGCATCCGACGGTGCCGTGGGTTTCTTATAACCGGGTCATTATTGAGCGCTTACCCACAGGCCGCACAGGAGGTCTGTATACGCGGAGGGATCGTCGATCGGCATCCCGGCGATCAGCAGCGCTTGATTGTAGTATATCTCAGCGTATTTTTTTGCTTTTTCCGGGTCCACGATCCGGGCTGTCTCGAAAGCCAGAAACGCGGGATGATCCACATTGATCTCCAGGATGCGCTTCGCCCTCATGCCCAGCTCCGGCTTGACGGCGGAGAAGTATTTCTCCATGTCGAAGGTGATGCCCTTTCCGGAGCTGATGCACACCGGATGGCTGCGCAGGCGGGTGGAGGCCTTCACCTCCGTCACCCGGTCGCCAAGGCAGTTTTGGAGGAAGGAAAACGCCTCCTGATAAGCCTCCGTCTCGTCCTTTTTTTCTCCCTCCAGCTCCAGATCGCCGTCCATGGCGGAGCGGAAGGGCTTGCCCCGGTAATCCCGAAACATATCGGAGACGATCTCGTCCGTCCGGTCAGTGAAGTACAGAAGCTCCATCCGGTGCTCCTTGACGGTTTCTGTCTGGGGCATACGGTCGACGGCCTCCAGCGTATCGCCGGCGGCGTAGTAGATGTATTTTTGCTCTGGGGGCATGCGGTCGGCGTACTCTCCCAGCGTGACGAGCCGCTTCGACTCCGAGGAATAGAACAGCAGCAGGTCCTGCAGGGATTCCTTTTTCGCGCCGTAGTTGTCGAGGGCGCAAATTTTCATCTGACGGCCGAAGTTTCGCCAGAATTTTTCGTATTCCTCCCGCTCCTCCCGCAGCATACGGGTGAGCTCCGCCTTGATCTTTTTTTCCAGATTGCCGGAGATGAGCTTCAGCTGCCGGTCGTGCTGCAGGAGCTCCCGGGAGATGTTCAGATTCAGATCCGGAGACTCCACCACGCCCCGAACGAAGGAGAATTCCTCCGGCAGAAGCTCCGGGCAGCGGTCCATGATGAGGACGCCGCTCGAATAGAGCTCGAGCCCCGGGCGGAAATCGTCCGTCCCGTAGCGGCTGGGCGGCATGGCGGGGATATATAGCAGCGCCTTGTACGTCACGGCGCCCTCCGCCGAGACAGTGATGACGGACTGCGGCGGCACAGGCTCCTGGAAATGCTCCTGATAAAAGGTATCGTACTCCTCCCGGGTCACCTCTCCCCTGCGCCGCTGCCACAAAGGCACCATAGAGTTGAAGGTCTCCAGCTCGAAGACCTCCTCGAATTCCGGATTCTCCTCCGTGCTGCCCTCCTTCCTCTGCGGATGGGGCATCCGCATGCGGATCGGGAAGCGGATGTAGTCGCTGTATTTTTTTACCAGCTTGTAGATCGTGTATTCCCGCAGATAGCGGTCGAACTCGTCCTTCTCCTCACCGTCGGGCCGGATATGCATGACGACGTCCGTGCCGGCGGCATCCTTCTCCCAGGGCTCCACGGTATAGCCGTCTACGCCGTCGGACTGCCAGCGCCAGGCCTGCTCCTCGCCGTATTTTTTTGTGATGACGGTGATGTGATCGCTCACCATAAAGGCGGAGTAGAAGCCCACGCCGAACTGACCGATCACGTCCGCTCCGGCGGCATCCTCCGGCAAGCCCCGCCGGAAAGCATTCGTTCCGCTGGCGGCGATGACGCCGAGGTTTTCTTCCAGTTCCGCCCGATCCATACCGATGCCGTTATCGGAAACGGTGAGGGTACGTGCCTCCTTGTCGAGCGTCAGACGGATCTCAAAATCCTCCCGGTGCAGCTTTACGCTGTCGTCGGTCAGGCTCTGATAGAACAGCTTGTCGATGGCGTCCGACGCATTGGAGATGATCTCCCGCAGGAATATCTCCTTATGGGTGTAGATGGAGTGGATCATCAGATCCAGAAGCCGTTTCGATTCCGCCTTGAATTCCCTTTTTTCCATATCGCGCCTCATAAGGATGGCCGCCGAATGGCGGCCATCGTTTTTATTTCCTGCGGCCCAGGATGAGCCCCGCGCAGGAGAGTACGGCGATGCCTCCCGAGACCAGTGCCGTGATCCGCAGAGCCTTCCGCCCCTTACGCAGTACACGCTTCGTCCCTTTACTCTTCAGCGCCGACAGGCACAGTCTCCCGAGCAGCTTCAAAAGCTTCGCGACCGTGACGAGAAGCTGCCTTGCCATATCCGCCGCAACGGGCAGGACAGCCTTTACCACGTCCGCAGCCAGTCCCAGGATCTTATCCATCAAAGTACCTCCTCAGGCTCTGGCAAGGCCCTTCTGGCGGGCGAATTCCGCGGCGCCGAGCGCGCCCATGAGCTG
>CAYNZM010000130.1:0-4011 GCA_964401725.1 uncultured Oscillospiraceae bacterium
ACCCCTTACCAGCTATGCAGCCTAAATTCAAGAATTAATTGGGGGAGCAATAATATGGCTTGCCGTGGTCGGCGCGGGCGCGTATGAGGACGGCATGAATCTTATGGACTTTATGGGACAGTTCAGCGCCGCGCTCCAGCATCCTTTTTCTCTCCGCTGGACGCCGTACTCGTTCAAGTTTATCCTGGGCTTCCTCGCCCTGTATGCCTGTGCCATAGGCTATTACTATTCCACGCGGCAGAACCGCAGGCCGGGCGAGGAACACGGCTCCGCAAAATGGGGCAGCGCCCGCGACGTAAAACGACGCTATGCCGATAAGGACTTTTCTAAAAATGCCATCCTCACCCAGCATTTGAGCATGAGCCTCAATCCCCGGCGGCACATGAGAAATCTTTTGCAGATCATCGTCGGCGGCTCCGGCTCCGGCAAGACCCGCTTCGTAGTCAAACCGAACCTCTATACCGCTAATGCCAGCTTCATTGTTACAGACCCGAAGGGAGAGCTTGTCCGCGCTGCGGCCCCGTTCCTCATGCAGCGGGGCTATGTCGTCCGCGTGTTCGATCTCGTGGAGCCAAAGAATTCCGATTATTACAATCCGTTTCACTACATACGGAACGACGCCGACGTGTTCAAGCTCATAAACAACTTTATCAAGAACACCACGCCAAAGGGCGCTTCCCAAAACGATCCGTTTTGGGAGAAGTCGGAGACGGCCCTGGACGCCGCCCTCATGCTGTACCTCCTGCACGAATCCCCGAAGTATGAGCAGACCATGGAAATGATGCTCTACATGATCGAGAACGGCGGGGCCAGAGAGGAGGACGACGACTATAAATCCGCGCTGGATCTCCTCTTTGAAGCATTGGAGGAAGAACAGCCGGATCATATTGCCGTCCGCGAGTATAAGATTTTCAGGCAGGCCGCGGGCAAAACCGCTATGTCGATTTTGGTGAGTGCCGCCGTGCGGCTGGCGTCCTTTACTCTGCCGGAAATTCAAGAGATCACGTCCCATGATAACCTGGAGCTGGAAAAGCTCGGTGAGCGAAAGCAAGCCGTATTCTGTGTCATACCGGACAGCAACGACACCTCTTTGAATTTCCTCGTGGGGATGCTGTATTCTCAGGCGTTTCAGGAGCTGTACTTTCAGGCCGACAAGAAGCACGGCGGGAGCCTGCCGATCCCGGTCCGCCTCATGTTTGACGAGTTTGCAAACGTCGCCCTGCCGGACGGGTACGCCCGTTTGCAGGCCACCATGCGATCCCGCAACATCATGGCGACCATCATCCTGCAAAACATATCCCAGCTCAAGGCGCTGTTCAAGGACGACTGGGAGGGCATCATCGGCAACGCCGACAGCCTCGTTTATCTCGGCGGCAACGAGCAAAGCACCCATAAATATATCTCGGAGCTGCTCGGCAAGGCCACGATAGACACCCGAACGAGCAGCCAGTCAAAGGGGCGCAACGGCTCGTTCTCGCAGAACTTCCAGCAGACCGGGCGCGAGCTCTTGACGCCGGACGAGGTGCGTATGCTCGACAATAAAAACGCCATCGTGTTCATCCGCGGCGAAAAGCCCATCATGGATGAAAAGTATGACCTGCTCAAGCATCCGAACATCAAGTACACCGTGGACGGCGGCGCCGCGCCCTATGTCCACCACACCACATGCGTCTATGACACGGGCGAGCTATCCTTTGCCTTTGACAGTCTGGACGACATCGAAATCATCGAGAACATGGAGGACTTTATTTGAAAAGACTTAACACCAACCATAAGATCAAGCGCACATACTTCACCGCCGCGATCCTCGCCGTGACCGCGGCTTTTTTTGTTACCCCGGCGCTGGCCGCTACCGATCCGCTCTCCATCGTAAACAATCTGTCCGATTTCATTTTCAGCGCGATCAAGGCCATAGGCATCATCATCCTCGGCTGGGGCGTGGTGCAGGTCGGCATGAGCGTACAAAGCCACGACGCCAGCCAGCGGACGCAGGGCTTTCTGTGCCTTTTCGGCGGCCTGCTCATCGCCTTTTCCAAGGAGATCCTCTCCACCATCGGCGTGCTGTGATGCTATGCCCCATCACTCGCAAAGGGGGTGTAACGCATAAGTGATAACTGGATCATAAGCAGTTTGGAAAACGCCCTCGGCGTATGGAACGAAAAGCTCACCGAGATATGGACGCTACTCACCACCACGCCACAGAGCTTTAAGGGCGGGCAGATATGGGGCGTGATCGTCGGGATAAACTCGGCCCTGCAGGGCATCGGCTACGGCCTGCTCGTCCTGTTCTTCGCCATGGGCATATTCCACTCGGCGGCGTCGTTCAAGGACTTCCAGCGCCCCGAATTTGTCCTCCGGCACTTTATCCGTTTCGCGGCGGCGAAAGTTGCCGTGGGACGGGGCATGGAGATCATGGTCGCTATCTTCAATATCTGCGGGAGCGCTATCGACGCCGCCATGAGCGGCATCGGCGGCGCGGTCACGGAGGCCGCGTCCCTGCCCTCGGAGATCGTGTCCGCCGTGGAGGACGTGAGCTTTCTGCAGAGCATACCGCTCTGGCTCGTATCCCTATTGGGAACGCTGTTTATATGGGTCATGTCCATCGTGCTGATCCTCACGGTGTACGGGCGCTTTTTCCGGCTGTACCTCTATACCGCCGTGTCGCCCCTGCCGCTGGCGGCGTTTGCGGGAGAGCCGACATCGAGCATCGGACGGAGCTTTATCAAAAGCTATGCGGGCGTGTGCATGGAGGGCGCGGTCATCGTGATCGCCTGCCTCGTCTATTCGGCCTTTGCCTCCAGCGCCGCGCCGTCCGTGGACAGCTCGCTCCCAGCCGTCACGATGCTGTGGCAGTACATAGGCGATCTCCTTTTCAATATGCTGATCCTCACCGGCCTTGTCAAAGGATCGGACAGAATCGTCCGGGAGATGTTCGGCCTATGAAAAAGTACAGCGTGATCTATGCCGATCCGCCGTGGAAATACCGCAGGCAGGGCGGGCGCGGCCCGGAAAAGCACTATCCCACTATGCCCGTAGAGGACATCAAAGCTCTGCCCGTGGCAGACCTTGCCGCCGACGACTGCGTCCTGTTCCTGTGGGCGACCTTCCCGAAGCTCCGGGAGGCGTTCGAGGTCATTGACGCTTGGGGCTTCAAGTATAAGACCGTTGCTTTTGTATGGATAAAGCTCAATCGGAACGACGACGGTATCTTTTGGGGCATGGGCTTTTGGACTCGCTCCAATACGGAAATATGCCTGCTTGCCACCAAAGGCTCCCCGCAGGTTCGGGCGCGGAACATCCACCAGGTCATCATTTCCCATGTGGAGGAACACAGCAAAAAGCCGGACGAGGCCCGACGGCGGATCGTGGCTCTTATGGGGGATGTTCCCCGGATAGAGCTTTTCGCACGTCAGTCCCCGCCCGGCTGGGACGTATGGGGCAACGAGGTCAACAGCGACATTATCATGCAAACGAGATCATGCCAGGAGCTTTAAGCCTACAATCCCGGCCACAATCACAGCCACGCATCCAATCTGCGGTAATGAAAGCGTTTCATGAAAGAGCGCAATGCCGAGCAGAGTTGTCCCCACAATCCCGAAGCCAGTCCACATGGCATATGCAGTTCCAAGCGGGAGCTTCTTCAGCGCCAGTGATAGGAACACCGCGCTGGCTATATAACCTACCGCAGTAATGATACTCGGCATCAGCTTTGTAAAGCCCTCGGACATTTTCATCGCTACCGCCCATGTGACCTCAAGGACTCCGGCCAACAGAAGCATTATCCATTCCATATTAAGACCTCCCAATAAAAATCACCAGCCTCCATGTCTTCTGTGGCCTAATGACATGGATACTGGCGTCATTTGCTACCCGGCGGCAGCAGTATTGTTTTGTGAGCGTACTATAACACAGGCGTTCACCAAAGTCAAACGCGCCAAAAATACGTCTCACCGTGGGCAATGTCATTAAGATAAGGAAGCACAGGCAGGGTAGCGGCGCGGCAAAATGGAG
>CAYNZM010000131.1:0-3987 GCA_964401725.1 uncultured Oscillospiraceae bacterium
CCTTCCTTGGGAGCTGCGGGAGCCGCGGGACGAGCCGCCGGCGCAGGACGAGAGCCCTGGGCGCGGTTGTCGCGGTTGTAGCCACCCTGGCGATTGTCACGGTTGTAGCCGCCGCGGTTATCGCGGTTGTAGCCGCCCTGACGGTTGTCGCGGTTGTAGCCGCCCCGGCCGCCGCGGCGATCGTTGCGGCGATCACGACGGTCACGGTCGTTCCGGCGGTTCATGTCCATGACACGGGGAGTGGTGCGCAGAGAGGTCGTGAGGACCTCGCCCTTGTATATCCACACCTTGACGCCGACGCGGCCATAGGTGGTCGCAGCTTCCGCGAAGCCGTAGTCGATGTCGGCACGGATGGTCTGCAGGGGGATGGTGCCTTCGTGGTAGGACTCAGTGCGGGCGATCTCAGCGCCGCCGAGACGGCCTGCGCACATGACCTTGATGCCCTTCGCGCCCATGCGCATGGCACGGCCGATGGCGTTTTTCATGGCGCGGCGGAAGCCGATGCGCTTCTCGAGCTGCGCGGCGATGTTCTCGGCCACGAGCTGGGCGTTGGTATCCGGGGTGCGGACCTCAACGATGGAAAGAGCCACGGGCTTGCCGATCATCTTCTCCACCTCGAGGCGGATGCGCTCGATCTCCGCGCCGCCCTTGCCGATCACGACGCCGGGACGGGAGCAGTGGATGAAGATGCGGACCTTCGCGCTGTCGCGCTCGATCTCGATGGTTGGGATGCCGGCGGAATAAAGGGTCTTCTTGAGGTAATTGCGGATTTTGTAATCCTCGACGATCAGATCGCCGACCTTGTCCGGACGGGCGTACCAGCGAGAATCCCAGTCTTTGATGACGCCCACGCGCATTCCGTGGGGATGAACTTTCTGTCCCATATTCTGCCTCCTCCCTTATTCTTTCTCGGCCACGGTCAGGGTGATGTGGCTCGTGCGCTTGTTGATGCGGTACATCCGGCCGTGGGCACGGGGCTGCCCGCGCTTGAGGATGGGACCCGCCGTGGCGATGCACTCGGTGACCACCAGATTCTCGGGATCCATCTCGTAGTTATTCTCCGCGTTGGCGCAGGCGCTCTTGAGCAGCTTCAGCAGCGGCTCACTGGCGGCCTTCGGGGTGTTCCGAAGGATGGCCTCGGCGTACATCGTATCCTTGCCCTTGATGAGCTCGCACACGATCTGGACCTTACGGGGAGAGATGCGAACGTACTTCGCTTTCGCTGTTGCTTCCATGTTTCTTCCCCCTTACTTGGTCTTGCTGCCGGCGTGACCGCGGAAGGTGCGCGTCGGAGCAAACTCGCCCAGCTTATGGCCGACCATGTCCTCGGTGATATAGACAGGGACGTGGCGGCGTCCGTCGTGGACGGCGATGGTGTGGCCGACAAAGGACGGGAAAATGGTGGAGGCGCGGCTCCAGGTCTTGAGGACCTTCTTCTCGCCGGCCTTGTTCATCTCGTCCACGCGCTTCAGCAGCTCGGGAGCGGCGAACGGGCCTTTCTTTACGCTTCTGCTCATTGTTTTCCCTCCTTATTTGGCATTGCGGCGCTTGACGATGAACTTGTCAGAAGCGTTCTTCGTCTTGCGGGTCTTGTAGCCCAGGGTCGGCTTGCCCCACGGGGTAACAGGGCCGGGACGACCGACAGGGGACTTGCCTTCGCCGCCGCCGTGGGGGTGGTCCACCGGGTTCATGACAGAACCGCGGACGGTGGGACGCCAGCCCATGTGGCGCTTACGGCCGGCCTTGCCGATGGCGATGTTGGCGTGGTCGGCGTTGCCGACGGAGCCGATGGTCGCCTTGCAGTCGAGGCGGATCTTGCGCATCTCGCCGGACGGCAGGCGAACGGTGGCCATGGAGCCCTCCTTCGCCATGAGCTGCGCGGCGTTGCCCGCGCTGCGGACGAGCTGCGCACCCTTGCCGGGGTACATCTCGATGTTGTGGATGACGGTACCGACGGGGATGTTCGCCAGAGGCAGGCAGTTGCCGGCCTTGATGTCCGCGGCGGGACCGGACTCGACGGTGTCGCCGGCCTTGATCCCGGCGGGAGCCAGGATGTAAGCCTTCTTGCCGTCGGCGTACTGGATCAGCGCGATGAACGCGGAGCGGTTGGGGTCGTACTCCAGGCGGAGGACGGACGCAACGCCCTCGGTGCTGCGCTTCCAGTCGATGACGCGGTATTTCTGCTTGTTGCCGCCGCCCTGGTGACGGACGGTGATGCGGCCATAGGAGTTGCGTCCGGCGTGCTTCTTCAGGGACTCGGTCAGACTGCGCTCGGGACGAACGTGCTTTTCGACGCCCTCGAAGCCGGAGACGCTCATATGACGGCGAGACGGCGTTGTGGGCTTGTAAGTTTTGATAGCCATAGTCTGTTCCTCCCTTACGCCATGCCTTCGAAGATCTCGATGTTCTTCGAGTCGGCGGAGAGCTTCACGACGGCCTTCTTCCAGTCGGCGGACTTGCCGGCGGGGAAACGGCCCTGCTGGCGCTTCTTGCCGTGCATGTGGGTCGTGGTGACCTTGATAACGGTCACGCCGAAGATCTCCTCGATCGCCTTCTTGATCTCGATCTTGTTCGCGTCGGGCGCGACCTTGAAGGCGTATTTCTTGATGTCCAGGTCTTCCATGGACTGCTCGGTGATGACCGGAGCGATGATCACATCATAAGCGGATTTCATCAGGCGAACACCTCCTCGATCTTCTGGACCGCTGCCTTGTCCACCACGAGGGTGCCGCCGCAGAGGACCGTGTACGGAGAGAGGATCGTGGCAGTAGTGACGGAAACGCCCTCGATGTTGCGGGCGGACTTCAGGACCGCTTCATCCACATTCTCCGTGATGATGAGCGCCTTGCCGGAGACACCGGCGGCGTCCAGGAACTGCTTGAAGGCGCGGGTCTTGATCTCGTCCATGTGCAGGCCGTCCACCACGAGGATCTTCGCGTCGGCAGCCTTGGAGGACAGAGCGCTCTTCATAGCGAGACGCTTGGTCTTCTTGGTGAGGGAATAGCTGTAGTCGCGGGGCTTGGGAGCGAACGCGACGCCGCCGTGACGCCACACCGGGGAGCCGGCATAGCCCGCGCGGGCGCGGCCGGTGCCCTTCTGACGCCAGGGCTTCTTGGTGGTGTAGGAAACCTCGCCCTTCGTGAGAGCGCTCTGGGTTCCCTGACGCTGGTTCGCGAGGTAGTTCACGACGCTCGCGTGCAGCACAGGACCGTTGGGCTCGATGCCGAAGACGGCCTCGGAGAGCTCGTACTCGCCGATCTGCTGTCCGGCCATGTTGACCATTTTCGCTGTAGGCATATCGATCTCTCCTTTCTATCAGCGTGTACGCGCAGAGGCCTTCTGCGGGTTGCGGCCGGAAGCCTTCTGCGGGTTGACCGGAGCCGCGGCCTGGACCTGCTTCTCCACGATCTTCTTGACCGTGTTCTTGATGTAGACGATGCCGCCCTTGGGGCCGGGCACCGCGCCGCGCAGGACGATCATGTTCATCTCGGGATCGACCTTCACGACGTCCAGATTCTGGACCGTAACCTGCTCCACGCCCATGTGGCCGGCGCCGATCTTGCCCTTGAAGATGCGGGAGGGATCGGTGGAAGAGCCCATGGAGCCCGCGTGACGGTGCACAGGACCGCCGCCGTGGGTGGTGGGAGTGCGCTGAGCGCCCCAGCGCTTGATGACACCGGCGTAGCCTTTACCTTTGCTGATGCCGGTAACGTCCACATGGTCGCCTTCCGCGAAGGCGTCGGCCTTGATGACGTCGCCCACGTTCAGAGCGGAGCAGTCGTCCAGGCGGAACTCATGCAGATGCTTTTTGGGAGCGACGGAAGCCTTCTCGAAGTGGCCCTTCGCGGGCTTCGTCAGCTTTTTCTCGGCGATGTCCTCAAAGCCGAGCTGGACGGAGTCGTAGCCTTCCTTCTCGACGGTCTTCTTCTGCACGACCACGCAGGGGCCGGCCTCGATGACCGTCACGGGGACGACTTTGCCCGTCTC
>CAYNZM010000132.1:0-3923 GCA_964401725.1 uncultured Oscillospiraceae bacterium
GGGTCCTATCGGCGCAGCCGGTCCTGCCGGTCCCCAGGGGCCCGCTGGCGAAACCGGTCCTGCCGGTCCTCAGGGGCCGATTGGAGAGACTGGCCCTGCCGGTCCGCAAGGGCCTGCGGGTGAGACTGGTCCTGCCGGTCCTCAGGGCCCCGTCGGTGAAACTGGTCCTGCTGGTCCGCAAGGACCTGCGGGTGAAATTGGCCCTGTCGGTCCGCAAGGACCTGCCGGAGAGACGGGCCCTGCTGGTCCTCAGGGACCTGCCGGTGAGACCGGCCCTGCCGGACCGCAGGGTCCCGTAGGCGCAACCGGTCCTGCCGGTCCACAAGGACCTGTGGGTGAGACTGGTCCCGCGGGTCCGCAAGGTGCGGTCGGCGCACCCGGCCCCGCCGGTCCTCAGGGACCTGTCGGTGCGGCTGGCCCTGCTGGACCGCAGGGGGCTGTCGGTGCAACCGGTCCTGCCGGTCCTCAGGGACCCGTTGGTGAAACAGGCCCTGCCGGTCCTCAGGGACCTGTCGGCGCGACCGGACCTGCCGGACCGCAAGGTCCCATCGGTGAAACAGGCCCTGTCGGCCCTCAGGGACCTGTGGGCGAGACCGGACCTGCAGGGCCCCAGGGACCTGCCGGCGGCGTTCTGAACTACGCGGACTTTTACGCGCTGATGCCGCCGGATAATGCGGCAACGGTGGCGCCTGGTACGGACGTCAGCTTCCCTCAGGACGGACCAAACAGCGGAACAGGCATTGCCCGCACAGGCGCGAGCTCCTTCAACCTTGCCCAAATTGGCGCTTACCAGGTCCTGTTCGAGGTAAGTGCTGATCAGGCCGGCCAGCTGCTTCTGACGCTGAACGGCGCGGATCTGGCATATACTGTCGTGGGTCGGGCAACGGGGGCCTCGCAGATCGCAGGCATGGCGATCGTGGAAACGACGACCATCAATTCCATCCTGACTGTACGGAATCCGGCGAGCAATCCGGCTGCGCTTACCATCACGCCCTTAGCTGGCGGAACACGACCCGTTTCCGCACATTTGGTCATTCTACAGATACAGTAAAGGGCAAAGAAAAAGGAGAGGGACCGCATGATCTCTCTCCTAAACTTTTACTATAACACCCCAAGCCGGACATACTATTTGCGGACAACGTAAGAAAGGATGCCGCAAAATGATCGAACAGGATACGATTAAGCTCCTGCGGGAGTGTGACGAGGGCGTGAAGATGGGCATTTCGTCCATCGAGGACGTATTGAGCCATGTGCATTCGGACGCGCTGGAAAAGCGCCTTACCGACTGCAAAAGGTCGCATGAGGCGCTGAGCGGGGAGCTGCAGCAGCTTCTCGACCGATACAAGGACGAGGGGAAAGACCCGCCCGCCATGGCATCGGTCATGTCTGAGCTGATGACGAAAATGAAGCTCATGCTCCACGACTCCGACGCCGAGATCGCCGATCTCATGACAGACGGCTGCAACATGGGCGTCAAATCCCTGAGCAAATACCTCAACCAATACGCCGCCGCGGACGAGGCGTCCAAGGGCATCGCCCGGCGTCTGATCGCCCTGGAGGAAACGCTGGCCGTCGATCTGCGCGGGTACCTGTAATCTCGGAATACGCCCATGAATGATCTTCAGCACGAAAAAACGCCGTACCTCTTGCAGCACGCGGGAAACCCAGTCCGCTGGCGTGCGTGGGGGCCGTCCGCCTTTGACGCCGCCGTGCGGGAGGACAAGCCCATTTTCCTGAGCGTTGGGTACTCCACCTGCCACTGGTGTCATGTAATGGCCCATGAGTCCTTTGAGGACGATACGGTGGCGGCGGCGATCAACCGGGATTATATCCCCGTCAAGGTGGACCGGGAGGAGCGCCCGGACGTGGATGCGGTCTATATGGCGGCGTGCGTCGCTATGAACGGCTCCGGCGGCTGGCCGCTGACCGTCCTTTTGACGCAGAACAAAAAGCCCTTCTGGGCCGGGACGTATCTGCCCAAGAGCCAGCTTCTGTCCCTGCTGGAACAGGCGTCCACGCTATGGCACGAAAACCGCGCGGGCGTCCTGCAGGCCGGAGACCTTCTGACAGAGCATCTGCAAAAGGAGCGGGAATCCGAGCCGGATGCACCCAGCCGTGAACTGGCGGAGACAGGCGCCGCGCAGCTTGCCCGCAGCTTTGACGCGGCATGGGGCGGCTTTGGTCCCGCGCCCAAATTCCCCACGCCGCATAATCTGCTGTTTCTGCTTCGCTATGCCCATCTGACCGGCGACGACGGGGCGCGGGAAAAGGCGGAGAGTACGCTGGAGCACATGTACCGGGGCGGGCTCCATGATCACATTGGCGGGGGCTTCTGCCGGTACTCCACCGATGCAAAGTGGCTCGTGCCGCATTTTGAAAAGATGCTGTACGACAACGCCCTGCTCGCGCTGGCGTACACGGAGGCTTTTGAGCACAACCGCCGCCCGATCTGGCAGGAGATCGCCCGCCGGACGCTGGACTATGTACTGCGGGAGCTCACCGATCCGCTGGGCGGCTTCTGGTGCGGGCAGGACGCGGACAGCGAGGGCGTCGAGGGGAAATACTACCTTCTCACGCCGGAGGAGGTGTCCGAGGCGCTGGACAAGGACACAGCAGGGCGGTTCTGCCAGCGGTTTGACATCAAACCGGACGGGAACTTTGAGGGCAAGAGCATCCCGAACCTCATCGGCGCATCCGACTGGGAAGCTGAACCGGATTGGTTGAAATCCGCGCAGGAAAAGCTGTATGACTATCGCCGGGGTCGGACGAAGCTGTCCACGGACGACAAGGTGCTCACCGCGTGGAACGGTCTCATGCTGGCGGCACTGACGCGGGCGGGGCTTGTATTCCACGAGCCGCGCTATATCGAGGCGGGAGAACGGGCGGCGGCCTTTATGCAGGAGCACATGACGGACGGAAACGGGCATCTTCTTGCCCGCTGGAGGGAGGGCGACGCCGCCCACGCCGGGAAGCTGGACGACTACGCCTTTTTTGCCTGGGGTCTTATGGAGCTTTACGCCGCGACCTTCCGCACGGAGTATCTGGAAAGCGTGATCTTCTTCGCGGACACGCTGCTGGAGAGCTTCTTTGACGAAACCCGGGGCGGGTTCTATCCCTATTCCACGGAGGGAGAGCAGCTCATCACCCGTACCAAGGAAGCGTATGACGGCGCGATGCCCTCGGGCAACGCCGTCGCCGCGTTGGTTCTCTCGCGGCTTGCGAGACTGACGGGGGAGGAGCGTTTCCGCGCTGCGAAAGAGCGGCAGCTCCGCTATCTGTCAGGGGCGATCCGGGGCTACTCGGCGGGGCATTGCTTCACGCTTCTCGCCCTGCTGGAGGAGCTTTGGCCGACCGCGGAGCTCATCTGCACGGCGCAGGAGCTTCCGGGGGAGCTTTTTGCTTTCCTGCGCCGGGAGGCGCGCCCGAACCTCACCGTGCTTGTCAAAACGCCGGAAAACAAGCAAAAGCTCGCGGAAATCGCGCCCTTCACCGCGAATTACCCCATCCCGGCATCCGGTGTGCAGTACTATCTCTGCCGTGGCGGAGCCTGTCAAAGCCCAGTGGACAGCATTGAGGCGCTCGAGAGACAGATGGGTCGGCTGGCATGAAAAACAGCAAGAGCTATTTCTGCGGCTGGTACTTCCGGTGCCAGTCGGAGAGGCAAACCGTGGCCCTGATCCCCGCGATCCACATCGCGGACGGGAAGCAATCCGGCTCGATCCAGATCATCAGCGGAGACGGCTGCTGGAACGCGGCGCTGCCGGATGGCAGTGTAAGCGCAAAAGCGCCCCGCGCTGTGCTGGGTGAGAGCCGCTTCCGGGAGGACGGGCTCCGTCTCTCCCTCCGCGACGGAACGGTGGATGCGGAAGGCGAGCTGCGGTTTGATTCCCTCACGCCCCTCCGGTCTGACATCATGGGACCGT
>CAYNZM010000133.1:0-3786 GCA_964401725.1 uncultured Oscillospiraceae bacterium
CTCAAAATTTTCTACGTTTTGACGATACCTTTTTCGCAGTATCTGAACAGTTACAGAAAGACGAAAAATCGGCATAGCCGGATTTCTCCAAACTATGCCGATTTTTTCAGGGATTACAAAATCCCTAAGTTGCACCGCCTTTGGGAGGGCCGTTGTCGTGCGTGGCGTCAGGCGACGGGCAGGTTTTCGTAGGTCATGGTGCTGCCGTCGGAGAAGGTGTAGGTCACGGTGGCGGTGCCGTCGGCGTTGTCGGTCCGGGCGGTGATGCGCTCGGGGCTGTACAGTCCGCCGGTTTCGTCGAGGCCGGTGTAGATGTAGTTCCCGTCCTCCACGAAAATGACGTTGCCGGTGGCGTGGAACTGGTCCGTGACGCCCACCATGCCGAAGGAGCAGACCACCACGTCTGCGCAGTCCATGGTGACGTCGATCTTTTGGTCGATGTCCAGGTACAGGGTGGAATTGGATTCGTAGCTCAGCACGTCGTCGTTCCAGCCCCGGACGGAGGAGAAGCAATCCCCGGCAACGGCGACTTTGAAGGCCGTGGGGACGTCGGAGGCGTCGTCCACGTCCACATAGAGACTCGCGCCGGTGTAGCTGTTGGGACCGCCGACGGAAAACAGCGTGGTATCGGCGTCGCCGGACCAGGTCAGCCGGGAGTTTACCACCCGGAGGCATCCCCGGCCGCCCCGGGTGGCGTTCACGAGCGTGCCGGAGGTATTCTGAAAGTCGGAGTTTACGAGGATGACCTCCCCCACGTCGGAGGTCATGGAGGTCTTGTTGGAGAAATTCCAGGAGCCGCCGGTCTCCACGGTGGTGTTCGTGAGGACCGCCTGGGCGTTGCCGTTTACCTCCCAGCCGCCGAGCTTCGTGACGAAGCTGTTCACGAAATACGCCGAGCAGGTCTCGTCCATGACGGATGCGCCGGAGCGTTCCACGGCGACCACGTCGTTGAAGATGATGGTGCCGGAGCTGGCGTCGGAGTTGAAGATGCGCCCGGAGTTCATAAGGCTGTCGTTGTCCAGGACCAGAACGCCGTTATAGAAGATGCTGAAGGGGTGACCGCTGGCATTGCGGAGGGTGGTGCCGCGGATGACGGTGGTGGAGGCGGAGCCGGCATAGATGCTGCCGGCGGCGGTGCTTCCCGTGCCCACGAGGAAGATTTGTCCATTGTCATTTTCCACGGTGACGGCGGTATTTTTATCCGTGACCTGCAGGCCGTCGCCGCCGCCGAAGAAGCGGTGGCTGTCGTCCCGGATGTCGTCGCCGGTGCCGCTGGCCTGGGCGAGGACGGTGGTGTTTTTTAGCTGGGCCTTCACCCCGTCCCGAATCCAGAGGCCGGAGCAGTAGAAGGAGCCCACATCTGCCAGGTCCCAGGTGGTCCCGGCGGCAAAGCTGGAATAGCCCTCCACGCCGGAGATGACCAGGGTGTCTCCGTCGAGCTGCCAGGAAAAAGCGAGCTGCTTGTAGGTCTTTTCGCCGCCGTACTCCTCTGCAGAATAGCCCGCCTCGTAGTACAGCAGGCCGCTGTGGTCCGAGGCGACGGCCCGGTCCACGATAACGGTTTCGTCCACAAGGATGAGATAGTCCCCGGCGGTGTACACCGGGCAGTTTTCCCACTCGGTGAGGTCCACCGTCTCCGCGCGGCTGATAGTGATGGCCGCCATGGAGGTGAGGCCGTAGTGGTTCGTCTCGGCGGTGTAGTCCGTGATGCCCTGGCGGGTGTAATAGGTGTCGGTGTCGAGGTAGGTGTCCTTGGCGAGACTGCCGTGCTTTGTGGTGTTGTAGAGGTACACGTCCTCGGAGTCGTCGTCGGGGATCTCCTTCGCGGCGTCGGAGGTGCCCTTGAGGTGATACAGGATCATCGCCGCCGACCACTTGTTTACGGGGGTATCCAGCTCCGCGGCAAGGTCGAGGCCCAGGCCGAAATATTCGTTTACGGCGGCGGCGTTTTTCTCCCGGCTGCCGCCCATGGACTTCAGCGCGGCGGAGGCAGCCTCTCCGGCGTCGCTCAGGGCGGACTGTCCGCCGGTGACGGCGTTGTAGATCATGTTCAGAAAATCGCCGTAGTCGATGGCCTCGTCGATGTGGTAGGGCCACTGGCCGAGGTTTCCGAGCTCCGCGCGATATTTATACATGCCGGTATCGTCGGTGTTCGTGCCGTCCGGGTCCACAAGGCTGTCGTACCGGAACAGCCCGCCGGAGCGCAGCGCCGGGTTCAGCGCCTGGAACCAGGTGCAGTAGTAGTGACCCCAGAAGAAATCGTCGATGTTGTCGAAGAGCTTGTTCATGTTGTCCGCGAAGATGCCGGTCACGTCGTCCCCGGCGGTGACCTCATAGGTCGTGTTGTTCATCCAGTAGTACCGGAAGAGGTAGTAGCACGCCTCCACCCGCAGGAAGCCGTCTCCCACATGGACAGGCTCCGCGTCGTCCGTCGGGTTCACGTTTACGAGGCGGTCAATGAGGAACTCCTCCCAGGTGTCGCCGCCGGTGGTGGCGCCGTTATTCAGATACCAGTCCACCGCCGTATAGAGCTCGTCGTAGTCGTAGCCGTAGGCTTTCGCCGCGGCGGCGATCTCCTCCGCGAAATCCTCCGCGCCGAAGAGGTCCATGGCGCCGCCGATGATGGCGTCCGCCGTACCATCGTGATAATAGACCGCGCCGGGGGTCACGCTGGCGGCGTCGTACCGCAGGGCAAAGCCGTTGTAGTCCGTCTCGGCGTTCAGATATGCCTGGGCCGCATAGCTCACGACGTACACAGGCACGGGGGTGAACTCCGTCCCGCCGTCGTCGAAGCGGACGTAGCCGTAGACCTGGCTCTCCGGGGCTTCGTCGAAGGCGAGGGTCAGGGTCTCGCCGTCGAAATCCGCCGTTACGCCGGAAAGGGCCGTGCCGCAGTCCTCATTCGTGTAGATGGCTGCCGTGGTCCCTGCCGCGAAGGGCAGAAGGGCGAAGGCATCCTCCGCGTCGGCGTCCGTGGTGGCATAGTAGCCGTAGAGCCGGAAGCTCGCGGCGGTTTGGCCCGCCCCCAGCTCGCAGACCCCGGAGGCAAATACCGGGCGATTTTCGTAGCCCGTGAAGGCCTCGCCGGAGCTGCTGCCGCCGGAGGCCTCCCCGGAGGCCATCGCGCCGACGCCCAGCGTCAGGCACAGGCAAAGAATCAGCGGAAGACAAACGATGCGTTTTCTCATGGTAGTGCTCCTTTCCATGGTCTTGTTGCCTCGATTATACCCTATAGGACCTCACGCGGAGGTTACAAATATAAACAAAACGCAAGATTCAGCCGCACAGGGACGCCACGGCGCAGGCGAATATCTTCGCCGCCGTGAAGAGGTCCTCCACCGGGAAGCGTTCGTTCGCGCCGTGCATCCGGGTATCGACCCCGGGCATGCCGTAGCCGAAGGCCACCCCGCCGGGAACGTCGTGGACGTAGGTCCCGCCGCCCATGGAGTAGCATTCGCCCTTTTTGCCGGTGAAGGCCTCGTAGCTTGCCAGAAGCGTTTGGATAAAATCCCCCTCCGCGGGGGTGTAGTGGGGCGGGATCATCCTGCCCGCGGTCTCGTAGCCCAGGGCCTGCATGGTCCGGTCCGCCACGTCCTTGCAGTTTTCCGCCGTGGCGCACAGCGGCACCCGGCAGTCGCAGAGGCCCTCGAGGCCTGTTTCCGTGAAGTCGATGCGGGTGAAGGAGCAGGTGAGGTCCTTTGTGATCTCGTCCCGCTGGGCGATGCCCAGGGCCTTTCCCAGCCAGTCCCCGTGGGGGAGGACCCGGTCGAGCTCCCGCAGCGCCCG
>CAYNZM010000134.1:0-3733 GCA_964401725.1 uncultured Oscillospiraceae bacterium
AAGCATGCTCAGGGCCTGCTCCTGCCGGACCGGGGCGCGGAACGAGAGGCAAAGGCCCGGTTCCGGGAGCGCACCGGCGAGGCCATGGAGGACTATGCTGGGGTGCTGTACGCCACGCTCTCGGACGTGACCCAGAGCTATCAGGCCGCCGTCGTGAACGGCACCGGTCCCCAGACTGCCCGCATCGCCGCCGCCCTGGAGATCACGCCGAAGCTCTTTCCCGAAAAGGCGTCCGTCGTCTGCCAGGGGGTGGAGGGGGCCTACTCCCAGATCGCTGTGGAAAGGCTCTTCCGTTCGCCCTCCATCACCTATGTCAGCAGCTTCGAGGCGGTGTTCTCCGCCATTGCCAGCGGCCTGTGCCGCTATGGGGTCCTGCCCCTGGAAAACAGCACGGCGGGCTCCGTGAACCGCATCTACGACCTCATGATGCAGTACAACTTCAGCATCGTCCGCTCCCTGCGCCTGAAGATCGACCACGACCTCCTGGCCCTGCCCGGCGTGGGTCTTGCCGACATTCGGGAGATCGTCTCCCACGAGCAGGCCATCAACCAGTGCGCTGGCTTCCTGCGGGGGTATCCGAGCATCAAGCTCACCCCGGTAGCCAACACCGCCGTCGCCGCGAAAATGGTGGCGGAATCCGGGCGAAACGACCTGGCTGCCCTGTCCTCCCGGAGCTGCGCGGAGCTCTACGGCCTCGCGACCCTCGCCTCCGCCGTGCAGGACATGGGCAACAACCACACCCGGTTCATCTGCATCGGCCGGAACCTGGAGATATACCCCGGCGCGGACCGCACCAGCGTCATGCTCACGACGCCCCACCGCCCCGGGTCTCTCTACCGCATCATGGCCCGGATCAACGCCCTGGGCATCAACCTCACGAAGCTTGAGAGCCGACCCCTGCCGGACCGGGACTTCGAGTTCATGTTCTACTTCGACCTGGACACCCCGGTGTACTCTCCCCGGCTCCTGCGGCTCATGGATGATCTGGAGCATCTCTGCGAGACCTTCCGGTATCTGGGAAGCTACTCGGAGATCGTATAAAGGCAAAAGAAAATCGCTTGACGTCACGAAACGTCAAGCGATTTTTTTATTGATTCACCGTGGGCAGGATGAGAACGCTCGCGACGTTCTCCGGGAAATACTCGCACACGGGCACGAATCGCACGGCGATGTCCCCGGCGTTCAGCGTCTCGGCGGCAGCCTCCAGGTCCGTCATGGCGTTCCAGGTGTCACAGGGGCAGTACAGCCGCGCGAACACCCGCCAGAAAATGTCCAGGTCCTGGCCGGTGCGCTCGGACTGGTCGTTCCGAAGGGAATTTTCGTCGATGACGGCGGAGACGGCCACGCCCGTGCCCGCCATGCCCTCCGCCAGCCGCTTTGCCATCTGGCAGACGGCGTTTATGGGGTTCGGGTCGGTCTGGAGGGTGACGGAGTAGGTGAAGCCTGTGTCCACCAGGGTGCCGGCTTCGTCGTAGAGGGCGGCATCGCTGACGGGGTGATACAGGTCCGCCAGGAGGATCTCGTCGAAGCCCATGGCGGCAAGCTCCGCCATGAGGTCCGCGATGTAGTCCCGCACCTGCCGGTTGTAGGGGTCGAGCCAGTAGACGCCGCCGCTGTCCCGGTAGGTGGTCCCGCCGAGGCCGCGGAGGGCGAGAGGCCAGTTCCGGGTGGCGAGAAGCTCGTCCGCCAGGCAACTGATCTGTGCGCCGACGGTAAAGCCCCGCTCGTGGAGGGCGGCGACGGTCTCGGTGTAGTCCATGGTCCCGGAAAGGCCGTAGCTCACCGCCATGTCACAGGCGGAGGCCCAGGCGAGCTGTCCGCCCGAGGATTTCAGTTCCATCACCACGCCGTCGTAGGTGTCCGCGGATACTCCGGCCAGGGCGGCGTTCAAGCGCTGCTCGCTGGCGGCGTCGGCAAAGGGAACGAACTTCGCCGTGGTGGCGGACAGTCCCTCCCAGCCTCCCAGGTCCAGGTCGGAGAAATCCGGGGCGTCGTAAACGATCTGCACCTCCACCGGGATAAAGGCCGGGGTGGGGGTGGCCTCGGCGACCTCCTCCGATTTCACCTCCTCCGTCAGGAAGGGTATCTGCAGCCGGACGCCGGTCTGGTCGTATACGAGAAACTGCTGCAGGATGTAGAACATCGCCACCGCCCCCACGATCAGCGCCGCCAGCACGGACAGCGCCGCGATGAGGGGGACACGGTATTTTCGCCGTCCCCGGTAGATGTCCTTGGGTCGATAGGCCATGTTATTTGTCCAGCTCCATCACCATGCCGATGCGGCGGGCATGCTTCTCCTGACCGGAAAACGGCGTCTCGAGCCAGATGTCGAGGATTTTTTTCGCCAGCTCCGAGCCGATGGTCCGTCCGCCCAGGCACAGGACGTTGGAGTCGTTGTGCAGGCGGGTCATCTCGGCGGAGTAGCAGTCGGCGCAAAGGGCGGCGCGGATGCCGGGGATCTTGTTCGCCGCCATGGACATGCCGATGCCGGTGCCGCAGATGAGCACGGCTTTTTCGTAGGTGCCGTCCGCCACGCCGCGAGCGGCTTTCTCGGCGTAGGCGGGATAGTCCACACTGGCTTCGGAATAGCAGCCCAGGTCCTCGAAGGGAATGCTGCTCTCGGTGAGGTGCTCCATAAGGAGCTGCTTCATGGCGAAACCGCCGTGGTCGGACGCGATCGCGATCATAGGCTTGATCTCCTTTGTAAATCGGCCGTCAGAAGGGCCAGGTATCGGGGAACCATTTGAGGAAATAGGTGGTATAACTCATGCTCGTCCGCAGGCCGGACAGCACGGGATAGAACATCACGAAAAGCCCCACGCAGACCGCGGTAAAGCTCCCCACGGACAATGGCCAGGCACTCTCCCGCCGGCGCAGGTCCGCAAAGATATACCCCAGCGCCAGGGCGAGAAACACCGTGCAGGGGAAGTAGTGGTAGGCAAAGGTCAGGCGGGTCACCAGCACCCAGGGCAGGAGGTTCGCGAGATAGCCCAGCAGGATGAACACGGCTTTTTCGTCCCGGTCCCGCACCGCGATCCATGCCATGCCGCCGACAGCCAGGATGCCGCCCCAGCACAGCAGGGGATTCGAGAAGGCTCCAAAGGCGGATTTTGTCCCGTCGTCAAAGTACTCGAGGTAGTACAGGATGGGCCGGATGTCCAAGATCCACTGGTACCACATCGAGGAATAGGGATGCGTCGCCACCAGCTTCGAGTGGTAGTTCCACATATAGGTCTGGTTGTCCCAGACGAGCTTTGCGTAGGCCCGGGTGAAGAGCCGTCCCGGCCCGTCGATGCCCTGGCTGGGGGCGTAGGACCAGTAGCTTGCGTAATACACCGCCGCCGGTACCAGCACGAAAAACAACAGACACCACAGGACACTTTTGAGAAAACCCTCCAGGGCATCCTGTTTCTCCCGGGCAAGGCGCATGACCCAGTACACCGCCCAGATCACGCCGAGGCCCGCCCCGGCGTAGAGGCAGGTCCACTTGGACGCCGCGCCGAGGCCGAAGCTCAGTCCGCACAGGCCCAGCCACAGGAGCCTGCGTTTCCCCGCCGGTTCCGTCAGCCAGAAATACATAAAGAGGTACATCAGCAAAATGAAGAACACGGCATAGGTGTCGATGGTGGCGATGCGGGTCTGGACATAGTGCATGAAATCGAAGGCAAAGAGTGTTGTAGCCGCCGCGGCCACTGCGGTCTTGCCGAACATATTCTTTATAAGCACATAAAGG
>CAYNZM010000135.1:0-3726 GCA_964401725.1 uncultured Oscillospiraceae bacterium
CCTCATAGCCGCTTCCGTCCGGGTACGGAAGAAACTCCACGTTCCAGGAGTAGGGATTCCGGTCCGCGGCCCGCAGCTTTTCGATTTGCTTCATCCCGGCGATGTCCTGCGGGCTGAACTTCTTTTTCCCGCTCATGCGGCAGAACCAGCGCATGGGGCCGGTCATCATGGCTTTGGCATAATATTCCGTCATGCGCTCCACGTCTGGTTTTTCCTCCATGTTCAGGTAAAAAGCCGCCAGCAGGGCGCAGTTCACGATGTTCATTTGAAAGCGGTCGCCTTGTTCAAATTCCGGCAGGTCCGCGATGATCTCCCGGTATTTCGGCAGCGCTCTCTTATCGATCCCTCGAGCCGCGTCCTCATCAAAGCCCAGGACCGTTACGAGCTTGACCCGAAATGAATGATGAAAGAGCGCCCACATCCCCAGGGGCATGCCGATGTATTTCATTTAGCTTCCCTCATTTCACACAGCGGAAAACGCCCTCCGCCCGGACGGCGTGTACCTCGGTCTGAGAATACAGCCCTTCCAGCCTGCTCCGCAGGCTCTCCTTCGTATCAAAGGGCGGGGTAAAAAAGCCCTTTGGGGCGTACATGTGCTTTACGAACCAGTCGGTCCGCTTGAATTCCTCCGCGATATAAAAGCAGCCGCAGAAAACGCCGCCCGGCTTCAATACCCGACATGTCTCCCGGAAGGCCGCGTCCTTGTCCGGGAAGGCGTGAAAGCCGTTCAGTGACAGGACAATATCGACGCTCTCATCCGGGAAGGGCAGCGCGCCCACGTCCCCCTGTACGAAGGAGATGTTGGAAACCTCCATGACCTCTGCCCGCTTCCGGGCATGTGCCATCATATCCGCCGAGTAGTCGAGGCAGGTGATTCCGGCACCCGGCAGGCTTTTATACAGCGGCATGGTCAGCACACCTGTACCGACAGGCACCTCCAAAAGACTCCCGGCAAAGCCTGCGGGGATCGGCGCGAGCGCGTCGTTTATCCACTTCGCCGCAAGCTCCGCGTTTAACCCCCAGATGACGCTGTCCATCAGCTTACCCAACAGCGTGGATCGGGTGACGATGCCGTCGTACATCGTGCCGACCTTCCCCAGCGTTTTATAGGATTCTCTGATCTCATCATGGCGTGACATACTCATTCTCTCCTTGTCATTCATCCAAAAACCGGGTGACCTCCCGGTAAAACCGCTCCGGGAACATCAGCACCAGCTCCGCGTGGGCCAGGCCCTTGAATTCCTTGGAAACCGTCTGCGGGTACACTCTGCGAGTATAGGCCTGATCGTTCTTCCGGGCCCTCTTCTCTTCCTCCCCGTACCAATACTCGATCTCCGTGTCCACAGCCGGCACCGGGTCCGGCATGGAGTAATTGTTGGTGGACCAGAAGACGTTGTAGATCGTCCGGGGCGAAAAGTGATGCTTTTCAAAATCGAAGATTTTCCTGTAATGCTCCTCCGGGTCCTCGCCCTCCGGTGTCCAGCGCTCCGGCGGCGCCGCCAGCTTCATAAAGGTCAAGGACTTCGTCCCCAGCATCACCGTAATCCAGTCCCAGAGGGAGATCAGCCGACAGGCAAAGCGCGGATAGGGATAGGGCGTGATGCCGGCGTCGATGATCGCTTTACCGACCGGGATGTCCTCCGTCGCCAGAAAGCGGATCACGCTCGCCCCGCCCATGGAGACGCCGTACATAGCGTCGAGGCGGGAAATGTCTGCCTTTCGCAGGTAGTCGGCGGCATCCCGCACGTTCTTCTCGATGGAAACGAACTCCGTCCCCTGCCCGTCATGACCGTCCGCGATGAAGAGATATACGTGATAGTCCCGCGCCACGGCCTCGGCGGACGCCTGGAAGACCCACCAGGGCTCCGCGGCGCACTGGAACATTACGAAGGTTTTGGCGTTCTCCCCGCCGAATTCATATACCTTCATGCTTATGTGCTCATTTCCTCCCCACCAGCAGCGCGGAGCCGCCGAGGCCAAGCCAGGCAGCCTCCTTTTTGACCATGAACATGCCGTCCGTGGTGTCGATCAGCCGCACGTCCTTATAGCCCTGCTCCTTCAACTTCCGCACAAAAGCGTCCATATCACCGTAGCGTGCCGGACCCATGAGGTCATGGATCGCAAATGTCCCGCCCTTTTTCAGCACCCGCAGGGTCTCCAAAAGCAGCTTCTGCTTGTCGTGACCCGTGATGTTGTGATAGACGTAATTGCTGGTCACAGCGTCAAAGCTCTCATCGGCAAAGGGGAGTTTTAATGCGTTGCCCTCCTCAAAGCGCACGTTTCGGACACCCTCGGCCTTGGCGTTCGTTTCGCACACCGTTTTGGTAAACACGGTTTTATATGCGCCGCTCCAGATATCACAACCTACCATCTCCACTTGGGGATTTCTCTTCGCGCAGGCGATGGTCAGCGCACCGCTGCCGCAGCCCACGTCAAGACCCACGCCGCCCTCCGGCAGTGTTACATAGGCCGCCGTGCCGTCGATAATCGTTTTGGCGAGCTTCCTCTTGCCGTTATAATCAAAGGTTCGGTGCAGCGCGGTCATCCAAACGGCGAAAAACAGCAGCGCCAATGTCCCGACGCCGAATACGATCCCACAGACGAGCCGGGCTGTCCCGTGCAGGACAAGGCCCGTCGCCCCCAGCAGCAAAAACAGCACGAGCGCCAGCGCCGTTCCCGCCCATAGGCCGATCACCATGCTTTTCGGTACCCAGTTCTTATAATCCGGCTTCATTTCTCTCCCTCCTCTTCTGGTTCTCTGAATCCTTTCTTGCCATAACTGCGTCCTCCTGTATCGCTTCGTTCAAACACTCTCGCTTCGTTCCCAGCCGTCCCCGGCGTCCGTTTTATGGCGGACAAAACGAAAATCGCAGACGTCTCTGCTTGTATTTCCGGTGAGAGCGTCGGGAAATAGTTCGGATAGCGGCTGATTTCCACCAGCTTTTGCGGCTCATAGCTTTTCATTCTCCGGTCTCCACACATTGTTTTATCTCGTCATTTATTAGATTTAACTAACCAATGAGCAAACAAAAAACTGCTTGACACAGGAGTAAGCTTATGCTAATATTATATCAGTTAGTAATAACTAATTTCTCAAAACGTTGCGGTTCGTTTTGAGCCCGCGTCATCCGAGCCTCAGGGAAGTCGTCCCATCGGGCATATCAGGCATCTGGGACGATTGGTTCGGAAGCCATTGCGGAACATCACCTCCACGCTCCTAGAAATATGCAGACATTTATGACACACTCTCTACACACTATCTATCTCCTATCTTACCGAAACCGCACCTGACAGAACACAGCCGCCGGAGGCACACCGGCGGCTGTGTTCTGCTTTCCGCAAATCCTGCGGACATGTCGCAGACACTGCTCTTACCCCTGCGCCTGTGCCCTTCGATCAAGCTTCGCATTTCGGAAGTACAGCAGAATATCCACCGAAACCATAAGGATGTTCACGATATAAAAGAGAAACACATAGGTGATATGGCCGCCGACGAGTTTGCCGATGATCCCGCTGATGCAGCCCAGCAGGATGAAGATTTCAAAGGTCAGGCTCTTGCCTTTGGCCGTGCGGGAGGTCCAGGATTTATATACGGACATCGGCCAGGAAAGGCCGAAGCAGATCACCATGACCGCCTCGAATATCTCCATGCTCACACCTCCGAAAGGACGCCGTCGTTCATCCGATATACGACGTCCGCATACGCCGCCGCCTCGGTCTCATGGG
>CAYNZM010000136.1:0-3705 GCA_964401725.1 uncultured Oscillospiraceae bacterium
CATGTCGGTGGTGGCATAACGCCAGTCGTTGACGCGGGAGATGTACTTCTCGTCCTGCTGCGAGGAATTCTCGTCGCCCAGCTCGCCGGCGGCGATGCGGAGGAGGGAACCGTACTGCTCGGAGACGGTGTGGAGCTTGAAGTCGTCCATGAGCCACTTGCGGACCGGACGCTTCATGATGTTCGCCATGATGGTGCGGTTCTCATAGGACATCTTCTTCCACATGCGGGCGATCTCCCAGGCGCGAGCCTGAGCCTGGCCCTTGGGAACGACCTCGGAGATGAAGCCGAAGTCCAGCATCTCCTTCGCCGTCATCTGACGGGTGGTGGAGAGGTAGTAGTTGCCGCGCTTGGCGCCCATGTAGAACTGGCAGAGGCCGCCCATGCCGTCGCCGGGGACGAGGCCGCCCTGGCCGTGGGGAACTTCCATGACGCAGTCCTCGGTGGCGATGGTGATGTCCGCCAGGAGAGCGGAATCCCAGTGGAAGCCGGGGCCGGGGATGGCGCCGATGGTGGGAACGTCGATGTCGAAGGCCATGTTCTTGAACAGGTTCGTGTCATCGAAGTACTGATGCTGGAAGCGCTGGGTGGGAAGCTCGGAGTAGGTCTCCCAGCCGTCGGGATCGGACTCGATCATCCAGTTGTCACCGAGCATGGTGAAGATGATGATCTCGTTCTTCATGTCGGAGCCGATGATGCGGGCAAGCTGGCCGACCGCGCGGTGTGCCATGCCGGAGTGATGCATGGGCATGTCGAGGGTCTTCCAGGTGACCTGCAGGATGCCGTCCTCGCGGTAGAGGTCCGCGAAGTCCTTGAACCATTCAGCGTACTCCTCAAGCTCGGGAAGCTTGACGTAATCAGCCATAGGTTTTCCCATTGTGTGTTCCTCCTAAAAATAATTTTTCATTGGTCATATCAATAAACCCCATGTGCCAGGGGTCTATTTTTCATTGGACCATGTCCGCCAGGTTCTGGGAGACGGTCTGGAAAATTCTCTCCGCGGCGAGAAGCTCCTCCCGGCTCAGACCGGCGAAGACCCTCTCGGGTTCGCCCTGCCGGTCCTGGCAGAGGGCTTCGTATATGGACTGTCCTTCGTGGGTGAGGGAGATGAGGTTGCATTTTCCGTCCGCCGAGGCAGAGCGGGTAACGAGGCCGCTTTTTTCCATGCGGCGGAGCATAACGCTGATGGTGGCGGCGGAGACGCGGCGGTATTCCGCGAGTTCCTTCTGGCTGCTGGGGCCGCGCTCGCCAAGCGCGGAGATGATGGCGCCCTGGCCGGTGTGGAGTCCCAGCGGCAGGAGCCTGCGCTCCACGTATGCCGTGTGGACACGGGTCATGTCCGTGAACAGACTGAGCAGTTCGTTGTCTTCCACGAGACTTCTCCTTTGATGCGATTTAGCCGACTAAGTACAGTATACCGTTCCCGCCCGCCAAAGTCAACCCAAAACCCGCTAAAAACCTAAGTTTTCTTCTGCAAGATGCACAAGCAGACCCCATGAAAAACCGCCGCTGTCGGCATAATACACAACAGCAGCGGGGCATTTTTGGGTCATTCGCCCGCGTCGTAGAAGATGACCTCATCGGGCATGACGAGATCGAGCTTTTCCCGGGCGATGTCTTCGATGGTGTCGGGGTCGTCCTGGTGGTCCAGGGCGTGCTGCAGGGCGGCGTTCTCCTCCTGGATCTGCTCGGCGCGGGTCCGAAGCTGGGCCTCGGTCTTGGCGGCCTCTGCGACTTTGGTCCGCATACTCATCAGGGTGATGCAGCCGTAGGCCAGCAGGCCCGCCAGCACGATGCCTGTCAGCCATCCCGCGCTTCGGAATTTCATCGGGTCCGCCTCCTTTCCGGGGCCTTGCGGCGTGGAATACTCTCTGTCCTGTTATTGTAAACCTTTTTCGGGCATTTGAAAAGAGCTTTTTGCCCTTTTGGACCAAAAACCGGCCAAATCGCCGCATCGGACGGGTGATCCAGCGCCAAAACCGACCGCCCATGGGCCGGGTGACCGGCGCGATGCCCCAGGACCACAAAACCCAGCCCAGGACCGCCGCCGCCAGCATATACAGCCTTGGACGGCCCTCGCTGGACGCCATCCCCCCGGCGAACAGCCCCCCTGCCGCCGCGAGAGAAAACAGCACGTCCCCCAGGACCCCGGGCAGACCCGTGCCGTCCCGCATCGAGCCGAGAAGCTCATACAGCAGCCCCAGCCCCGCACCCAGCAGGAGAAACTGTCCGGCCTGTATGAGCTGTGCCGCCGGAGAGAGCTCCATCAGCGCAGCAGCCGCGCGAAAAAGCCCTGGGCGGTGCGGTCCTCCTCGTAGCCCAGATCGGAGACGAGTCCGGCAACGGTGAGCTCGCCGCTGGCTTTCTCCAGCTTATCCACCTTCAGCCCGCTGCCACGGACCACCAGCAGACCCTTCACCGTGCGGACCACGATCTCCTCCTCGTGAAAGCTGACGACCTCCTCCACGCCGGTGACGGCGAGCTTCTGACGCTCGTCCAGGGTCAGCCGGTGGGGCAGGCTCGGCGTGCGCTTCTCCTCGTAGGACATAGCAAAAACCTCCCATAGCCTTTTTTACAAGGATATGGGAGGCTCGTTCGTTTTATGCCGTCAGCAGAGCTTTGCTCCTGCCGGGATGGAATCGTCCAGCATGATGAGGTTCAAAGCGCCGTTTTTCTCCGCGGAGAGCAGCATCCCGCAGGAGTCGAGGCCCATCATCTTCCGGGGAGCCAGGTTCGTGCAGGCCACGAGGGTCTTGCCGACGAGGTCCTCCGCCTGGTAGTACTGGGCGATGCCGGAGAGGATCTGACGCTCGGCGCCGGAGCCGTCGTCCAGGGTGAAGCGCAGGAGCTTTTTGGACTTTTTGACGTTCTCGCAGGCTAGGACCTTCACAACGGTCATGTCCACCTTCTCGAAGTCGTCAAAGGCGATCTCGGGCTTGAAGGTGACGGGCTCCTCCTCCGGCTCCGCGGCGGGGGCGGCGGAGAGCTCCGCGAGGGCGGAGAGCTCCTTCGTCACGTCGATGCGGGGGAACAGGGCATCCCCCGCCGTGACGGTCACGTCCGCCGGCAGACCGCCGAAGGCGCCGAGGCTGTCCCAGCCATATTCCCTCGCGCCGATGCGGGCCATGATCTTCTCCGTCGTCTCGGGCATGACGGGGGCCAGCAGTGCGCCGCAGACCCGGATGGTCTCCAGCAGGTTATACATCACCCGGGCCAGCCGGGGACGGTTGGCCTCGTCCTTCGCCAGGACCCAGGGCGCCGTCTCGTCGATATATTTGTTGGCCCGGGAGATGACCTTGAACACCTCCGCGATGCCGTTCTGGAACTGGTATTTTTCCATCTCGGCCTCATAGCGGTCCCGCAGGCCGGAGACGAGGGAGATGAGGTCGGCGTCGATGGGATCGGCAATTTGGTCCGCAGGCAGGGTGCCGCCGAAATACTTCTGGACCATGGCCGTGGTGCGGGAGACGAGGTTTCCGAGGTCGTTGGCAAGGTCCGTGTTGATGGTCTGCAGCAGCAGTTCGTTCGAGAAGTTTCCGTCGGAGCCGAAGGGGAAGGTCCGCAGCAGGAAGAAGCGCAGGGCGTCCACACCGTAGCGCTCGGAGAGGAGGTACGGGTCCACCACGTTCACGACAGTGTTTTCCGCGAGCTTGGACTTGGAGATCTTGCCGCCGTCCAAAAGCAGCCAGCCGTGACCGTAGACCTT
>CAYNZM010000137.1:0-3635 GCA_964401725.1 uncultured Oscillospiraceae bacterium
TGCAAGAACCGCACAGGACCAGCAATCGCTGGCTCTGTGCGGTTCTTGTCTTATTCCGCAGTCGAACAGTTGAAGCTATTATCGTGGGTAGGTAATACAGACTATCCCGGGGTGCCGAGGTTTGAACCCGCAATTCCTTGGTACAAGCGGGCTCAATAGGCCTATCTTTCTACTCTTCCAGTGCCGTGAAAAGACTGCTGTAAAAGGATGTGGTTGACCAAACAGCTCTTATGGATCTAGCCTATGTCACGGTTTTTGAGGCGGGTTTGCGGGTGTCACGACTTGAGATACGGACGCCTGCGATCAGCGACCTTCAAACCGTTGGAAGATGCGGACAAAACTATGCTGCTTTCGTGACATTGACCCTTCATTATCTTCTCTCGGTAGGCAGCCGCCGTCAGGCGGCGGGGGTGACGACGATATTTCCCGTCCAGGCGCCGCCGGCGGAGACGTCCACCGGGACGCCGTCCACCGTGACGACGCCGTCGATGACGCCGCCGGGGGCCACGGTGAGTTTAATCAGCCGGCTCGGGCCGGTGACGGTCCAGACGGAGGTTTCGTCGACGGTGAGGGCGGAGCCGTTGCCGGTGCCGTCGTGGCAGGTCTCGTCCAGCACCCAATAGCACAGGGGATCGGCCTTGGCCTCGTCGGACCATACCGCGTCCCAGTCCTCCTTCGTGAAGGTCTCGTATGCGCCGGACCAGGCGGTGCCGACAAGCTCCACGGTGCAGTTGCGCTGGTAGTCGTAGGCCTTCACGTCGCCGGAAATGTCGCAGTCCGTCAGGGTCAGGACCGTGCCGCGGCCGGTCATGTCGTGGCTCGCGAGGGCGTAGCAGCTCATGGAGTCGGAGTTCACCACCGTCTCCAGCAGGGTGCCGGAAGTGCTCTCCGCGGTGCAGCGGGTCAGGTCAATGCGGGCATAGGCGGATTTCACCACGAAGATGGAACCCCGGGTGAAGTCGATGTACTCCGCCACGGCGGGGCCGTAGTCCGCGAGCCAGTCCACGAGGCTTGCGTTCGCGTAGAGCTCCTCCCGGGTGGCAAGCTCCGTGTCCGACGCCTCAAAAACCGCCGTCATGCCCCGGGTGGTGCCCTTGGATTCCTCCGGGGAGTGGATCTGGACGGCGTGGCGTCCGCCCTCGATGACGCTGCCGCCGTTCCGGGCGAGGCAGTCGTCGGAGAGCTCATAGTCCGCCGGGAGGTAGGCCAGGGCCGCTTCCGAGGCGTCTGCGGCGGAGGCCATGTGGATCTCGCCGTTGTTGGAGATGATGGCTCCGAGCTCCGCGCCGGAGAGGACGCTGCCGAAGAACCAGTCCCGGCAGGAGGAATCGGCATAGGTGCCGTAACCGCCGTGGATCGCCCGGCCCACGGAGTCGTAGGCGTAGAAATCCAGGCTGCGGGTCATGTCGGTGCTCATGGCGGCCCAGCCGTCGGTCTCGACGTAAGAGCCGTAGTAATAGGTCTTGGTAACGCCCATGGACATGTTTGCCCGGGAGTAGCCGGAGATGAGCAGGCCGCCGTTGGAGGGAGGCTCCATGATGGCGTCGGTGAGGCCCTCGGGGTCCCCGGCGGTACCCTGCTGGATAATGTCGGAGCTTATGACTACGAGCGTTCCGTTTTCCGCGCAGTAGACGGTATAGTTGCCGAAGACGCCTCCCCTGCCCTTGGCGGTGAGGGTGGAGTTTTTGATGGTGAGAAGGCCGTTCGTCACCCCGGCGCAGTAGCCGCCGGCGGTGGTGGCCGCCGTCACGGGGGATACCTCGTGGGTGATGGCGGCGTTCTCGATGACGTATTCCCCGCCAACGACCTGGATGCCGCTGGCGGTAAAGTCGTTTACGGTGAGGTCGATGCCCTTCGCCCCATCCGGACCGATGACGCCGGTGAGGGCATAGTCCCCGTCCTTTTCGGTGACGGTCGCGCCGTCCACGGTGAAAAGAGCGGTGTTTTCCGCCTCGCCGGAGGTGGAGTTCGCGGTGTTGAATTCCTCCGAGCCGGAGGCCTCGCCGGAGGCAAAGGCCGTGAGGGACAGCGCGAGACACAGCGCGAGAACGAGCGTGAGGAGCCGAAGCGTGCGTTTCATGGGAAAACCCTCCTTTTTGTGTTGGAAACAGTATAGCATCGCCGCATTAAGCCCGCGTTAAGACCGGCAAAATTCTCCGATGGAAGGGGTTTTCGCTTTAACAAATTGGTCAAATTTTCTTTACAATTTCCCGTAGAAATCCGGGTCCCGGCGGGGTACATTACAGTCAGAGACCGAAATCATCGGGAGGAAATCACCATGGAGAACGACAACGAATTTTATACGAACGAACATAGCGAAGACACGCCAAAGGCCCCGGACAGCGGCGTTTACAGCTACATCCCGCCCCGGGAGGAACGCCGGACCTATGTCTTCGAGCCCCCGGCGGAGCCGAGCCGCGCCGCACCGAAGCCGGAAAAGAAATCCCGCAAGGGCATGAGCACGGGAGGCGTGGTGGCCCTGTGCCTTGCCTGTGCGCTGGTGGCCGGCGCGGCCGGCTCCGCGGGGACCTATCTTGCCACGCGGAACGGGAATTCCGCTCTGGACAGCCTGGCGCCGACGCCGGTGCCCGTCATTTCCACGGTATCCTACTCCGGCGCGGGAAACGAGACCGCCGGGGCGATCTATGAGCTGGCCAAACAGCAGGTGGTGGGCATCAACACTACCATCGACTATGGCTACAACTTCTTCGGCCAGCCCAGCACCGCCTCCGTCACCGGCTCCGGCGTCATTATCACCGAGGACGGCTATATCCTCACGAACTACCACGTCGTTGAAAACGCCTACGAAGGCGGCTATCCCATCGAGGTCATGATGTACGACGAGACCACCTACGAGGCGGAGATCGTGGGCTTCGACAAGGACAACGACATCGCCCTTCTGAAGATCGACGCCGTGGGCCTGAACGCCGCGCAGCTCGGCAATTCCGACGATCTCACCGTGGGCCAGACGGTCTACGCCGTGGGAAATCCCCTGGGCGAGCTGAGCTACTCCATGACGGGCGGCATGGTCTCCGCCACGGACCGGACCATCACCACGGAATCGAACGTGGCGGTGAATATGTTCCAGATCGACGCTGCGGTGAACGGCGGAAACTCCGGCGGACCGGTGTATAATGCCGCGGGTCAGGTCGTGGGCATCGTCACGGCGAAGTACAGCTCCACCGGCGTGGAGGGTCTGGGCTTTGCGATCCCCATCAACGACGCCGCCCACATCGCAAACCAGATCCTGGAGTATGGCTACGTCACCGACAAGGCCTACATGGGCATCACCTGCTCCACGGTGTCCAGCTCCGCCGCGGAGGCGTACAACATGGTCACGGGGGCCTACGTCCGCACCGTGAGCGAGGGCTCTGCGGCAGCAAAAGCCGGTCTCCAGGTGGGCGACATCATCACCGCCCTGGACGGCAAGGAGGTGGCGGGCTCCAGCGAGCTGACCTCCATGATCAAGCAGTACCACGCCGGGGAGCAGGCGGAGCTGGCCGTCTGGCGCGGCGGCGAGAGCATCACCCTCACCATCACCTTCGACGAAAAGCAGCCGGAGGAGGAAACCGCTGAGGCCGGCGGCAGTGGCAGCGCCTCCGGCGAACCGGGTCAAGGCGGACAGTATTACTACT
>CAYNZM010000138.1:0-3623 GCA_964401725.1 uncultured Oscillospiraceae bacterium
ACATAAATACCAGATAATAAACCAAGCGTGATCGGCGGCCGGAGCATTCCGGCCGCTTTTTTTTTTCAAAAATTTTTTGGCTTTAAGTTGACTTTAGGAACGTCGTGTAGGATGGAACCATCAACAAGGAAAGGACGGATGACTCCCATGAAGTTCCGTACACTGATAAAAGCCGCGGCGCTGACCCTCGCCGTGTCCGCCGCCGCGATGTTCCCCTTCGCGGGCATCGCCTCCGCTGCCGAGAGCAGCAACGGTTCCTACCTCGAGACCACCGAATTCTTCACCGACCGCGACCTGGAGCAGGAAGCGGACCTCACCGACGCCGTGACCTACACCGTCCAGGACGGTCAGGACATCCGCATCACGGAGGAAGGCGTTTACGTCCTCACGGGCAACGCCAAAAACGTCACGGTCTACGTCGAGACGGACGAGGCGGACGATGCCAAGGTCCAGATCGTGCTGGACGGCGTTACCATCGAAAACGACGACTTCCCCGTCATCTACGTCACGGAGGCCGACAAGGTCTTCGTCACCACCGCCGAGGACAGCAGCCTCTCCGTCACCGGCACCTTCACCGCGGACGGCGACACCAACACCGACGGCGTCATCTTCTCCCGCAGCGATCTCGTGCTCAGCGGCACGGCGGTGCTCACCGTCTCCTCCACGGACAACGGCATCGTCTGCAAGGACGACCTGAAGATCACCGGCGGGGCATACGACATCACGGCCGGTTCCTGCGCCCTGGAAGCCAACGACTCCATCCGCATCGCGGACGGCACCTTCGTCCTCACCGCGGGCGACGACGGCCTCCACGCCGAGAATGACGACGACATTACCGAGGGCTGGGTCTACATCGCGGACGGCGACTTTACCATCACCGCGGGGGACGACGGCATCCACGCCAACACCGTGGTGCAGATCGACGGCGGAACCTTCGACATCGACGCCGCGGAGGGCATCGAAGGCTCCGTCATCCAGATCAACGGCGGCACCATCCACATCAATGCCGGCGACGACGGCATCAACGCCGCGTACAAGTCCTCGGCCTACTACCCCACCATTGAGATCAATGACGGCGAGATCACCATTGTCATGGCCTCCGGCGATACGGACGGCGTGGACTCCAACGGCAACCTCATTATTAACGGCGGCACCATCGACGTGACCGGCCAGTCCACCTTCGACTACGACGGCACCGCCACCTACAACGGCGGCACCATCATCACGAACGGCACGGTGGTGAACTCCATCCCGAACCAGATGATGGGCGGCATGGGCGGCTTCGGCGGCCGGGGCGGTCGCTGGTAACCAAATAAAAATATGACCGGGAGAAGGGCTGTGCTCTCTCCCGGTTTCTTCTTATTTCCGGCGGCCGTACAACCGAGCTTCAAAGGGCCGCAGAATATCCGGCTCGCCGGGGTCGGGATAGCCGGCGGCGAGAAGCTCCCAGTCTCCCAACCGCAGGGGAATGGGATTTTTCTCCGTCACGCCGAAGAAATTCGCGACGACGAGAAGCTCCTCCGCCTCGTCCTCCCGCCGGTAGGCAAAGACCCGCTCATGCTCCGGGCAGAGCAGGGTATACGTCCCGTCCGCGAACACGGGATGGGACTTCCGCAGGCGGATGAGGTCCCGGTAGCAGGAGAAGACGGAGTTTTCGTCCGTCACCTGCGAAGCGGCGTTGATAACGCTGTGGTTCGGGTTCACCGGAAGCCAGGGCGTGCCGCTGGTAAAGCCGGCGTTTTTTTCAGCGGTCCACTGCATCGGTGTGCGGGCGTTGTCCCGGCTGACGGGGCCCACGGCGGCGGCGATGTCTGCCTCCGGGACGCCCCGGGCCCGGTTCACGCGGATGTAATCCAGGGTCTCGATGTCCCGGTAGCCGTCCAGGGGCAGGGGCATATTCGTCATGCCCAGCTCCTCGCCCTGGTAGATGTAGGGTGTTCCCTGCATCCCGTGGAGCAGGATGGCCAGCATCTTCGCGGATTCGACGCGGTATTTCCCGTCGTCGCCCCGGCGGGATACGATGCGCGGGAGATCGTGGTTGTTCCAGAACAGGCTGTTCCAGCCCTTGCCGTGCAGGTCGTTTTGCCAGCGGCTGAGGCACTGCTTCAGGGCGGGCAGATGCAGCGGCTTCCGGGTCCACTTGCTGCCGTTCCAGTCCAGGAGGATGTGCTCGAACTGGAACACCATGGAAAGCTCGCTGCCGTCCGGCGCGGAGTAGAGCTGCGCGGTGTCGGTGTCCGCGCTCCACGCCTCGCCCACGGTCACGAGGTCCGCCCGGGCGAAGGTCTCCCGGGTCAGCTCCCGGATGAATTCGTGCAGCCGCGGTCCGTTCGTCTGCACCCGCAGGTCGTCGGCCTTGGAGATGTGGTCGATCACATCCAGCCGGAAGCCGCCCACGCCTCGGTCGATCCAGAAGTTCACGATGTCGTACAGCTCCCGGCGCAGGGCGGGATTTTCCCAGTTCAGCTCCGGCTGTTTCCGGGAAAAGTGGTGGAAGTAGTACTGCCCGATCTCCGGGACCCACTCCCATGCGGACCCGCCGAAGCCGGAGGGCAGGTCGTTCGGCGGAATGCCCTCCACGCCGTCCCGCCAGATGTAATAGTCGTGGTGCGGGTCGTTTTTGTCCTTCCGGGCGGCGAGAAACCACGGATGCTCGTCCGACGAGTGGTTCAGCACCAGGTCCAGGAGGATGCGGATGTTCCGTTTTTTCGCCTCCCGGATGAGCTCATCCATGTCCTCCAGCGTTCCGAAGATGGGGTCGATGTCCCGGTAGTCCGAGACGTCGTAGCCGTTGTCGTCCTGGGGAGAGCGGAACACCGGCGAGAGCCACAGGGCGTCCACGCCGAGGGCATCCAGGTAATCCAGTTTTTTTATAATGCCCCGCAGGTCTCCGAGACCATCGCCGTTTGCGTCGGCAAAGCTCCGGGGATATATTTGGTAGATGACCGCGCTTTTCCACCAGGGCGTATGTGTTTCCATGGTCGTTCCTCCATAAAAAACGGCGGCTCCACGTTGGGGGTGGAGCCGCCGCGGGTGATGGCTGGGATCAGAAACCGTAGTTTTTGCAGACGGGGGCGTTGTTCGCGGCGGATTCCGGGTCGAACCAGATGAGGTTGTTGCCGCTGGCCTTGTCGAAGAGCTGGATGAGCTCGGGCTGGGTGCTGAAGTGCACCTTGCTGCCCATGGACACGTCCTCCGCGAGACCCACGGTGGGGATCACCATGACGACCTCGTCGCTGCCGCTGCGGGCGTGGAGGTTGTACTCGGAGCCCAGCATCTCGGAGACCTCGATGATGGCCTCCAGCTCGCCCTCGCCGACGTTGATATGCTGCGGACGGATGCCAGCGACGATGTCGCAGGGAGCCTGGCCATTCTGCTTGAGGGCCTTCTGCTGGAAGTCGGAGAGCTCAAACTTCACGCCGCGGATCTCCGCGTAGTATTTGCCGCCCTCGAGGAGCAGCTTGCAGCCGTCGAAGAAGTTCATGACGGGCATGCCGATGAAGCCGGCGACGAACAGGTTCACGGGCTTGCCGAAGACCTCCTGCGGCGTGCCGATCTGGTTCACGAAGCCGTCCTTCATGATGACGATGCGGTCGCCCAGCGTCATGGCCTCGGTCTGGTCG
>CAYNZM010000139.1:0-3609 GCA_964401725.1 uncultured Oscillospiraceae bacterium
AGGCTGTTCTCATCCAGCAGGAAGTTTCGGATCCCGATGGTCACGATCCCCATATCATTCCTGCGCACCTTGATATTATCCCGCACGACGATGATTTTCTTGAAGGAGTCGCCAATGGCATTGAGCGGGCGTTCCTCCTGCTCCTGCTTGCTCTCGGAATTCATAGCAAAAGCAGACTGAATATAATACTTTTCACTGCCGCGGGTCACGACGAAGTCCACTTCGAGCTGCTTTTTCGTGGTTTTGTTCTCACTGTTCTTGCCAAACTGTTCCACAAGCCCCACGTCCACGTGATAGCCCCGGATCCGCAGCTCGTTATAGATGATGTTCTCCATGATGTGGTTTTCTTCCATCTGCCGGAAGTTCAGCCTTGCGTTGCGCAGACCCACATCCTCAAAGTAGAACTTTGCCGGAGAGCCGATATACTTTCGTCCCTTGATATCGTAACGGACTGCCTTGCTCACCAGGAAGGCGTCCATCAGATAGTCCATATACTTTTTCAGCGTTTTATCACTGATGATCTTTTTCTTGACGGTTTTGAAGGTGTTCGCCAGCTTCAGCGGATTGGTCAGTGAGCCCACGGCAGAAGCAAGAATGTCAACCAGTTCATCGAGTTCCTCTTGATTGCGCACCTTGTGGCGGTCAATAATGTCGCTGAGATACACCTTCTGGAAGAGCGACATAAGGTACTCTGCCTTTTCCTCCGCCGTTTCGCGGGAGAGAATCAGCGGAAGACCTCCGTAGGTGAAGTAATCGTCCCACGCCTCGTCGGCGCTGCCCTCATAGACGGAGCAATATTCTCGGAAGGAGAGCGGATAGATGCGGATTTCATCCCCGCGGCCGCGGAACTCCGTGACCAGATCAGAGGAGAGAAACTTGGAATTGCTGCCGGTCACGTAAACGTCCGCGTTGCGGATATGCATAAAGCTGTTGAGTACGTCCTCAAACTCAGCAAGAAGCTGCACCTCGTCCAGGATGATATAGTAGGTGTCTCTGTCAACGATCCGCTCTTTTACATAGTTCAGCATATTGTCGGGATCGCGCAGCTCTTTGTTGCTGCGGTCATCCAGGGCGATCTCGATGATATGGTCTTCCTTCACACCCTTATCCAGCAAATAATTATGGAACAGGTTGAACAGCAGGTATGACTTGCCGCACCGGCGGACACCCGTCACAATCTTGATCAGCCCATTCTTCTCGCGCCGGATCAGCCGATCCAGATAGATATCCCGTTTGATCTCCATATCGTCCTCCTGCTTCCGAAATAAATGTGCTTACACCTTTTTTCGTAATTATTATACAAGATGCCCACGCAGAAGTCAAGTATTCTTCGTGAGTTCATAAAAAAGTAACGAGCCAACCCGCAGATTGACTCGTTACCCATATATACAAAGACACCACAGACCGTTTCGATCTGTGGCGTCTTTGCCCTTGTTCCGCACCGGCATTGCCCTTAAGTTCACTTTTTGTCCCTTTGAACAATACCACTTGAGATTTCAGGGATTTCTTGACTACATCAGCGTTTCGAGAACTGCGGAGCACGTCTCGCTGCTTTGAGGCCGTATTTCTTACGCTCTTTCATGCGCGGGTCGCGGGTCAGATAACCCGCAGACTTCAGAGTAGCGCGGTAGCTCTCGTCCACCAGCAGGAGGGCGCGGGCGATGCCGTGGCGCATGGCGCCGGCCTGACCGGTCACGCCGCCGCCGGAGACGGTGGCTTCGATGTCGACCTTATCCACAGTGCCGGTGGCAACCAGGGGCTGACGAACGATGAGCTTCAGCGTGTCGAGGCCGAAGTAGTCGTCGATGCTGCGACCGTTGATGGTAATGACGCCGGTGCCGCCGGGGATGAGGTGCACCCGGGCGACGGAGGACTTACGACGGCCGGTGCCGTAAAGGTAGGGACGCTTGGATTTGTAGGTAGCCATCAGTTGTTACCTCCTTCGACATACATCTCGGGCTTCTGGGCCTGATGGATGTGCTCGGCGCCGCGGAAGACGCGCAGGCGGGTGAGCTGATGCTTCGCCATGGCGTTCTTCTGGAGCATGCCGCGGACCGCGAGGCGGACGGCGAGCTCGGGCTTCTCCTGCATCAGGCGGGCGTACTGGGTCTCGTGCAGGCCGCCGGGGTAGCCGGAGTGGGTGCGATAGTACTTCTGCTCCAGCTTCTTGCCGGTGAGGACGGCCTTCTCAGCGTTGATGACGATGACGAAATCGCCGCAGTCGACGTGGGGCGTGTAGTCGACCTTGCGCTTGCCGCGCAGCAGGTCGGCGGCGATCACCGCGGTCTTGCCCAGAGGCTTGCCGGCGGCGTCGATGACGTACCATTTGCGGACGACTTCGGCAGGCTTGACCATAGTCGTGGACATGTGTTCTTCCTCCGAATATCTTGAAAATAATAGTGTTGACGATGCTTCGCGTCCCAAAGGGCGCTTTATTTTTATAGCACAAGCCATGCCGGATGTCAACAGTCATTTTAATAAAAAAGGTTTTCCTTCGGATTATCTCTGTATTACTCGGATTATCTCCCGTTTTCTCCCGTTCGATTTTACGCTTTCCCGGCAAAAACGGGCGGAGGCCCCAGCCTCCGCCCGGAATGAGCTCGGATCACATCTCGAGATCGCGGATATAGACGATCTTGGAACGGGGATCGTTTTTGTCCTCCCGCTCCACGACCTCGAAGCGGTCAATGGCCTTTACCATGCCGGAGAGCTTGGAAAAGCCGTAGCTTCGGGTGTCGAAGTCGGGACGTTTTTTCTGGATGAGCTGACCCACGGAGCCGAGGGAGACGTAGTCGTCCTCCGCGTTCTCCGCCAGGTCCAGAATGGAATCCGCAATGAGCCAAATTACGCTCTCGGGGATGCGCTTCGGCTCGGAGGCGGCAGGCTTCGCAGCTTCCGGCTCCGGCTCGGCGGATTTTTTGGCGGTGGTCTTTTTCACGGCGGGCTTGGCGGCGGATTTTTTCGCCGGGGGATTCGCGGCTTTCTTCGTGCGGTCCCGGATGACCTCAATATAGATGAATTTATTGCAGGCGGAGATCAGGGGCTTCGGGGTCTTCTGCTCCCCGATGCCGATGACGAACAGCCCGCTCTCACGCAGACGGCGGGCAAGACCCGTGAAGTCCGAGTCCGACGAGACCAGCACAAAGCCGTCCGTGTTCCCGGCATAGAGGATGTCCATAGCGTCGATGATCATGGCGGAGTCCGTGGAGTTTTTGCCCTTGGTGTAGGCAAACTGCTGGACCGCGGTGACGGAGTTGTCCAGAAGGGTCTGCTTCCAGCCGGAGAGGTTGGAACTGGACCAGTCGCCATAGGCACGCTTGGTGTTGGGCGTGCCGTAGATCGCCACCTCCTCCATGATGCCGCCGAGGCAGTCCCGGGGGGCGTTGTCGGCGTCGATCAGGACAGCGAGGCGCAGGTTTTTATCGGTATCGGTGATGGGCATAGGAGCCTCCGTTTTCTCGCGCCATGGCGCAGTAGTTTTTACTATTATACATGAGCTTCCGGCCGTTTTCAATATCGCAAAACAGCAGAAAACCGCCATCCACGCCGATCTACCAGGGTAAACGCATGAAAAATATAGTTGACATAATGTGGAGCAAATGATTCAAT
>CAYNZM010000140.1:0-3584 GCA_964401725.1 uncultured Oscillospiraceae bacterium
GCTTTTTGATCTTCTCCAGGCGGTAGACCAGGGTATTGCGGTGGACGAAGAGCTTGCGGCTCGTCTCGGAGACGTTGAGGTTGTTCTCAAAGAACTTGTTGATGGTGTAGAGAGTCTCGTCGTCCAGGGCCTCGATGGGACTCTTTTTGAAGACCTCCGACAGGAACATTTCGCACAGGGTGGTCGGAAGCTGGTAGATGATGCGGCCGATGCCCAGGCTCTCATAGCTGACGACGGTTTTCTCGGTGTCGAAGACCTTACCCACCTCGATGGCGGTCTGGGCTTCCTTGTAGCGGTCGGCAAGCTCCCGGAGATGGGTCACCGGAGAGCCTATGCCAACGACGCACTTCACGCCCAGGTCGGCCTGCAGGTTTTTCTGGATGGTCTCCGCGGTGCGCTCCAGCTCGTCGGGATCGAACTTCGCGGGAAGCTCCCGGATGAGGACCACGTCCGTCTCGCTCATGGAGAGGACGAAATCCCGCTCCCGGGCGGGAAACTGGCCCTGCAGATACTCCAGGACCGCCACCTCCGCGCCTTCCCCCTGCCGGATGATAAAGACGCCGCGGGGGGTATCCGCCGAGAAATGGAGCTCCTTGGCCCGGACGTAGACGTCGCCGGGCAGGATGTTGTCGGAGATGATGTTTTTGACAAAGGTGGCGGCATCATGCTTCTCGTCGAAGCCGGACTTCGCCTCTCCCAGGGCCACAGCCGCCAGGATGCAGACGCTGCGGGCCAGCTCGTCCGTTCCCTCCACGAAGACGTAATACGCCTGCCCGCTGCCCCCCAGGGCACGGCAGGTGCGTCCGTCCGCGGTGAAGAGCTCGTTGCCCGACTCCGCAGCGGCGAAGCGGATGTCTTCGATGGTGTAGCCCATGGCCGCGAGGTCGCTGGAGGCGATCACGGTCCCCTGTTCGTCCGTCACGCCGAAGCTGCGCTTCGTGGCGTCCTTCATTTGGAGGATGACGCTTTGGAAAATCCGGCTGGACATACTCACACACTCCCACTTTTTTATAAAAGCATTGTAAAACACTTTTTGGCAGGTTGCAATAGAAAAACCCCGAAAAATTGTAAACTTTTTTAGTATTTCGTCGGATTTGCTGAAGAAAATGCACAAAAAAGCTGCGGGTACTTCAACAATTTGATGTTAGTACACTCTCCTTCTCCTCCGGCGTTAGGCGTCGGCCCTCCCCGGGCCTCAGGGATGGATCGAGTTCCAGTCCGCCGACGGCCACCCGCTCCAGTCCCAGGACCCGCCGGCCCCGGACGGCAAAGAGGTTTTTGACCTCGTGGAATTTCCCCTCCGTCACGGTGACGAAGGCCATGGAGGGCGATGCCTCGTCGATCACCAGCGTTGCGGGCTTATAGGCCGTGCCGCTGCGCAGGGTGACCCCCGCCGCGAGAGCCTCCGCGTCCGCCGGGGTGAGCGGTCCGTCTGTCTCCGCCCGGTAGACCTTGGGAAGCTCCGTGCGGGGGGATGCAACCCGGTGGGCCCAGGCGCCGTCGTCCGTCAGAAGCAGAAGCCCGGTCACGTCCGCGTCCAGCCTCCCCACGCAGAAAAGTCCGCGCTTTTGCAGCTCCGGCGGCAGAAGCTCCGTCACGGGCGGGTAATCCCCCTCCGGCGCCGATGCGCTGACATATCCCGCGGGCTTATGCAGCATATAGTACACGAATTCCTCGCTCCGCATTCTCTCCCCCCGCAGGGTCAGCACCGCATCCCGGGAGAATTTCGCCCCGGGGTCCCGCTGCAGGTTGCCGTCCACCGCCACCAGACCGGCGCGGACGGCGTTTCTCGCCTCGGCGCGGCTGAGGCCGGCGTCGCCAAGGAGCTTATCCAGTCGTTCCATCTTCATACATACCTCGCGGATCATCGGAATACAATGGGACCATGAAAATCAAAACGCCATTACCAAAGACGCGGACCCGGGCCATGGTCCTGGGCGGCGGGCTGCTGCTTCTCGCGCTGATCCTCCTGGGTCGGGGCATCGGCGCGGGACCCGGCGCGGGATCGGAGCCCGGCGGCAGCACCGAGGCCCGGATCAAATTTCTCGCCGGGTGCGGCTGGCAGGCCGACGCCGCCACGGAGCAGGCCCAGATCATCCACATCCCGGAGGAATTCCCGCCGGTGTTCGCGGACTACAACGACCTGCAGCGCAGCCAGGGCTACGACCTGGCGGACTACGCCGGGCGGGACTGCGAGCTCTACACCTACGCCGTCACGAACTGGCCGGACGACACCCAGACGGTCCTCGCGAACATCTACGTCTTCCGGGGCCGCATCGTGGGCGGGGACGTTCACAGCACGAATCTCGACGGGTTCATGGTCGGGATCAAATGAAAATACCCGCAGCCGAAACTGCGGGTATTTTTCTACAAAAAGGATTACTCCTCGATGGCGATGACGACGCCGGAGCCGACGGTACGGCCGCCCTCGCGGATAGCGAAGCGGAGGCCTTCCTCGATAGCGATCGGGGTGATCAGCTCGACCTTCATGTCAACGTTATCGCCGGGCATGCACATCTCGACGCCGTCGGGCAGGGTGATGACGCCGGTCACGTCGGTGGTGCGGAAATAGAACTGGGGGCGATAGTTGTTGAAGAAGGGGGTGTGACGACCGCCTTCGTCCTTGGAGAGGACGTAGACCTGGCCGGTGAACTTGGTCAGGGGCTTGATGGACTTGGGAGCCGCGAGGACCTGGCCGCGAACGACGGACTTCTTGTCGATGCCGCGGAGCAGGCAGCCCACGTTGTCGCCGGCCTCGGCGTACTCGAGGGTCTTATGGAACATCTCGGTGCCGGTAACGACGGTCTCCTGGGTCTCACGGATGCCGACGATCTCGACCTTGTCGCCGACCTTGACCTGGCCGCGCTCGACACGGCCGGTGACGACGGTGCCGCGGCCGGAGATGGTGAAGACGTCCTCGATGGGCATCAGGAAGGGCTTGTCAGCCGCACGCTCGGGAGTGGGGATCCACTCGTCGACAGCGTCCATCAGCTCCCAGATGCAGGCATAGTCCGGGCCGTGAGGATCCTTGTCCTCGGAGACCAGAGCGTTCAGAGCGGAGCCCTTGATGATGGGGGTGTCGTCGCCGGGGAAGCCATAGGAATCCAGCATCTCGCGGACTTCCATCTCGACGAGCTCGAGCAGCTCGGGGTCGTCGACCTGGTCGCACTTGTTCAGGAAGACCAGAACGGAGGGGACGTTGACCTGACGGGCCAGCAGCAGGTGCTCGCGGGTCTGGGCCATGGGGCCGTCGGAAGCGGCGATGACGAGGATCGCGCCGTCCATCTGCGCGGCGCCGGTGATCATGTTCTTGATATAGTCGGCGTGGCCCGGGCAGTCGACGTGGGCATAATGGCGCTTCTCGGTCTGATACTCGACGTGAGCGGTATTGATGGTGATGCCGCGCTCGCGCTCCTCAGGAGCCTTGTCGATGGAGGCGTAGTCGGTGAAGTCGGCGGCGGTGGGGTCGGCCATGTTGAGGACCTTGGTGATCGCGGCGGTCAGGGTGGTCTTGCCGTGGTCGATGTGGCCGATGGTGCCGATGTTTACGTGGGGCTTGGTGCGGTTGAACATCTGCTTTGCCA
>CAYNZM010000141.1:0-3574 GCA_964401725.1 uncultured Oscillospiraceae bacterium
CGCTTATCTTAATGACATTGCTCACCGTGAGACGCATTTCGACAAAGAGGGGATGACCGCGAGGCCATCCCCATAAAAGTATTATTTTGTATGTGTTTGCATGAGAGGACTCAGCCCTGGGCCGCCGCGCTCTTGTACGGTCCCGCACCGGGAACGTCAATGTCCGCGTAGATGATTTTGCCGTATTCGGCGATCTCGGCGAGGATCGGATCGCTACCCTCGTTTGCCTCCTGGCGGATGTACTCGGCAAAGATCGGGTCCTCGAACTCGTTCAGGTCCCGCTCCTCCACGGCCTCGCCGTCGATGTTGACAGTCGCACACTCATAGACGCCGTAGGTCGGGTACGCGCAGTCGTGGATGTCGTTTGACGCAAACTCCGCGTCTATGCACCGATGAAGCTGCACCGCGCCGGAGCTGCACTCGTAGATCTCGTTTTCCTCCACGGTGATGCCTGTGCTCTCTATCGCCTCGACGCCCAGCACGCCGCAGCCGAAGAGACCGCAGCCTCTCACGTCGATGCCGTCGCAGTTGCGGTAGTCCAGCACTGCGCCGGAGCAGGAGCCCGCGCCCAGGGTGTGCCCGGCGGTGAGGCCGTGGACGGAAACGTTCGAGCAGTCGTCGAACCGGATCACGTCCGCGTAGCGGGGCAGTGCCTCGATACGGGTCACATCCTTCCCCGCGCCGACGATGGAAAAGTTCTCCACGCCGGAGATTACGAGGCCGGGGCCGTCGAACATATCAACCCAGTAATAATACTGACTGCCATAGGCGCCGTAGTTGGCGGCTTCTGAGAGGTCGTACAGACCCTCGCCTAGGTAGATGGTGGTGTCCGGCGCAATGGCGGCGAGAAATTCATCCACAGTGGAGACGTTGACCTCCCACAGGCCCTCCTCGTTCTGTGTCTTGTCCAGGGCCACCTCCGCCTGGGCGGCAAAGCCCGCAAAGTTGATATGCTCCTGCTTCATGGCGGCAAGATCGTCGTTGGACAGGGCGTTTCCGTCCAGGTCCGCCACGGGAGAGATCTCGCTGACGGCATAGATCGGGCAGTCGTCCCGGAACTCACAGCCCGCCACGGTGATCGGGTCGCCTTCCACACTGAATACCGCATTCGAGTACCAGTCCATCTCGCCGTTTATCCGGTTGTCCTCAAACAGCGTGCCAAGCAGATAGACCTCCTGAGAGTAGCTGACGTGGAACAGTTCCAGGGCGAAGTTCCCGTAAACGTGACTGTTCGTGAATGCCGCTCCGTAACAGCTTGTGACGCTGATGATCTGGTGGGCGGAGTTCACGCTATCCTCCCACCGGGAATAGCAGTCGCGGAAATCGCAGGCATCGAACCTCACGTTTTGGCAGGAAGTCAGCCATACAGCGCCGTTGGAGCACTCGTAGATGTCGGAATCCTTTACGAAGATGTTCTGGCAGTTTTCCGCTTCCACGCCCAGGGTGCCGCAGCCGTAGAGAGCGCAACCGCTCACGGCTACGTCGTTCGTCCCCATCAGGTGGATGACGCCGCCCATGCACGCGCCTTGCTCCACGGTGTGGCCAAGGATGATGCCGGAAAGCTTGATGCTCTGACAATCCTCAAAGGCCAACACATCGGCATAGCGGGGCACGGCGCTGATGATCGTGTCCTCTGTCGAACCGGCGAGGTGGAGATCCGTGACATTTTCGATGACGAGCTCATAGCCGTCGTGTACCGCTTCCCAGCGGTAATACTCGCTGTCAGTCTCTTGGCCGTAGTCCGACGCCATACTGAGGTCGTATGTACCCGGTGACACCAGGATCATCGTGTCCGGCGCGATGGCGGCGAGAAGACCGTCCACGTCCGAGACCTCGGCGGTGTATAGCTCGTCGGTGGCAAGGCCCGAGACAGGGGCTTGCGGCGTAGGTTCCGGACTGTCTGCCGAAGCAGCGGAAGCCCGTGCGGGAGCGGCGGCCAGCGCAGCAACGCCCATGAGCAGCAGTGCCGCAATGGTCAGGGCGATGATCGCCCGCGGTTTGTATTTGAATTTCATGATCTGTTCCAGCCTTTCTTTCAGGGCGCGCTTCTCCGTGGCAAAGGTGGTGGCCACCACGCCGGCGGGCAGCGCGCGGTTGGAGGCGAGATCGAGAAGGGTCTCGCCATAGCTTCGTCGTTCGGAGGGCTCCATCCGCGCAAGAACCGTTTCGTCGCAGCTCAGCTCACAGACCCGATCCAGCTCCCGCCGAAACAGCGGCATGAGCGGATTGAACCAGTGCAGCGAAGCCACAAAGACGAAAAACCATTTGACATACAGATCGCCGCGGCGGTAATGCGTCAGCTCATGGCGCAGTACATTCCGGGCGGATTCCTCAGAGAATACGCCTTGCGGAAGTACGATCAGAGGGCGATATAGCCCCAGCAGCATTGGGGTCTTCACATATGCGCTGGCAAAAAGCCGAGGATCGCTTCGTCCGTTCAACTCCTTGTAGGCTCGGGCCGTCTGGCCGTCCGTCGTATGCAGCGTCCGCATCAGAACGCGGCGAAAGCGAACATACCCCGCCGTGTACCGCGTGAAGCAGAGTACCGCACCGATCAGCCATACCGCCAGCCAAAGTCCAGAGCTTTTCAAGAGTACGCTCGGCTGTATGCGAGGCAGAGTTGGTGCTGTTGTCTCGGCTTCGCTGACCGTCTCGTTATGTACAGCAGCTTCGACGGCAGAAACATCCATTTCCTCATCATTTGTGCCGTAAGCAATGTACTCTCCGTACCCGTCATAGCGGTAGCTGCGCTTTTCGGTGCTCTCTGCCTGCGCGATGACCGGCGCGGCAGTTGTTTCCCTCGCCGGTTGAGCCTGTGGGATTAGTCCCGGCAGCGGCAGCACCAGGCGCAGCAGCACGGGAAGCCAAGCATAGTACCACAGCGTACTTGGAAGCCGTTTGCCGCTGACGCGTCTTGCCAGTATCAGCAGGAGGCCCAAAACGGAGCCCGACGCGCTCAGAAGCAGCAGCGTTTTTAAGAAATCGGTCATTTCGTATCCTCCCGGAACATCGCCCTCAGCTCCTCCACATCCGCCGCGGTGAGCTCGTCCGAGTGAACGAGCGCCGCTACGAGATCCTTCGCGCTGCCGCGATAAAGCCGTCGAATCAGATCGCCGGTGGCCCAGTCGTTGTACTCCTTTTCGGATATGAGCGCACGGTAATAGAATACGCTGCGCTTTTCCTGCGCCACAGCGCCCTTATTGCAGAGGCGCTGTACAAGGGTCTTTATCGTGGTAGCTTCCCAGCCGCGCCGCTCCTGCAGCGTCCGGCGTATGTCTGCGATGGGCAGCGCGTCCGCCGCCTCCCACAGAACGTGCATGACCTCCAGTTCGGTGTCGGTGATCTTTTCGGCATATTCCTGCATGGATGTTATCCTCCTTGGACAGACTACGCGTGTCGTCTGATTGGAATATAGCATGACAGACTACGTTTGTCAACTGCTTTTTCAAAAATTGTTTTCTTGGCTTAATGCTGGTGATGAAGAAAAATGGTCATTCATCCGTAAAAATACGTCTCACCGTGAGCAATGTCATTAAGATAAGGAAGCACAGGCAGGGTAGCGGCGCGGCAAAAT
>CAYNZM010000142.1:0-3495 GCA_964401725.1 uncultured Oscillospiraceae bacterium
ATACTCTCTCATGGGTTTGTGTAGGTCGAGGCCGGACGGCGTTTGTGCTCGCTCCGGCTGTGGAAACGGTCGAGGATGGCCCGATCCGCCTCGGTTGCCTCCCCGGTGAGGAGGAAGCGGTCGATGGCGGCGTAGGAGATGCCCATTTCCTGCTCGTCCGTCTGGCCTTCATAAAGTCCCGCGGAGGGGGCTTTGGTGCGAATGCTTTCCGGGGCGTTCAGGAAGGTGAGAAACTCGATGACCTCCGTGGCGGTCAGGTCGGAGATGGGATTGAAGTCATACGCGCCGTCGCCCCATTTCGTGAAGTAGCCCATGTAGGCCTCGCTGCGGTTGCCGGTACCGGCCACGAGACGGCCCTCGCTGCCCGCGACGGTGTACAGCGCAAGCATCCGCAGCCGCGGCGCGATGTTCGCGAGGGAGGCGGCGTTAATGTCCGTCACCTGGCCGATGACGCGCTCCGCCGTTTCCCGGATGGGGGTGAGGTCCAGGGTCCGGGTCTCGATGCCGTACTGCTCCGCCAGGGCGTTTCCGTCGTCCATGTCGGAACCGAAGTTCCGCTTGGATGCGCAGGGCAGGATGATGCCCACGGTGTTCTCGCAGGCGGCCTTGCACAGGATGCCCACGAGGGCCGAGTCCTTTCCGCCGGAGTTTCCGAAAACGATGCCCTGGGCGTGGCTTTTTTCCACGAGATCGCGGATATACGCCACCCGCCCGTCCAATTCCTTCTGATAGTCCCGCATGACGTCAGAACATCTCGATGTACTGCTCCCGGTCCGCGCCGACGGAGACGTACTTGATGGGGCATTTCACGGCGTCCTCCAGGAAGCGGACGTAGTCCTGCGCGGCCCTGGGCAGCTCCGAGAACTTCCGGCAGCCGGTGATGTCGCCGGAGAAGCCGGGCATATACTCATAGATGGGCTTGCATTTTTCGAGAGCCGGCTCCAGGGGGAAGGCGTCGATGCGTTTGCCGTCCAGCTCATAGGCGGCGCAGACGGGGATGCGCTCCATGCCGGAGAGCACGTCCAGCTTCGTGACGGCAAGCTCCGTGCAGCCCTGCATCTGGACGCCGTATTTTGAGGCGACCACGTCAAACCCGCCGACGCGCCGGGGACGCCCCGTGGCCGCGCCGTACTCGCCGCCGGCCTCCCGGAGCTCATGGGCAGCCTCGCCCTCGAACTCGCACACGAAGGGACCGCCGCCCACCGCGGAGGAATAGGCCTTCATGATGCCGATGCTGTTCGTGAGCTGCCGGCCCGGGATGCCCGCGCCGATGGGGGCATAGGAGGCGAGAGTGCAGCTCGACGAGGTATACGGGAAGATGCCGAAGTCCAGGTCCCGCAGTGCGCCGAGCTGGGCTTCCAGCAGGATGGACTTGCCCGCGTCCGCGGCGTTGTTCAGAAGCTGGGTGGTGTCACAGATGCGGTCCAGGATGGGATCGCCGCAGCGCATGAGCCAGTCGTACATCTCTGTGACGGAGATGGGCTCGTGGCCGTAGCCCTTTTCCACCGTAAGGTTCTTCCACTCCACGATGTCCGCGAGGCGCTCCTTCAAAACGTCCTTGAACAGCAGATCGCCCACCCGGACGGATTTGCGCATGTATTTGTCCGAATACACCGGGCCGATGCCCCGGCGGGTGGAGCCCTGCTTCTTCGAACCCATGCGGTCCTCCTCCAGGCCGTCCAGCAGGGGGTGGTAGGGCATGCAGACCGTGGCGCGGTCGCTGATCTTGAGGTTCTCCGGGCCGATCTCCACGCCCTGCGCGGCAAGGTTTTCCAGCTCCTTGTTCAGATGCTGGAGGTCGATGACCATGCCGGGACCCATGACGTTCATGGCCTCGGGACGGAGGATGCCGGAGGGGAGCAGGTTCAGAATGAATTTTCCCCGCTCGTTCACCACGGTGTGACCGGCGTTGTTGCCGCCCTGGTAGCGGGCGACGATGTCGTACCGGCTGGCGAGCAGGTCCACCATGCGGCCCTTGCCTTCATCACCCCAGTTTATTCCAACTACTGCTGTGATCATAGTGTGCGATCTCCTTTATACGTTCGTGTTCGCTTCTATGCCGAGGTCGTCGGCGTATTTTGCCCGAATGGGCTCGACATATTCCGCGAGGAATGTTTCTGTCTGCTCCGGGGCGAGGCCGACGAATTTCCGCACGTCCAGGACCCCGTCCAGGTCCTCCCGGGTCAGGTGGAACGCCGGGTCCGCCAAAAGCCTATCCAGCAGATCGTTTTCCCCGCCGTGGAGCTTCACCCTCTCCGCCGCGGCCTGGGAGTGGACCCGGATGGCCTCGTGGAGCTCCTGCCGGTCCCCACCGAGGGTGACGGCGTGCATAAGGATGTTCTCCGTGGCCATGAAGGGCATCTCCTCGTTCAGATGCTTTTCCATGACCTTCGGATAGATGCGTCCGCCCCGGATGACGTTTATGAGCAGGGTCAGTGCGCCGTCCGTGGCGAGAAACGCCTCCGGCAGGGTGATGCGCCGGTTGGCGGAATCGTCCAGCGTCCGCTCGAGCCACTGCACGGCGGCGGTGTCGGCGGTGTTCTGCGTGACGTTCATCACGTACCGCGCCAGAGAGCAGATGCGCTCGCAGCGCATGGGATTGCGCTTGTAGGCCATGGCGGAGGAACCGACCTGCTCCGTCTCGAAGGGCTCGTCGAATTCCTTCATGTGGGCCATGAGCCGCAGGTCTGTGGCGGCCTTGTGCAGACTCTGGGCGATGCCGGACAGGACCCCGAGGACCTGCGCGTCGATTTTGCGGGAGTAGGTCTGCCCGGATACCGGCATGCAGGCGTCGAAGCCCATTTTCGCCGCGATCTTTCCCTCCAGGGCATAGACCTTCGATCCGTCGCCGCCGAAAAGCTCCAGGAAGCTCGCGCCGGTGCCGGTGGTTCCCTTGCAGCCGAGAAGACGGAGATGGGACAGCTCGAATTCCAGTCGGTCCAGGTCCATGACGAGGTCCTGCGTCCAGAGGCAAGCCCGCTTGCCGACGGTGGTGGGCTGGGCGGCCTGAAAGTGGGTGTAGGCGAGAGTTGGGACGGCTTTGTGCGCCGCCGCGAAATCTCCCAGCGCCGCGATGGCGTTCACGAGAAGGGTGCGGATTCGCCTCAGTCCCTCCCGGAGCTGGATGATGTCGGTGTTGTCCCCGACATAGCAGCTCGTGGCCCCCAGGTGGATGATGGGCTTTGCGGTGGGGCAGGCGTCGCCGTAGGTGCGGATGTGGGCCATCACGTCGTGCCGCAGGCGGTGCTCGTAGTCCGCGGCAAGGTCGTAGTCGATGTCGTCGATATGGGCGCGCATCTCCGCGAGCTGCTCGTCCGTGATGGGAAGTCCCAGCTCCTGCTCCGCCTCGGCCAGGGCGACCCACAGCCGCCGCCAGGTGGAGAACTTGAAGTCGGGGGAGAAGACCCGCTGCATCTCGCGGGAGGCGTACCGCGCGCAGAGCGGGTTTTCGTAGATGGGTTTGTTCATGGGCATTCCTCCCGATGAGCACAATTT
>CAYNZM010000143.1:0-3492 GCA_964401725.1 uncultured Oscillospiraceae bacterium
TCAACCGGTTCAAAATCGTCATAGACCGGAATAGGAAGTGTGAAATTGTTTTTGTGAAGTTCAAATGAGAAATGACCGCTTTGAATCAACACCTTATTGGCTACGCCAAACACAGATTTAAATCCAATTCCTTTTTCGCCGATTTCAATTTTTTCGGCGTTAACATTCTTCGCAGCCTCCGCGATACCGGTTATCGCAAACACATTAAACGGGCTGAATCCAGTCTCGTTATAGTTCAAAATAATTCGATGCTCATTTGCACCAAACGTGTCAAATTTCACATCAAGAACTGCGTTTGCTGGATTGCTATATTCGCAGTCGTCGACATTCTGAATCAACTCAAACATGAAGCGGAGTGTACTTGAGTAAACACCGTCTGCACCAACTGAAAGAAGCGATTCAAGCAATGCTGGATAATTATCACCTTTTAACTCATCGCTTTTTGCCAGCGCAAATCGAAAACGTCTTAATAGTTCGACATAGCAAATATGGTCATCCACGCTCTCCAGGTCGTTTCGCAAGACACTTTTGAGCTCGTTGCGCAATTTACTGAGAACTGTGAGATCCATCAAGTTTGCATTCCAATATTCATTCTTTATCTTGTCAATTTTTCTCACGATCATGACCTCTCGATTACAACAATGCCGTTTGCAATCAGTGTACTGTAGATATCAGCACGATCTGCCTGCTGCATAATATCATTATGTTTTTTCTCAAACCATTCGGTTGCACTATCCAGCTCACTCTGGCGCATCCTTCGAATATTATCCTCAAAGGCATCTCCAATTTGCTGTTCCAGAATCCTCTTGCGGCTGCGATAGTTGCTCTCAATACTTTCGAGCTTGTACCGCGCAGTCATTTTTGCATCCGCTGTGTGATCAGCCCGCGCCGAACGAAGCATGAGAGCTTGCTTTGCCTCAAGGCCAGACCACGTATCCGAGGATATCTTTTCTTTAACGCTTGCTCCCTGCGCAGTTCGAAGGATGTCTGTCATTTCAGCAGCAATTTCTTCGCTGTCGCAGATAGTGGCAAGGTGGAAGTGGGGGTTAAGGCCAGCATAATTCCATGCGTAAATAGAAAACGGATAACTGCCAGCCGGGATGTGATCCGAACAATATTTAAGACTGATATACGATACCTCGTTCGTTGCATAGTACATCGCAGCCTGCTTGACCAACGGATGTACTGCCGTAATGAAAAAGGCATTGCGATCCTTCTCGGCTGCTTCCGGGTCAAAAGTGATGCTATGATTTGGATTTCTGCCCTTCAAATAAAGTTCCCATTTGCGTTTCAAAGCAGAGCGGACACCTGAAAGCTTTCTGAAATCTTCCAGAAGAATGCCTCGGTCAACTACAGAGAGACGAAGAGTCTTGGTATCACTTTCGCCAAAAATATAATTCGGCTTCCCGAGTCGTTCTTTCAGGTAACGCTCTACCAAGTATTGCAAGCTTCGGGGCGAAATCCAGGGGTTTTCAGCTTCCTGGATTTCTTTTGCCATTGTGTAATTCGAAAGATCAAACCCAAACAGGGCTTTTTCTTCGTCCTCGAGCTTGCTCATTTCCTGCATCTTGCGAATTTCGTTATCAGCCATCTGCTCCAGCTTATAACGGCGCTCCTTGTCCGTCAGGCTGGCATCAGAGGCAATTTTTTCGACCTGCCGTCCAATCTCGCCGAGGATCTCTTCGCATTCGCCGATGCTCTGTTCAAAAACGCCGATTCGGAGCAGGCAACGGTCATAAATGTCTGCGTCGACAGTTCCGGCAGTGATCACATTATAAATATTAACGACCTCGCTGACCTGTCCTCTACGGTCGATACGGCCAATGCGCTGTTCAATGCGCATAGGATTCCACGGGAGATCATAGTTGATCATCATATCGCAGAACTGATAGTCAAGACCTTCAGAGCCGACTTCGGTGAACAGCAGAATGTCCAGAGCAGAAGGATCGCTCTTAGGGAGTTCAAACCGATTCCTGTATTCGCATCTGATGTCATCTTTAACACTGCCATCAACTTGTTCCGCGCGCAAACCAGCCGATGCAAGTTTCTTCTTTACATAGGCGAGTGTATGGCGGAAAGTACTGAACAGGATGATTTTGTTGTTATCAAGTTCTTGCTTTTGCTGAATGATAGACAGAATGCTATCAAACTTCGGGTCTTCTTCCGGGAGATTATCTGCCAGTTCTAAAACATGAGCTGCAAGGGTTTCCAGAGACACGGCGGCTTGTCCGCTGATCTCAACCTCATCAACATCGATTTCGGGGTCATCGTTCATTTGCTCAAAGCGTCTCTCGATAAGATCCCTGATATGAGGCGCTAAGCCAAAAATGCAGCTTGCTGCCTGGCGGCGAATCGTGCTCATCATGAAGGGCACACTGCGAACATTGTGCAGAGTAGATAGCGCCATTCGTTCAAAAGCCAAAAGCTCATCATGCAGTGTCTGCTGCTCCGGTGTAAACTCAGTTTCCAAGGTATGCGTACGACGGATGCAGAAATCCTGAATGTCTTTTCGCCTGGTTCGGTTAAGCATCGTGTTGAAGCTGTGCAGGGACTCAATGTCGGTAATCAACTTGACGCGTTCTTCCCTGGTGATTTCCGGCTGGCGAAGCCTTTTAATAATCGACTCATACAGAGGATTTTTTGAAGTAACATTTTCGCCCCATTGTGTTGTTAAAACACCCTGCAGCAGTTCAAGAGCATTTACCTGCCAATCATCAGCTGCCCCACGCACAACATGAGCACATTGTGAAATATAAGCATTGGGCTTAGACATCAAATTAAAGGTCGCCTTGTCTAATACAACATCAGGGCGCAGAAGGTTGAGGAGCGTAAACAAGTCATCGTCTCCAGTTTGCAGAGGTGTGGCCGTAAGCATGACAACAGCATCTGCGTGATCGCAGATGTATTTTACACACTTATAAGCAAACGCTTTTTCTTTGTCCATGCTGCCGTTGCGAATATGATGAGCTTCGTCGATTATGACCAAATCAAAATGCGGAGCCGGATCTAAATCCATTAGACCAAAGTTTTGGCCCCTCTTTCCACCTTCACCACTGTATACACGGTTATCCAGGATAGAATATGGAACAATGGTCTTGTTGTACCGACTCGGCCACTCACCATCACGATCTGTATCGGAGAGAATTTGACGAAGCGTAGCGCCATCCAGAGGAATGAAATCTTCGTCAAAGCGTTTCATTTCAAGTTCCCATTTGCGCTCTGTAACAAGCGGTTTGGGACAGATAATCATGATGTTTTCGAGTTCGTTTCTGGCCTCAAGTTCCTTGATAATGAGTCCTGCTTCGATGGTTTTACCTACACCTACGCTATCTGCAATCAGTATTCTGGGTTCATCGGATTTAATCATCTTCAATGCGGGTCGGAACTGATAAGGGACAAAATCAATTCTGGCCGAATTCAAGGAATACAGATTCCCGGAAGAAGGATGATTGATCTGATATGCAGAGAGATAACTTTGGAAAGTTTCGATAT
>CAYNZM010000144.1:0-3417 GCA_964401725.1 uncultured Oscillospiraceae bacterium
TCGACGCGGATGTGCATGGCGTCGCGCACGGCCTCGTAGATTTCGTCGCCGCTCATGGTATGATCGATGATAGCCGCGATGTCCCGCAGACGTTGTTCCATCAGGTCCCGATTCTGGTCGAGAAGCGCGTCAAACGGCGCGGGAACCACGCCTTTATGAGCGCAGAGCATCCAGTCGCAGGGCAGGTCCCGGAAGCGCTCGATGGACTCGATGGCCTGCCGGACGTTGTAGCTGTAGGCGAGCTTTGCGTGTTCGAGCGAGGGACCGCACATCAGCGCGTCCCCGGCGTAGCAGACCCGGTCCGGCGTCACGATGGCGGCGTGCTCCGGGGAGTGGCCCGGGGTGCGGATCAGCCCGAACTTGATGCCGCGGATGTAGAAGCAGTCCTCGCCGGGCATGATGACCCGGTCTACGTCGCAGGGCAGGGCGTTGAGGTCCGGGTCGTCCATGACCTCTCCGGCGGTGTAGACGAAGAGATAGCCCTTGATGGCAGGCAGGGTGCGGCAGAGTTCCGCCTCCCCGAAGGTGATGGCGATGGGGATGTTGTATTTTTTCTGGAAGTAGGCGGCGTTTCCGAAGTGGTCGTAGTGGGAGTGGCTCGCAATGACGCCGTCCGGGGTGAAGCCCGCCTCGGCCAGGGCCGATTCGATGCGCTCCCGGGCGCTGGCCGGACCGCAGTCCAGCAGGATGCAGCGGGAGTCGTCGATGAGGTATACGCCCACATTCGTCAGACCCACGTCGATGTAGCCGGTGTTGCCGCTGATGATCTGAATGCTGTTCATGTTGCCTCTCAGGATAGGTATTCAAAGTAGAGTTCCGCGATGCTGATTGTGTCGCCGTCCTGGAGACCCATGGCCTCCATGCGGTCGTAGACCCCGGCCTCCCGCAGCTTGCGGTCCAGGTACATCCGGGATTCGTAGTCCGAGAAATTCACCCGCGCCGCCAGCCGGTCCAGCCAGTCGCCCCGCAGGGTCCAGACGTCGTCGATGTTCTCGATAACGAGGTCGTCCGCCGTGCCGAGCTTTACCTCCGGCGCCACATAGTCCGCCTCGAACACCGCCACGGGAGGCAGGTTCGCCAGGCGTCCCGCCGCGGCCATGGTGAGTTCATGCAGACCCTGCTGTGCTCCGGCGGAGATCTCGAAAAACTCGTAGCCCCGTTCCGTGACGTAGTCCCGGAAGCGCTGGATGGGTTCCCGGTCGCCGCCCAGAAGGTCGCATTTGTTCGCCGCCACCAGCATGGGCCGGGCGGCAAGCTCCGGGCTGTACTCCCGCAGCTCCGCGTTGATGGCCTCGAAGTCCGCGATGGGGTCCCGGCCCTCGGAGCCGGACACGTCTACTACATGGATGAGCAGACGGCAGCGGTCGATGTGCCGCAAAAAGTCGTGGCCGAGGCCCGCTCCCTCGCTGGCCCCCTCGATGATGCCGGGGATGTCCGCCATGACGAAGGAGACGCCCGGTCCGGCATAGACGACGCCGAGATTCGGAAAGAGCGTGGTGAAGTGATAGTTCGCGATCTTCGGATGGGCGCGGCTCACGACGGACAGGAGCGTGGATTTTCCCACGTTCGGAAAGCCCACAAGACCCACGTCCGCGAGGAGCTTCAGCTCCAGGACGACCTCGTGGAATTCCCCGGGCAGACCGGGTTTGGCGAAGTGGGGCGTCTGCCGGGTGGGGGTGGCGAAGTGCTTGTTGCCCCAGCCGCCCCGGCCGCCCCGGGCGAGGATGAACTCCTTCGCCGCGGACATGTCCTGCATGATGGCGCCGGTCTCGCTGTCCCGGATGACGGTGCCCCGGGGGACCCGGAGGATCACGTCCTCCCCGTCCTTGCCGGAGCAGCGCTTGCCCTGGCCCGGCATGCCGTTTCCGGCGACGAATTTGCGCTTGTAGCGAAAGTCCATCAGGGTGGACATAGAGGGATCGACCCGGACGATGATGTCGCCGCCGCGGCCGCCGTCCCCGCCGTCGGGTCCGCCCGCCGCGACGTATTTTTCGCGATGGAAGGCCACGGCGCCGTTTCCGCCGTCCCCGGCGCGGACGGTGATGGTGACCTTATCGACGAAGGATGTGCTCATGGGATTGCCTCCCTTCGGAGAATAGAAAGGGGAGCGGTCTCAAAGAGCCGCTCCCCTGCAAAAATTACTGCTGGACCTCGTAGACCGAGACCTTTTTCCGGTCCGCGCCCAGGCGCTCGAACTTCACGATGCCGTCCGCCTTGGCGTAGAGGGTGTCGTCGCCGCCGCGGCCGACGTTCGTGCCGGGATGGATCTTCGTGCCGCGCTGACGGACGAGGATGTTGCCCGCGAGGACGAACTGACCGTCGGCACGCTTCGCGCCGAGACGCTTGGAATTACTGTCGCGACCGTTTTTGGTGGAGCCGCCGCCTTTTTTATGTGCCATTTGTAGTTTCCTCCTATCTCAGCCGATGGAGCCGATCTCGACCTTGGTGTAAGGCTGACGATGGCCCTGGGTTTTGCGATAGCCCTTTTTGGGCTTCATCTTGTAGACGCGGATCTTCTTGCTCTTGCCCTGCTTGAGGACCTTGGCGGAGACGGAAGCGCCGTCCACATAGGGAGCGCCGAAGCTGGCGTTGCCGCCGTCGACGATGGCGAGGACCTGATCGAAGGTGATGGAAGCGCCTTCCTCGGCCTCCAGCTTCTCGACGAAGATCACGTCGCCCTCGGCCACGCGGTACTGCTTGCCGCCGGTCACGATGATGGCATGTTTCATGCGAAAAAATGTTCCTTTCCTTTCGGGCTCGCTCTCCCGGGGGCGGACGAAAACGCCCGACTTTCAAGGACCCCTTTCAAAGCGGCTTTGCCATGTTACCACAGGAACCCGCCGCTGTCAAGGGAAAAATCCCCGACCGCGGCGGTTTTTCTGCGGATTTCGGAAACTCAGCCCTCCACGAGCTCCTTGGTGTCCCGGGCGATGACCAGCTCCTCGTTCGTGGGGATGACCATGACCTTCACCTTGCTGTCCCCCGTGGAGATGATGATGTCCTCGCCGCGCTTGGAGTTGCACTCCGGGCAGATCTCGATGCCGAGATAGGTCAGGTACTCGCAGATGGCGGCGCGGGTGGAGGCGCTGTTCTCGCCGATGCCGGCGGTGAAGATGATGCCGTCCACGCCGTTCATGGCCGCGGCGTAAGCGCCGACGGTCTTCGCGACGGAGTAGTGGAACATATCGAGGGCGAGAGCGGCGCGGTCGTTGCCCTTGGCGGCGGCGGCGTCCAGATCACGGAAGTCGGAGGACACGCCGGAGACGCCGAGGACGCCGGATTTCTTGTTGAGGATGTTCGTCAGCTCCGCGATGTCCTTGCCGGTGTTGGAGGCCAGGTACTGGAGGATGGAGACGTCGATGTCGCCGCAGCGGGTGCCCATGGGCAGACCGGCGATGGGGGTGAAGCCCATGGAGG
>CAYNZM010000145.1:0-3362 GCA_964401725.1 uncultured Oscillospiraceae bacterium
CCCGGCAGCGCGGAGATCATGGTCATGCGGCCGGAAATCTCCCCGGTCACCCCCCAGGTGGCGGACTTCTTCGAGCGCATGACCTATCTGCCCCTGGCCGGCATCACGCAGATGGTGCCTCCCGGCGGCGCGGGCATCGGCATGCACGTCATCCCCGTGGAGCAGGCCATCCCCGCCGAGTGCGAGTCCATGGACATCGAGCACCTTTCCCACTGGCTGAAGAAATACGAAGGCCATATCGGCGTGGGCGTCTGCTCCTGCCGCAAGCAGCAGCGCATCCGCGGCGAGGGCTCCGGCGACATCGAGACGGACTGGTGCATCGGCGTGGGCGATTTCGCGGACTACTGCCGGGAGACCGGCATGGGCCACGACATCACCTACGAAGAAGCCATGGACATCCTCCGCAAGGCGGAAGAGCGGGGCTATGTCCACCAGATCACCAACATCGACGGCGAGAACAAGATCTTCGGCCTGTGCAACTGCGCCGTGGGCGTCTGCAACGCCCTGCGCACCTCCCAGCTCTTTAACACGCCGAACATGTCCCGCTCCGCCTACACCGCCGAGGTGAATCCCGAAAACTGCGTGGCCTGCGGCAAATGCGTGGAGGTGTGCCCTGCCGGTGCGGTGCGCCTCGGCCAGAAGCTCTGCACCAGCCACGGCGAGATCGAGTATCCCAAGGCCGAGCTGCCGGACGATAACGTCTGGGGCGAGGACAAGTGGAACTGGAACTACAAAAACGAAAACGGCATCATCCAGACCTGGCCCACCGGCACCGCGCCCTGCAAGGCCGCCTGCCCGCTGCACATCGCCATCCAGGGCTACATCAAAATGACCAGCGAGGGCAAATACCGCGAGGCCCTGGAGCTCATCAAGCGGGACAACCCCTTCCCCGCGGTCTGCGGCGCGATCTGCCGGAAGTATTGCGAGGACGAATGTACCCGCGGCACCGTGGACGATGCCCTTGCCATCGACGACATCAAGCAGTTCATCGCCGCCCAGGACCTGAAGGCGGAGCATCGCTACGTCCCGCCCATGAATTCCTCCACCCGGGAGCATTTCGACCGGAAGATCGGTATCATCGGCTCCGGCCCCGCCGGACTTGCCTGCGCTTACTTCCTCGCCATTGAGGGGTATTCCCCCGTGGTCTTCGAGAAGGACGCCGTCCCCGGCGGCATGATGGTGACCGGCATCCCCAGCTTCCGGCTGGAAAAGGAGGTCGTGAATGCCGAGATCGACATCCTGAAAGAGATGGGCGTGCAGTTCAAGTGCGGCGTGGAGGTCGGCAAGGATATTACCATCCAGCAGCTCCGGGACGAGGGCTACAAGGGCTTTTTCATCTCCGTGGGCCTGCAGTACGGCGGAAGGCTGGGCATCCCCGGCGAGGACGCCGCGGGCGTGATGCCCGGCGTGGACTGGCTCAAGGCCGTGAACGCCGGCGCCGCGAAGCCTCTGACCGGCGACGTGGTGGTCATCGGCGGCGGCAACATCGGCGCGGACGTGGCCCGGACCGCCATCCGCCAGGGCGCATCCAGCGTGAAGCTCTACTGTCTCGAGTCCTGGGACGAAATGCCCATGGGCGCGGAGGACCAGGAGCTCTGCAAGGCCGACGGCGTGGAGATTCACGACGGCTGGGGCCAGACGGAGATCGTCATGGTGGACGGCAAATGCGCCGGCATCAAGTTCCGCAAGTGCCTCTCCGTGAAGAACGCCGAGGGCCGGTTGGACCCGAAGTTCGACGATAACGAAACCACCGAGACAGCCTGCGCCGCGGTCCTCTTCTGCATCGGCCAGAAGCCGGATTGGAAGCAGCTTCTCGACGGAACGAAGGTGGAGTTCGGCCGGGGCGGCACGCTGGTGACCGATCCCGTGACCCTCCAGACCGGCGAGCCTGACATCTTCGCCGGCGGCGACGTGGTCTCCGGTCAGAAGTTCGTGGTGGACGCCCTGGCCATGGGCCGAGAGGGCGCGGTGTCCCTGCACCGATTCGTCAACGAGGGTCAGTCCCTCACCATCCACCGCAACACCCGCCGCTTCACTCCGCTCGACAAGACCGACATCGTGGTGCCGGAGGACAAAAAGAACGCTCCCGCCCGGGCGGAGAAGGGCATCGACGTATCGAAGATACGCACCATGCACGACGAGCGCCTCATCTTCACCGAGGAGCAGATCAAGTCCGAGGCCTCCCGCTGCCTGAGCTGCGGCCGGAGCGTGGTGGACACGAACAAGTGCCTCGGCTGCGGCATGTGCACCGTCCAGTGCAAGTTCGACGCCATCCATCTGGCCCGCACGCGGGGCGACGAATACTCCAAGATGATCCCCGCGGAGGACAAATTCAAGGCCATCGGCGCGTATGCCGTGAAGCGCGGCGTCCGCATCCTCAAGAAAAAAATCACCGGTAAATCCGCGAACTGACAGGGAGTGTATCATGGATAATCAAGAACTGCGCAGAAGGAAGGAAGCCCTCGGCCTGAGCAACTTCAAGATCAACTACAAAACCGGCGTCCATCTGGGCGACATCGAGGCCTTTTTTGCCGGCAAAACCGACGAGCTTGCCCCGAAGGACCGGGAGAAGATCGAAGCGCTGATCGCCAAGGAAACGAAAAAGAACTGATACTGTTATGTAGTGACCCCAAGTCAACGGTCAAGTTGCAAGAAACCACGGGGTAAGATTTGTGCAAGCTGAGAGCATATGGAAGGAGCTTTGGATAGAACAAAACTGTTATACGTGGATTGGATACCGACAGGCTAATGGTCCGCCGCGAGCTCTGCCATCTAATCGCGTGGATCACGGCGCGAAGCTGTGCCGACATAGTATCAACGCAGAGAGCTCAGACCTTGAAGTGTACCGAAGCTCCTTCAAGATGCTCTCAGCTTTGTAGAACTTCCTTCGCAGGCGTTCATTGGCTCGATCTGCATAGTGGATGACAGCCGGTGAATTACCCGCCTGGCGCTTTTTGAGCTTTTCTGATTTGTACCCGACTTTTCCCCGACCGAAGCAGTGCGCAGCCTCTGTAAGCAATCGCCGCAGATGTGAATTGCCGGCCTTGGTGATCCCCAAACGATTCTGGGAGTTGGAGCTGGTATGCTCACCCGAAACGAGGCCAAGAAATGACGCAAACTTCTCCGCGGAAGAAAACCGATTGAAGTCGCTGACCACGACAATAAGAGAAAGCGCCGTATGGGTTTCTATGCCCAGGAAGCATCTGCGCTTATGGACAGGCTCCTGATACCGTTACAAGGAAGGAAGCAAGGCTGTCACCTTTGAAGAAGCGGCCTCTGCCGCGGATGCAGCCACGGCAAAGGCCTCGGGTTCGGATTTGGAATCCTCTGGTGCACCAAAAAATCGGAACCGCTTCGCAGGG
>CAYNZM010000146.1:0-3236 GCA_964401725.1 uncultured Oscillospiraceae bacterium
TCATCCACCTCATTAGAACTGATTCAAATGTATTCTTTTTAATGGCTGAGTAATACTCCATTGTGCATATGTCCCACAGCTTTCTTATCCATTCATCTGCTGATGGGCATCTAGGTTGCTTCCATGGCCTGCCTTTCATAAGCAGTTCTGTGATGAACATTTGGGTACATGTGTCTCTTTCAATTCTGGCTTCCTTGGTGTGTATGCCCAGTAGTGGGATTGCTGGGTATTATGGTCTTTCTATTTCCACTTTTTAAAGACTCTCCACACTATTCTCCATAGTTGTTGTGCTAGTAACATTTTTCTCCTTATCATTCCCTCTACTTTAATTTCTATATACTACAGTATAAGTTCAAAAATGATTTTGGCCTCTATCTTTTCCCCAGTATTTATAGTAGTTTAAATTTGCGTTTTGTAACTTTTTTGTTGTTACTGTTTCTACCTTTAGGAATTCTATCTTTAGAATCTCTTTTCATTTCTGGATTTAATTCCTGAGTTGATTGCACTCTCCCCTTTTTGCACTCCCTTTTCTCCTAATAGAAACCTCTATCTCCCTCCTCACTTTGCTCTGCTCCATAACTCTGTGAATCACATTGAGTGTTTTTGGCTATAGAGAATTGATTCACCATCAATCTTGAGTTTTATTTTCTGTTCTGTGGATGCAGTATTCTTGATGCTACTGCAACTCAGGGAACAAAACCCAGAGGTCATGAGGTCAATTCCAGATCTTTAGATCATTGTGGATCTCCTGACACCAGTGAACATTAAAAGAGAAGCATATCCAAAAGTTTCCATGCCTACATTGCAATTTGAAACCAGTAATTTCAGTGCAAGGCAACCCACACCTATTTTTCAGCAAAGCAGAAACACAAAAATGAATATTATAAAAGTCACTGCCTGAAATCATACCAAACCCACATACACCACAAAGCACTTTACAGGACAACTCATTGCACTTCATAGAGAAATGGTCCAGCTCCACCTGACAGACCACAGGCACAAGAGCACCCAAGCAATAAACCTTGACAATTTATGGGTCCAATCCCATCCACAAAGATCAGGTTCCACAGCAGAGTGGAGCCATAACCCTCCAGCCTGCAGAAAGGGTACCCAAACCACAGCAATCTAAACAAAACAAAAAGAGAGGGAAATGTGTAGATAATGAAGGTACATGATAAAAAGCCACCAAAACAAGCGGAAGAAGAGGAGATGGGAACTCTTCCCGAAAAATAATTCAGAATGATGATAACAACAATGACCAAAATCTTGAAAGCTAAGTGAAGTCGCCAGTAAATAAACTGGAGACCTGGACTAAGAAGAAGTAAACTGTGGATCTAGAAGAGATAAAGAAGAGTCAAGTAATAATAATCAATGACTTAACTGAGATTAACAACACCTTAAAAGAAAGCAACATTAGAATAACTGAGACAGAGAAAGAACTAATTATGTGGAGGTAGAAAGAAGGAAATAAGTGAAACACTGAGGGTGTACAAAAAAATAAAAAGGAAAGCAGGAAAATCTTTGAGAATTCCGGGACAATATAAAATGCCCTACCATGGGAATCATAGGTGTCTAAATGGAGAAGACCAAAAAAATTTTAAAAAGGCGGCGGGGTGTGGGGGTGGGCATGAGAAAATTTTTGAGGAGATAAATGTTGAGAACCTCTATTAAATGGGGAAGGAAATAGCTTCCTGAGTACAACACACTAGAGAGTCCCAAACAGGATGAACCCAAAGTGAAACACCACACAACAAATATTTTAATCAAACACTAAAAATTTAAACACAAAAAGCAAATATTAAGTGCAGAAAAAGGAAAGACAAAAATATCATATAGTTGGATCCCCTTAAGGATAGCAGCTGATATTTCAACATTGACTCTTCAGGCCAGTAGAAGATGATAGCACAATCTCAAAATGATTAATGAGCCAAACCTAAAACCAACAGGATCTCATTCAGATGTGAAGGAAAAATCAAATGGTTTAAGCAAAATTTGCAAACATTCATTAACATGAAAATGCTAAACTGTTCATGATGCTGTTAAACTAGGTCAAGGAGATCACATGTCATCAGATTTGGAAAACTCTTCAGTGGCCACGAGATGGGAAAAGGTCAGTTTTCATTCCAACACCAAAGGAGGGTAATGCTAAAGAATGTTCAAGCAAGTGTGCACTTTTGCTCCTTTCACATGCTAGCTAGGTAATACTAAAAATTATTCAGCAATACATAAACCAAGAACTTCCAGATGTGGAATCTAGATTTGGAAGCAATAGAGGAACTAGGGAACAATTTGGAAATATTTATCCAGTCATAGAGGAAACAAGAGAATTTCAGAAAAGTATTTACTTCTGTTTCAGTGATTTCACTAAAGACATTGGCTGTGTGTATCACAGTTAACTGTGGACAGTTTGAAAGAGACAGGAGTAACACGCCTTCTTACCTGTCACCTGAGAAACGTGTATGCCTGTCAAGATGCAAGAATTGTAACAAGACATGGAACAATTGATCAGTTTAAAACTGGGAAAGGAGAGTGACAAGACTGCACTGTATCACTCTGCTATGTGAAATATATGCGTACTATTCAAAAAGCCAGGCTGGATGAATAATAAACTGGAATCAAGGTTATAATCAAGTATATAGCTATGTTTACTTTACTTTTAGAAACCCCTTCTTTACTTTCAGAAACAATGACAAATGAGTGAAGTGAAGGGATACTTAAATATAGAATCTGAATTTATTCTGGCTAACTTAGCTCTGCATTTTAAGGTTTTTGTTTGTTTGTTTGTTTTTGCTTTTTCTATACATATAAAGCAGTCCTGGGTACACATTTTACTTGACACACACTGTGACACTGTACTTGTCTCTTGCACAAGTTGGCCAAAGACTGATTTTCTTTGTTCACTTGAATCAAAATGATTAAAATTTGGAGTAAAATTGACTTCAATGTTGTGTAGTTTCTGCTGCACAGCAAAATAAATCAGTTATTAGTAAATATAGCTGAGCCTCCCTTTTGAGTGGTCCTCCCAACTCCCTGTTGGGCCTACTCTCCTACCCCACAACCCACTCGACTAGAGCACTCCATAGCACTAGCTATCTACTATATACTTGGCATTTTACTTATGTCAGTGCTATTTGTTCAATTCATTCCATCCTCTCCTTCCCACACTGTGTCCACAAGTCTGTTTTCTATGACTGCATCTCTTCCTACCCTCCAAATGGGTTCTTCAGTACCTGTTT
>CAYNZM010000147.1:0-3218 GCA_964401725.1 uncultured Oscillospiraceae bacterium
GATGTCCTCGTTGATCGGATGATTCGTCTTCGCTATTGCCGAAGCACCTCCCTGCATGGAATAACAAAACGCGGATACGAGAACGTATCCGCGCAAAACAGCTTTATCCGCAAGGGAAAAAGACGGTCTGCTGCCGCGGCGCGCGGTGAAAGCGGCCGGGCGAGGACGGATACCACTCGTCCTGCTTTATTGCTGGGACAGTATATCAGCCCTGGACAGGATTGTCAAGGTTTTTTTCCAGTTCTTTTGCGATCTTCACTAGACGGCTGGTGCCGAGGCGGTCCGCGCCGAGAGAGACCATATCCGCTGCGTCCTCGAAGGAGGAAATCCCGCCGGAGGCCTTGACTTTTACGTTCTCGCCGCAGTTCTCCCGCAGGAGAGCCACGTCCTCCCGGGTGGCGCCGCCGGTGGAAAAGCCGGTGGAGGTCTTGATGTAGTCCGCGCCGGAGGCCGTCACGATGGAGCAGAGCATGCGTTTTTCATCTTCGGTGAGAAGGCAGGTCTCGATGATGACCTTCAGAATATGGCCCCGGGTGAAGTCCCGAACGGTCTTGATCTCGTCCAGGAGGCTCTCCCAGCATGCGTCCTTCACCATGGCGAGGTTGATGACCATGTCGATCTCGTCCGCGCCGTTTTTCACGGCGTCCTGGGCCTCAAAGGCCTTGGCCCGGGGTGTGGCGTAGCCGTTGGGGAAGCCGATGACCGTGCATATCTTCATGCGATCGCCCACGTAGTTTTTCGCGCCTGCCACGTGGCAGGGCGGGATGCAGACGGACGCGCAGCCGAAGCGAATGGCGTCGTCGCAGAGCTCGACGATCTCCGCCACGGTGCAGTCCGGTCGGAGCAGCGTGTGGTCGCAGCGGCTGAGAATGTCCTTGCGTTGGGATGCTTCCATGAAAATTCCTCCTGCCTTGCGCATAATGCGCGGGTATATTGACGGGCCGCCGCCTCATATAGTGTTCCAAACGAAGGGAATGAGGTGCGTCTATGGACGAAATACGGACAGAAAACCGGGCGGAGCTCTGCGGCGTGATGGCGGAGCGTGCCCGCTACTCCCACGAGAGCCGGGGCATCCGGTTCTATGGGTTCCCCCTGGAGACGCTGCGGCTGAGCGGTGCGGCGGACCGGGTGAACGTGGTCCTGCGGGAGGATATGCTCCCGCAGCTTCCGGCGGGGATGTCGCCAAGGGTGGCGGTGGAGGGGGAGCTTCGCTCCTACAACAACCGCTCCGGCGTGGGAAATCGCCTGGTGCTGACGGTGCTGGCCCGTTCCGTCGGCCCGGGGGAGGGTCCGGATGAGGACCGGATCACCCTCACCGGGGCCACCTGCAAGGAGCCGGTGCTCCGGGTGACGCCCATGGGCCGGGAGATCTGCGATATGATCCTCGCGGTGAACCGGCGCTACCGCCGCAGCGATTACATACCCGTCATCGCCTGGGGCGAGCAGGCCCATGCCGTGGCGGCGATGCCCGTGGGCACACGGCTTTCCGTGCAGGGACGGCTCCAGTCCCGGGCGTATACGAAGGTCATCGACGGGGTGTCCTATCCACGCATGGCTTTTGAGGTTTCCGCCGCGGACCTGTTCCCGGTGTGAGCCTGTATATTATAGTCGATTTTTCCCGTGCTGTAAATATTGAAATATCCCTTCTCATGGTGTATGATAAGAACATAACAAACAAAAAATTATATACTCTTATAACGCCCCATGAAGGAGGACCGGTTTATGGCTGCGACCCCTATGAAAAAAGAGCTGCAGGCCATCGCGGAGGCCAAAGGTCGTCCGTCCATGCCGAAGCTGCTGTTCGCCGCCGCGGAGTGTGCGCCCCTGGCGAAGACTGGCGGGCTTGCGGATGTGGTCGGCACCCTGCCGAAATATCTGAATAAGCTGGGCTTCGACGCTCGGGTCATGATCCCCTATCATCGTGTCATCAAGGAAAAATACGCCGAGGACATCGAATATCTTTTCAGCTTCGAGGTAGCCCTCGGCTGGCGGCGGAAGTTCGTCGGCGTGCACCGGCTGATGCTCGACAGGGTCTGCGTCTGGCTCATCGAAAACGAGGAATACTTCGGCGGACCCATCTACCAGACCGAGCGGGAAGGGGAGCAGTACGCCTACTTCACCCGGGCTGTGCCGGAGACGCTTATGCGCCTCGGCTTTATCCCGGACATCATCCACTGCAACGACTGGCACACCGGCATGCTGCCGCTGCTTTTGAAGACCCAATACCTCGACTCCCCCCTGGGGAAGACCAAAAGTCTCATTACCATCCACAACATCGCCTACCAGGGCATTTGCGGCTTCGGCTTCGTCCAGGACTTCCTGGCGGTGCCGGACGGGTGCTTCGGGCTCATGGAGCGCTTCGGCCAGGCGGATTTTCTGAAGGCCGGCGTGGTCATGGCGGACCGGGTGAACACGGTCAGTCCCTCCTATGCCCGGGAGATATGCACGCCGGAATACGGCGAGGGGCTGGACGGTGTGCTCACCATTCGGGGCGATGTCTCCGGCATTGTGAACGGCATCGACAAAAAAGTCTGGGCGCCGGGGAAGGATACCCGCATCCCGGTGAACTTTACCCGCTCCAAGCTGCTGGGCAAGGTCCAGTGCAAGACCGCCCTCATGGAGGAGCTGGGCCTCGAGATCGTCCCCACCCGGCCGCTGATCGGCATGGTCACGCGGCTGGCGGAGCAGAAGGGCATCGACCTCATGGTCGCCGCCCTGGATAAGCTCCTGTGGGAGAACGACTTTGCCTTTGCGCTCCTCGGAAACGGCGATCCCGCGTACGAGAGCTGGTTCCGGGGCCTGGAAGCGCGACATCCCGGCCGGGTCTGCTGCTGGATCGGGTATGACGACGCCCTGAGCCACCGCATTTACGCCGGGTCGGACTTCTTCCTCATGCCCTCCCGCTTCGAGCCCTGCGGCATCTCCCAGCTCATCGCCATGGCTTACGGCACCCTGCCCATCGTGCGGGAGACCGGCGGCCTGCGGGACACTGTGCAGCCCTACAACCGCTATACCGGCGAGGGCACGGGCTTTTCCTTCTCGCGGTACGATGCGGAGGATATGGCCGGCGCCATCCGCTATGCCCTGGGCACCTACCGGGATAAGAACGCCCTGCGGGGCCTCATCCAGAACGCCATGAGCGTGGACTCCAGCTGCGAGCACTGGGCCTTCGACTACGGAAAGCTATACCTCGGCATGCTCTGATACGCCACCGAAAA
>CAYNZM010000148.1:0-3185 GCA_964401725.1 uncultured Oscillospiraceae bacterium
CAACGAAAACAAAAATCTCCGCATCGAGACGAGCTTCGGCCCGTACGACCGCGGCGCGATCCAGACCCACTTCGTCGAGGTGGGCGAGGACTACATCGAGCTCGTGAAGCGCTATGTCCTGCCGCTGTACCGGGAGGGGGACATCCTCTCCATCGCGGAGAAGATCATCTCCCTCTGCCAGAAAAACATCATCTATAAAAAAGACATGAAGCTGACGTGGCTGGCGAAATTCCTGTCGAAATTCGCCTCCCACAGTCCCTACGGCATCGGGGTGGACAACCCCTGGAAGATGCAGTTTGCCATCGACCACTGCGGAGCGTTGAAGATCATCTGGGCCTCCATCGCGGCGGGGGTGGGCAAGCTCTTCGGGAAAAAGGGCGTGTTCTACGACATCGCCGGTCCCGAGGTGGCGGGCCTCGACGGCTTCTATACCGCCTCCTTTGAGGTTTACGGCGACTTCTGCATGATGCTCCCCAAGGAGCCGGACGTGGTCTGCCGCCGCATCTATGAGGAGACCGGCGTCACCTGCATGCTGGTGGACGCAAACGACTTCGAGCGGGACATCCTCGGCAAGAGCCCGGACCTCACCCTGACGGACGAGCAGTGCGCCGAGCTCATCCGGGACAACCCCAGCGGAAACTCCACCCAGCTCACGCCCTTCATCCTCATCCGCCGGGCGGAGGCGTGACGCGCAAATTCTTGACAAAGCCCGGAAGTGTGATATGATGAAAGCAAGGTTGTTACGAAATCTGAGTGTGTAATATCTGCCAAGGAGGATACTATTATGGCAAAATGGGTTTGCACCGTCTGCGGTTATGTTTTCGAGGGGGAGAACGCTCCCGAGTCCTGCCCCGTCTGCAAAGCGCCTGCGTCCAAGTTCATGAAGCAGGACAGCGAGAAGGCCTGGGCCGCCGAGCACGTCGTCGGCGTGGCGCAGGGCTCTCCCGAGGAAATTCTGGACGGCCTGCGGGAGATGTTCAACGGCGAGTGCTCCGAGGTCGGCATGTATCTCGCCATGAGCCGCGTAGCCATCCGTGAGGGCTATCCCGAGATCGGCGCTTTCTTTGAGAAGGCCGCCATGGAGGAAGCCTGGCACGCCGCCCACTTCGCGGAGCTTCTCGGTGAGGTCGTCACCGACAGCACCAAGACCAATCTGCAGCTTCGCGCCGACGCCGAGTATGGCGCCACCCAGGGCCGCGCGGACCTCGCGAAGAAGGCCAAGGCCCTGAACCTCGACGCCATCCACGACATCGTCCACGAGATCGCGAGGGACGAGGCCCGGCACGGCAAGGCTTTCGAGGGCCTGCTGAAGCGCTACTTCGGCTGATAGCGCAGGAGGTTCACACAGCATGAAACTCAGCGCGCGCAATCAGCTCAAAGGCACCATCGTCGACATCCAGGAGGGCGCCGTCAACGGCATCGGCAAGATCGACATCGGCGGCGGCAACGTCATCAGCTCCACCATCTCCATGAACGCTATTAAAGAGCTGGACCTGGCTGTGGGCAAGACCGCCTACGCCGTCATCAAGGCCACCTCCGTCATGGTGGGCATCGACGACTGAGAAAGCCCCAAACACACAAGAGGAGCAGGGGAAATCCCCTGCTCCTCCGTTTTTTTGCCAATGCTCCGCGGGCTTGTCCGCCGTCAAGCAGGACCGATCATATCTCGTCGTCGGCTTCCATCTGTCCGTAGGCTTTCTGCAGCTCCTCCACCAGCGGCTCCGTCGCGCTGACGTACATCTCCTCGCATTCCCGCTGCACTTCGATCAGGATGCGCATGGCCTCCTCCGTGGCCCGGACCATCTTCAGATACATCTCCTTGAAATCCACATCCTTCTCGATAAACGGCACTTCCATATTAAGCCTCCTTTGTGACTTTATATAGACTGTTCATTGAAGTCTTTTTAGACATTATACCACATATCAACCCTAAAATGAATACATAATATATTCGTTTTGAGGTGATTATGTGTCCATAAAGCATTTAACGATCCGCATTGACGAGGAGCTTTTGCACAAGCTGCACATCGTGGCGGATTACGAGGGACGGTCGGCCAACAGCCAGGTGCTGGTGCTGATCCGCAAATGCGTCGAGCAGTACGAAAAGGAAAATGGCCGCATCGAACTCCGCTGACGGAGAATTCCCGGCTTGCGTCCGGGCGGGTTTTGTGGTAGGATGAAGCATCTTTCATGACAGGAGCGTGACACCATGAAATACGTCTGCACCGTTTGCGGCTGGGTCTACGACGAGGAGGAGCAGGGCACGAAGTGGGAGGATCTCCCGGAGGACTTCGCCTGCGAGCTCTGCGGCGTCGGCAAGGACAGCTTCGAGCCGGAGGGCTGAGACCCTCCCGAACACGAAACGAGAGGACCGGTTTTTCGGTCCTCTCGTTCGTGTATGCGTCATTCCTCGGTGGAAACGCCCATCTTTTCGGACAGGAGCATATCGTCCTCCGCCTTGGCCTCGAGGTACAGCGCGTAGTAGTCGTACCCGATGACGTCCCGGAGCTTGTCCGCCACGACGAGGTTGCCGTTGCTGTTCCAGGGCATATACCCGCCGATGATGTCCGCGTCGTACAGGCCGAGGATCTCCCGCTGGATGGCGCTGGCGTCGTATTCGTAGTCCGCGTCGTTCCAGGTCTGCAGCCAGGTGCGGACGACGGCGGGAGAGCCGCACTCCGTCTGCCGCTGGCGGACGTGCTGCGCCCAGTTCAGCAGCGTGGCGTAGGGGTGGGTGTAATAGCGGTAGATCGCTCCGCTCTTGGTGTAATAGGAGCTGTAGTGGTCGGGATAGGGCATGCCGCTGATGACGTCCACCACGTTCGACAGCGCCGGCCAATACTGGCCGTAGGGCGCGACGTAATCATTCGAAGTCTCGCCGAAGACGTCCACGGAGATATACACCCCGCGGCTGTGGAGGATGTCCCCGGCGTAGGAGAGGAAGCGCTGCAGGGCTTGGGCCTTGGACTCGCCGTAGGTATTTTTCAGATCGACGGTGCCGTCGTTTTCGTAGTTGATGATGTAGTCCGGGAAGCGGACGTAGTCGAACTGGATCTCGTTGAAGCCGTAGGTCTCGGCGGCCTCCACAGCCAGACCGACCTTGTATTCCCAGACCTCCCGGCAGAAGGCGCTGGGCCAGTAGGTGTAGTTGATCTGCATGGGCTGACCGGCCAGGTCCGTGATGC
>CAYNZM010000149.1:0-3041 GCA_964401725.1 uncultured Oscillospiraceae bacterium
GAAAAGAAATCCATCGCCTGCTGCGAAACACCGTCATTGAGCCGCCGGTCTTCGGGGAATGGCTTTTGGGGAACGCTCAGGCCCTGGCCGCAAAGCTCCATCCGCTGAGCGCATACCTGGAGCAGCACGCGCCGCATAAGCTCTACAAAATGCGGCAGTGCAAGGAAAACGCTATGAACGCGCTGCGGGACGGTCATCTCTTCTTGTCCCGGGCGGATTATTTCAACGATCCGTACGATTGTCTCCTGGCCTTTGATCCGAAACTTCTGGAAAAGCGGATCGAGGCCCAACTGATCCGCAAAAACATGCGTTCCTACGTCGATCAAATGGACCTGGTTTTTCCGATCGAAACGCCCAATGGAACGACCTTCCCCGATGCAGATTCATCCATTGACTTCTGCCTCGAGCAAGATTACGTCAAAGTTTTTCTCCGGGAGCTGGATACCCTCTATCCGGAGATCGTGGAGCAGCTTCAGAAGAACACGTTCATTGCAAGCCTGACGGAGAACATCGGTTCTCCCATCATGTGGTCCCATTACGCCGATGAACACCGTGGTTTTGCTGTGGAATATGAATTCCGCCCGGACTTTTTCTGTCCGGCGCCGATGATCGTCACGGACGCAGATTATCCCTGGCATGGGTATCGGTCCCTGCTGCCGGTGCAGTATTCCTCCACGCGGATCGACGCGACGGACCTCGCGGATTGGTTTTCGTTCTGCCGGGTGTCCGAAAACGCCGGTCTGTACGATATAAACCACGATCTGAGCGTCTTCATGCCGGACCTGCTGATGACCACAAAAATGAGCCTGCGCAAGAGTAAGTCCTGGTCCTATGAGCAGGAATGGCGACTGACGATCAGCCACAGCTGGCCCAGCAGGATCGATCCCGACGAAACCGCCCGGCTCCACCTTCTATATCCCGCCTCCGCCATATACCTGGGGGATCGGATAGAGGATGCAAACCGCACCAAATTGCTGGCGATCGCAAAACACCTCGATATTCCGGCATACGAAATGTATATCGATTATACTTCGTCTTCGTATGAAATGAGTTACCGCCAGATACAATGAAAAAAGTGGATTGAGAACGCGCTTCATCCCTATCCGCGGCAACAAATCGGATAAACATCGGCCGGCGAGAGTCCCGAACAGAAAGACATAAACCCAGAACACAGTATTGCCTGCGCAATACACGAGTGCACATTATGTTTTCTCACAAATCTTTCACGCAAAAAAGAAACCCGCAACCGCCTGATACACAAGCGATTGCGGGTGGAGCTGCCGGGCGGATTCGGACCGCCGACCTCGTCATTGCCAATTCGGCCCGACCCTTTCGGCGCTTGTTGTTTCTTGCCGTTTCTTGAGGTCCCAACCCGTTGATACAAGCGAGATAGCGGGCATTTACTTCCCGTATCTTATCGCCCCTTGTCGCCCCCTGAAAAACCCTGTTTTTAATGCCCGTGTGGGTTTCGTGTGGGTTTTTTTGAAAGAACGGGAGTTGTCCGGTTTTGGATAGCTCCCGCTCGTCGTACTATGCGCCGTGGCCGATGAGGTACGCCTGCAGCTCCTTCACCCATGCCGGGAGCCTGTCCCCCTTGGTGATCAACTCACCGTTGACGTACTCCGCGACCTCGACGAAGCCGTTGTCGTTGTCGAAGAAGTAGGCCTCGTCACAATAGGGCAGGATCTTCGACACCGCCTCCCATCGTCCGGCAAAGCGCCGCTGTACGTCCTCCTCACGGATATTGTGTCCTCCGCGCTTCACCCGGTTCTCGATCCGTGCCAGACACTCCTCCGGCGTGTCTAAGCCCACGTAGAACAGCCGGATATAGTAACCCTCCCCTTTGGCTTTGGACGCCGTCAGCTCGACCCTGTGGCCTGAGAGCGTGGTTTCCTGGGTGAAGCTCACGCCCTTACGCAGGCAATCGTTGAGGCGCTCCAGGGCGACCTTGCCGCCCTCCATAGCGCTGCCGCCGAGCTGGGCCGTAATCTTGTCCACGTCAATGATCACGCCCAGGTCTGTTGTCTGTGTTTTTAGGACGCCCGTGAGGCTGCTCTTGCCGGTGCCGTTCACCCCGCCGATGATGGTATATATCTTCATGCCTTGCCTCCGTCCCGCTCGATCTTCTCATTGACAGCCTCGACAATGTAGCCGTTGACGCTTTGGCCGTGGGCCTCTGCATGCGCCTTGATTACCTCTTTCTGACCCTTTGGCACGGATAGCTCGATCCTGTCATAGTTCGCCTTGACGTATTTGTGAACCGCTTTCTGTTGGGCCTTTGATACTGCCATTCTACAACCTCCTCCGGGAGGTATTTTTATTATGCCTCTCCTACCATTATAGCTATATTATAGAACCCACGTCTATTCCCGTCAATATACATCATGCACAAATCTATTCCCGTAAATATGTGTAGCCTGCCAATTAATATATACCCGTGAATATGCCAAGATATGGACAGTTAAGGGAGGCGGCAGTCAGTTAAGCGGGAGGAAAGCGGTGGAAGCCTCACTTGAGCAAAGCCGTAAACAGCCGCCCCCCCAAATCAAACAAGGAGGATCACACGATGAGCACAAAGGAAATGGACAGCCGCGCCGCTGAATATTTCTCCATCATGGAGACGATCGAGGCGCTGCAGGCCGAGGCCGAGGCGATCAAGGACGCCATGAAGGCCGTTATGACCGAGCGCGGTACGGAGGAACTGGAGTGCATCTGAGATACTAGGACACAGCGACAAGGCCGTTACACTCCGCGTATATTCTCACGCCGACAAGGAAAGCAAGCGCCGAGCCTCGCAGACATTCCTTGACGCACTTACTCCCGAGAAGGTCCATGCCTCCGGGACATAAAAAGAGACGGGATAGCCGCAAAGCTACCCCGCCTTTTTTGACCCCCGTGTGTCCTTTTGTGTGTCCTTTTTGCCGGATGACAGTTTTTCCAGAAAATAACAAAACCCGCAACCGCCTGATATACAAGCGATTGCGGGTGGAGCTGCTGGGCGGATTCGGACCGCCGACCTCGTCATTACCAATGACGCGCTC
>CAYNZM010000150.1:0-3040 GCA_964401725.1 uncultured Oscillospiraceae bacterium
AGAAACAGCAGCACGGCGGACAGGATGACCAGGATATCCCCGGCCCGTTCTTTCAGGCTGCGGACGCCGAAGGAGATGAGCATAGGCCTTACGTTTGACAGCACATGCAGGGCAATGGCCGCCACCAGGAGGATCTGGGTGATGAGCTTTCCCGAATCGAACCACGCGAGGCGGTACTGAGCGCCGCTGGTATCGCCAAAGGCCGTCAGGTGGAACGCCAGCAGCGCCATGACGGCAAAGCCGCTGACGCGCCGCGCCCAGAACAGCGTGTTTTCCCGAAAATACCCAACGCCCGTTTTTTTTCGTACTCGCAGCGTATCGGCGGTGAGCTTTATCCCGATGACCGTATGGACGGCGATCAGCCCCACACATACCCAGGCGATGATCTTCACCGCCGTGCTGCCCACGCCCAGGAGCTGGAAGCTGCCGAGGATGGCATGGGCGAGAAACAGGAGCATGATAGCCGCCGTCAGGACGGCATTGAGTTTTCTCATTCCTCCACCCCCGTGATCGTGATGACCACTGCGTCGTCCCGAGCATACACCGCGGACAGGTCCAGTGCGTCCGCCATCTCTTTCGACAGGACGATCACGTCGTACAGCCCGTTTTCCGCCCGGGAGACCACCAGAAGGCTGTTTTCCGCTTTTAGCTTCATCTGGTTTTCCGCGAGGCGCACCATGTACCGCTGCGCGAGCTGTACGCCCGTGGGATCGGAGGCCGCCGCGAGACAGGACAGGTCCTCCATGATGACGCCTACCTCTTCCTCCCGGAAGAACGCCGTCCAATCCTCCAGCGTCAGGGGGTGGCGGTCCTTGTTGAGGATCACGACGAACTCCCCCGAGGGCTGATCCGGCAGGTCCATGGACGCGCTGGAAACGGCGTCGAAGCCACCGGAGAGAAACGTGCCCACGTCCACGTAAAATAGACCGGGCAGCACAAGGCACAGGAACAGCCCCAAAAGGACGATCCCGATGTGTTTCAGCGCTTTCATACCCGGTCCCCCGATGTTGTTTGTTTACTGTTTCGCCTGTTTCAGAGCGAGACGCACGGCCTCCTTGAACTCGTCATAGGAGATGGTAGCGCCGGAGATGGCGTCCACCTGCTTCAGGTCACCCTTGGCGGCGAGCTGCTCGGCGTAGTTCTGACTGGCCTGCACGGCCCGCTGGGCCTTGTTGTAATAGTCCTGATTGGCGATCTCGCCGTCCTTCTTGCCGTACTCCTCGTCCTTTACGGTGCCGTCCGTCATGTAGGTGGTGAACTCGCAGTCCGTGATAACGTTATCCCTCACGGTAATGGTCACGACGCCGTAGCCGTCGCCGCCCTCGTCTCCGTCCTCGTCCTCCAGGCCCTCGTATACAGAGCTCTGGGCGGTATAGGTGCCGTCGGCGTAGTTGGCCGAGCAGCCGGACAGCAGCATCACGCCCAGAATCCCCAAACCGGCGATCAAATACCATCTCTTCATCTTTGCTCCCCCCGTCAGCCGACGAACGCGGCGTTTTTTTCGTCCCGGACGATGCGTCCGTGCTCCAGCGTGATTGTCCGCTGGGCCACCTCGCCCACCTCCGGGTCATGGGTGACGACGATCAGGGTCGTCCCCTCCTTGTGGAGCTGCCGGAAGATGTCCAGGACGATGTTCTCGTTGGCCTCGTCCAGGTTGCCCGTAGGCTCGTCCGCCAGGACGATCTCCGGGTAGTTGATCAGCGCCCGGGCAATGCAGACGCGCTGCTGTTCGCCGCCGGAGAGCTGGCTCGGCAGGTGCTTGGCGCGGTCGGCCAGGCCCACCCGGGCCAGCGCCTCCAGCGCCTCCTTCTCGTCCGGCATGCTGTGGTAGTACTGGCTGACCATGACGTTCTCCACCGCGGTGAGGTAGTTTACCAGGTGGAACTGCTGGAAGATCAGGCCGATCTTGTCCCGGCGGATGGCGGTGAGGTTCTTCGCGGATTCTCGCGCGATGTCCACGCCGTCCAGCAGCACCTGGCCGGAGGTGGGCTTATCCATGCAGCCGATGATGTTCATCATGGTGGACTTGCCGGAGCCGGAGGGCCCCATGATGGCCACCCACTCCCCGTTATCCACGCTCAGGCTCACATTGTCCAGGGCGCGCAGGTCGCCGTATATCTTCGATATGTTTTTCAGTTCAAGAAGACTCATGTTTTTACTCTCCTTTCAGAACGAGGGCCGGGTCGATCTCCGTGGCGTTCCGCACGGGCAGCAGGCAGGCAAGGCCGGTCACCAGGATCGAAACGACGATCGTCACCGGCAGCAGCCAGAACTGGAACGAGATGGAGCTGGAAAACACGTTTATGCTCACGAATTGGGCAAAGGCAAAGCCCAGACCCGCGCCGATGAGGCCTCCGACGCCGCCCAGCAGAAGCCCCTCGCCCATGAATTCCCCGATGATGCCGCCGTCCGAGGCGCCGAGGGCCTTACGCAGACCGATCTCCCTGCGCCTCTCCGTGACCACCGCCGTCATGGTGGTGGCAACGCAGATCATCGTGAGCACCAGGACCACCGCCGTCACCAGGAACACCAGCGCCTGCAGCTTCGTGAGCACCGTGCTCTCCGACTCCGTGACGCGTTTTACAAGCCGCGGCGCGACCTCCGGAACCTGCTCCGGGATACTCTCGATGTAGGCAGCCAGCTCCTCCGACGTGCCGGACACGCTCAGCTCCACCACGTCGAGCCGGCTGTTGTCCCCAGCGAGAGACTCAATATCCGTCAGCGCCATGTAGATGTACTCCTCCTCGGAGCCGCCCGTCTCCAGGATGCCGGTGACGGTCATCTGCATCTCCGCAGCCTGGGTGACGCCGTTTTCGTCCGCCTCGTCGTCCTCGGTGGCGTAGGTCACGGTGACGGTGTCGCCGGGGCTCAGCGCCAGAAGCTCCGCCTCGGACTTGCCGAGCAGCAGCTCGCCGCTCTCGTCGGGCCATTCCCCGTCGATGTACCAATAGGGACTCGTGGCCTGGGCGCCGATCATGTCCGTCCCCGCCGCCACGATGGGCTGCTCGTGGATCAGCACCGTCTCATAGCGGTAGGGCGC
>CAYNZM010000151.1:0-2987 GCA_964401725.1 uncultured Oscillospiraceae bacterium
GGGGGGTGACCGGGGAGATTTCCGGCCGCATGACCATGATCTCCGCGCTGCCGGGTACGAACATATCCAGCACCCAGCGCTTCTCATGGTTGGGGTTCTTGCCGTCCAGGTTCTCAAAGTGCCACTCTACGAGGCTCGCCTGGCACAGGGCTTCCAGTACGGTCTCGAGGTGGGCGTCGTCCCGGATGCCGCTGAGGGCTTTGATCTGGGCGAAGGTCTTGGGTTTGCGTTTGCCCAGAAGCAGAGCCACGTCCAGACAGTCGTCCGCGACTTTTTTGCCGTAGCGCCGCTCGGCGTACTGCAGGCCGCAGTCGATGCCCCAGTACTCCGGAGATTCGGGAGATATCTTCTCCTGGCCCAGCAGCACTGCCGCGCGGTCCGTGATGATCTTTCCCAGTTTTGCGATTTTTTCGTCTCGGGTCATGGTCGTTTCCTTTCTTTGCAGTTTTATGACACACGTTTTGGGTTTCTTCGGTTATGCCTCGTTCCAGCCGCGGACCTCCCCCCGGAGCCAGTCCGCCCACGCCTGAACTCCCTCGCCGGTCTTGGCGCAAATGGGGAAGATTTTGAGGTTCGGGTTTCGCATGTGGGCGTATTCCGCGACCTTTTCCATGTCAAAATCGAAGTAAGGGAGTACGTCGATCTTGTTGATGATGAGGACGTCGCATACGGTGAAGATGAGGGGGTATTTCAGCGGTTTGTCGTGTCCCTCCGGGACGGAGAGGATCATGGCGCTCTTCACGGCGCCGGTGTCGAATTCCGCCGGGCAGACGAGGTTCCCGACATTCTCCAGCACCACGAGGTCCAGGTCCGCCGTGCCGATCTCCCGCAAGCCCTGCTCGGTCATGCCGGCGTCCAGATGGCACATGCCGCCGGTGTGGAGCTGAATGCTCCGCACGCCGGTGGTCGCGATGGTCTCCGCGTCCACGGAGGAGTCGATGTCCGCCTCCATGACGCCGATGCGCATTTCGTCCTTCAGCGCCTCGATGGTCCGCAGGAGGGTGGTGGTCTTTCCCGCGCCGGGGGAGGACATGAGGTTCAGAAGATAGGTTTTTTCGGCCTTCAGCTCCCCGCGGACGCGGTCCGCCTCCCGGTCGTTGTCAGCAAAAATGCTCTCTTTGATCTCGATGATTTTCACGGTATCCATAGGGTCCTTCTTTCCCATGGAGAGCGGTCCGTTCGCCCTCCCCAAAAATCTTGCAATTAACAAGCGCGTTAATTATACAACAATATGGCCAAAATTGCACTACCTATTTGTCAAAAATTTAGACAATCGTTTTTTCATGATTTATTATTCCCTTCCGATAATTTCGGTCTGGGCATATACGGAGCCCCGCCCGGAATTTTGGGGGTCGGAGGTTTGGTCGTGGGTATTCGGTTATGGCGGTCAGTCCCCGGGCTTGGGATTTCCCGGCCGGTAGGGCTTCCGCAGGAGGTCCTCGTCTCTGTCCCGGTAGCCGTGCCACATCTCCCCCACCGTATCGATGGGCAGGCCCTTCGCGGTCATGTCCCGCCAGCCGGCGTCGTACACCGCGCGGAGCAGCGGGACCATGGATAGTCCCGTCTCCGTCAGGCGGTATTCCGTCCGGGGCGGGGTGTCCGGCACCACGGTGCGGTAGATCAGTCCGTCCGCCTCCATGGACCGCAGATTGTCCGAGAGGACCTTGTGGCTGATGGGGAGCTGCTTGATGAAGTCGGAAAAATTCGTCTTCCCCTCGTCGAACACCATCGCCATGAGGATGAAGGGCTTCCACCGCCCGAACAACAGGCGGATCATGTGGTTGTAGGGGTCCTTCTGCAGGTCGAAAACAAGTTCCTGATCGTCCATGGCGCACCTCCCGCGTGATGGGACCAGTGTACCACATCCCACATCCTGCGGCAAGCGGGCGGGTTACCTCCGGGTTACTCACGCACATGAAAGTGCGGTATTGCATCCGAAATCGGCGTCCGATACAATGTCCCCAGATAGATTAGAAAGGAGAGGCAGTCATGATCAAATATCCCCATATGTTCGCACCCCTGACCATCAAGGGCGTGACCTTCAAAAACCGCGTCATGGACGCGCCGAAGACGACCGACCGCACCGTGTTCCCCGGCGGCACGCCCACCCCGGAGTGCATCAACGGCTATGAAGTCCGCGCCCGCGGCGGCGTGGGCTGCGTCACGCTGACGGAGTCCTTTGTGGACGACGACCGCGCCGCGCGGCACGATCATTCCATCGACTTCTACACGCCGAACAAGAGCGTTTACCATCAGGAGGCGCTGTTCGTTCTCGCCGAGGCCATCACCCGTCACGGCGCCGTGGCCAGCGTGGAGTTCAACCACATCGGCGCGATCAACCACCCGTCCACCATCCGGGATCACAAGAACCCCTTCGGCCCCTCCGCCTACGTCCGCGAGGACGGCGTACAGGTCGAGGAGATGACCGTCGAGGACATGCGCGAGGTGGCGGATCACTTCGCCCAGGCCGCGCTGGGCGCGAAGCTCGCCGGTTTCCAGATGGTGATGCTCCACGGGGGCCACGGCTGGCTGCTGGGGCAGTACATCTCGCCCCTTACGAACCACCGCACGGACGAGTACGGCGGCAGCATGGAAAACCGTGCCCGCTTCCCCCTCATGGTCATCGACCGCATCCACGAGGTCTGCGGCGACGATCTGCTCATCGAGTATCGCATGTCCGGCGCAGAGCGCGTGCCCGGCGGCCTGACCCTCGACGAGGCCGTGGAATTCGCCAAGCTCATCCAGGATAAGGTTGACATAATTCACGTCACCTCCGGCCTGTACCACAACCACGTGGAATCCAAAGCCTTCTCGTCCATCTACCATCCCCACGGCTGCAATCTGGACCTGGCCGAGGCCATCAAGAAGGCCGTGCAAATCCCCGTCACGGCCGTAGGCGGATTCAACAGCCCCGAGCAGATCGAGGAGGCCCTCGCCTCCGGCAAATGCGATTTCGTGGCGCTGGGCCGCCAGATGCTGGCAGACCC
>CAYNZM010000152.1:0-2982 GCA_964401725.1 uncultured Oscillospiraceae bacterium
TCTGCCAGGTGCGGATCTGCACCTCGAAGGGGATGCCCTCCGTGCCGATGACGGTTGTGTGCAGGCTCTGGTAGCCGTTGGGCTTCGGGGTGGAGATGTAGTCCTTGAACCGCCCCGGCACGGGACGGAACATCTCGTGCACGATGCCGAGGACGTTGTAGCAGTCGGCCAGATCGTCCACGATCACCCGGAAGGCGCAGAGATCGAAAATCTCCTCCATGGCGAGATGCTGGGCGTACATCTTGCGGTAGATGCTGTAGAGGTGCTTCAGCCGTCCGTAGACCTTGCAGTGGATGCCCTCCTGCTCCATGCGGGCCTCGATGCGGGCCTCCATATCCACGATAAACTTGGACATGACCTCCTGGCGTTTTTCCAGGGTGTTCGTGATCTCCCGGTAGCCCACGGGGTCCAGGTACAGCAGGGCAAGGTCCTCCAGCTCGTCCTTCACCTGCTCCACGCCGAGGCGGTGGGCGATGGGGGCGTAGATGTCCATGGTCTCCCGGGATTTCGAGAGCTGTTTTTCCGGGGACTGGAACTCCATCGTCCGCATGTTGTGCAGGCGGTCCGCGAGTTTGATGAGGATGACGCGAATGTCCTTCGCCATGGCGAGGAGCATCTTGCGGAGGTTTTCCATCTGGGTCTCTTCCACGGTGCTGTACTGCACGCGGGTGAGCTTTGTGACGCCTTCAACGATGTCCGCGGCGTCCTTGCCGAATTTGGCGGCAAGCTCCTCGTAGGTAACGTCCGTGTCCTCCAGCGCGTCGTGCAGAAGAGCGGCGATGAGAGCCTCGTCGTCCAGCCCCATCTGGGCGGCGATGGCGGCGGCGGCGATGGTGTGGGTGACGTAGGGTGAGCCGTCCTTCCGCTTCTGGCCCTCGTGGGCGGCGACGGCGAAGTCGAAGGCCTCCTGGATGCGGGCAATGTCCGCGTGGGGGTTATTTTCAAGGACAACGGCCTTCAGCTCCTCAAAGGCGGCTTCGGGCATGAATTCTGCCATGGTGACGCTCCTGTTCTCAGCGGTGATGCTTCTGCCACGCGGCGGAGGCGAATAGGTCCGCGCGTTTTTCGTGGGTCAGCTCGACGGTCACTCCGTCCGTCTCCGGGGTGATCCGGGCCAGGGACAGCTCCGAGAGGACCCGCAGGCCCAGGGCGATCTGTCCGGGCTGCAGCCGCGGTTCCAGCGTGCCGAGGGTGGAAAACTCGATCCGGGCCGGGCAGACGCTGTCCAGCGTGCGCCAGAGCGCGCCGAGCTCCGTGCGGTCCAGGCGGTAAGCGTGGCGCTGATGTCCCTCCAGGATGCAGCGCCAGGGAGAGCCATCTTCCCAGCGCATGGCCTTGAGCTGGAGCTGGACGCTGCGCCGGCCCCGGAATTCGTTGATCTCCGGCTCGAAGGCCACGTCTGCCCGGCAGCCTGGGAAAATATCCAGCCGGTCGGGCCGCTGCCCGAACCAGATGGCGTCGAAGGTGCGTCCGTTTTTCTCGAGCTGCAGCTTCGTGTGGGCGCCGCCGCCGACGGAGCTCAGAGACACGATTCGTGTGTCCGTCATGCAGAAGAGCGGGTGCGGGTTTGCCGCGCCGCAGGGCTCCAGCAGCGCAAGGGACGCGGTGTTTCCGATGGTGAGCCAGGACGGGTCTTCGATGGTCACGTCCGGGCAGAGGGTCTGGGTGATCCGGGGCGGATGCGCGGCGTAATAGGACCGCAGAGCCTCCCGGAAGGCGTCGATGTTTTTGCGTTCGATGGTAAGCCCGGCGGCCTCGGCGTGTCCGCCGAAGGTGACCAGCAGGTCCCGGCACTCGTTCAGCGCGGCGAAAAGGTCGAAATCCCTGTAGCTCCGCCCGGAACCCTTTCCCATGTCTCCTTTGAGGGAGATCATGATGACCGGAGTGCGGTAGCGGTCCACGAGGCGGGACGCGGCGATACCGATGACGCCCTGGTGCCAGTCCTCCTGGGCCAGGACGATGGGCTCGGCGGGCTCCGGCGTGCCATTCAAAAGGAGCTGGGCCTGCTCCATGATGTCGGCCTCCAGCTCCCGGCGGGCGCGGTTGATGCCGCAGAGCTCCTCCGCCAGCTCCCGGGCCGTTTCCGGGTCCCGTTCCAGCAGCAGCGCCGAGGACTGGGCCACGTGGAACAGCCGTCCCGCGGCATTGATGCAGGGCGCGAGGCGGAAGCTGATGGCGGAGGCGTTCAGGGAGGGTCGGTTCACATTCGTCAGGTCAATGAGGGCGTCGAGGCCCGGGCAGGGGTTTCGGCGCAGCTTCTCAAGACCGCGGCTGACCATGTAGCGGTTTTCCCCCACGAGGGGCATCACGTCCGCCACCGTGCCGATGGCCACCAGGTCCGCAAAACGGTCCAGGGTCCCGGCGGCATCGCCGCTCAGGGCGCAGGCCAGCTTGAAGGCCACGCCCACCCCGGCGAGGTAGCGGTCGGGATAGTCGTCGTCCGGGCGCTTCGGGTCTACCACGGCGGCGGCCCGGGGAAGCTCCGCTTGACACTCGTGGTGGTCCGTGACGATCACGTCCACCCCCAGGGAAGCGGCGTGATCGATTTCCGCGACAGCGGTGATGCCGGTGTCCACGGTGACGATGAGAGAGACGCCCTTGTCCCGCAAAAGCTCCACGGCGGCGTTGTTCACGCCGTAGCCCTCGGTACGGTCGGGGATATAGATCTCGGTGGTGAGGCCGATGCCGCGAAGATACTCCGTCAGAAGGCAGGCGGCGGTGATGCCGTCCGCGTCATAGTCGCCGTAGACCGCGACCGTTTCGTGCCGCTGGCAGGCGAGCTGCAGGCGGGCGACGGCGCGGTCCATGTCTTTTAGGGCAAAGGGGTCGTTCAGCGCTTCGGGACCGCACGCCAGAAGTTCGGCGGCGGCCTCAGCCGTGACGACGCCGCGGGCAGCCAGCACAGCGGCCAGCAGAGGGGTATACCCCGCCCGCAGGAGTTCTTCGGGTATGGCCCGCACGGGAGGAATGGTCCATACCTGC
>CAYNZM010000153.1:0-2982 GCA_964401725.1 uncultured Oscillospiraceae bacterium
TCGTCATCAGCAAGGTCCCCGTCCGGGACGTGATCGAGACGGCGAAGAAGGTGCTGTACACCGGCCACATCGGAGATGGCAAGATATTTGTGTACGACGTGGAGAACGTGGTCCGCATCCGCACGGGCGAGGAGGGCTACGACGCCCTCCAGGACGACGAGTGAGGAAAGACCTATGACGGGAAACGTAACGATCCGCCGCATGCAGGCGGCCGATTATGACGAGGCGCTGGCGCTGTGGGTCTCCTGCGGCGGCATGAGCCTGCGATCCGTGGAGGATTCGCGAGCGGGCATCACCGCTTTTCTAGCGCGCAATCCCGACTCCTGTTTTGCGGCGGTGTCCGACGGAAAAGTCGTCGGCACGATCCTGGCCGGAAACGACGGCCGCCGCGGGTATCTCTACCATGTCGCCGTGTGCAGAACCTACCGAAACCGGGGCATCGGCACGGATCTTGTGCATCATGCCGTGAAGTCCCTGCGAAAGGCAGGGATTCGGAAGACGGCTCTCGTCGTCCTGGAAAACAATCTGGATGGCAATGAGTTCTGGGAGCATGTCGGATTTACCACCCGGGAAGACCTCATCTACCGGAGCATGGCCATTTCGTAGGAGGAAACATCATGTGCGCTATTATGGGCTTTACCTCCCAGACGCTGAGCGAGGAGGAAATACGACAAACCTTTGACCGAACCAAATCCCGGGGGCCGGACATGTCCCGCATCGAGAAAGCCGGACCGGGGCTGCTGTGCTTCCACCGGCTCGCTATCATGGGTCTCCACGAGGAGGGCATGCAGCCCTTCCGGCTGGACGGGGACATGTGCGTCTGCAACGGCGAACTGTACCTCTTCCGACCGCTGAAAGCGGAGCTCGCGAAGGAATACGATTTCGTCAGCGACTCCGACTGCGAGATCATCCTGCCCCTGTATCACAAATACGGCCTCGGTATGTTCGCCATGCTGGACGCGGAGTTCGCCATGATCCTCTACGACAGCCGGAAGAACGACTTCATCGCCGCCCGGGACCCCATCGGCATCCGCCCCCTGTTCTACGGCTATCTTGCGGACGGCTCCATCGTCTTTGCCAGCGAGGCAAAAAACCTCGTGGGGCTGTGCGAGGAGATCACACCCTTCCCGCCGGGGCATTATTACGCGGACGGGAAGTTCACCCGCTATGCGGACCTGACCACGGTCGAAAAGTATGCGGACGACGATCTGGACACGATCTGCGCAAACATCCGGGAGAAGCTCATCCTCGGCATCGACAAACGGCTGGACGCGGACGCGCCCCTGGGCTTTCTCCTCTCCGGCGGGCTGGACTCCAGCCTCGTCTGCGCCATCTCCGCCCGGGTCCTCGGCAAGCATGTCCGCACCTTCGCCATCGGCATGGACACCGACGCCATCGACCTGAAATACGCCCGGACGGTGGCGGACTACATCGGCGCGGAACACACGGAGGTGTATATGACCCGGCGGCAGGTGCTGGACAGCCTGGAGGAGGTCGTCGCCCTGCTGGGAACGTGGGACATCACCACCATCCGCGCCAGCATGGGCATGTACCTCTGCTGTAAAGCCATCCACGAGCAGACGGACATCCGCGTGCTCATGACCGGCGAAATATCCGACGAGCTCTTCGGGTATAAGTACACGGATTTCGCCCCGTCACCGGAGGAATTCCAGCGGGAGGCGAAAAAGCGGGTGGATGAGCTTTACATGTACGACGTCCTCCGGGCGGACCGGTGCATATCGGTGAACTCCCTGGAGGCCCGGGTACCCTTTGGGGACCTGGAATTCGTGAAATATGTCATGTCCGTCGATCCGGCAAAGAAAATGAACACCTATGGCATGGGGAAATATCTTCTGCGCCACGCCTTCGAAAAGGATCATCTGCTCCCGGAAGAAATCCTCTGGCGGCAGAAGGCGGCCTTCTCCGACGCGGTGGGCCACTCCATGGTGGACGATCTGAAGGCCTACGCCGAGGAAACTTACACCGACGCGGAATTCGAGGAGCGGCGGAAGAAATACGATTACGCGCAGCCATTTACCAAAGAAAGCCTCCTCTACCGGGAAATCTTTGAGAAACACTACCCCGGGCAGGCACGGATGATCAAAGACTTCTGGATGCCCAACAAAGCCTGGGAGGGCTGCGACGTAGACGATCCCTCCGCCAGAGTGCTGGCAAACTACGGCGCCAGCGGAGAATAAAGAATTCTGCCATATCCAAACGGTATGACAGGACATAAGATCATAGTATTTTACCATTATACGGATGCATGCTATCGTAGGAACAGAGATAAATCAACGCCATGACAAATCTCTGTGAAACCTGCCCGGCCCCCTGAGGATGCGGCAGGTTTCATGCGTTATAATTCGCTGACGCCGTCGGGCAGGACGTATTCCGTTCCCCGGACGCGGAAGCGCTTGGAGTGGATGAGATCGCCCTCGAGGAAATCCCGCACGTAGTCGATGAACGCCTGCGTCAGCTCCGTGGGGCGGTCGTCCCGCCGCCAGACGAGGACGTACTCGATCTTCTTCATGGGGTCGGTGATGACCTTGGAGACGGCGAGCATGTTCGGTGTATACGTCGTCTGCGGGAAGATGCTGATGCCCACGTTCTGCTCGGACAGGGCCACGGCGTCGATGTAGTTCGAAGTCTCGCACAGGCAGTCCGGCTCCGCGCCGATCTCGGCAAACCAGCGGCGGATGCCCTCCAGGCGGGATTTGCGGCTGGGCACGATGAGCGTCTGCCCCACCAGCGCGGAGAGGGGTATCTCCGGTCCCTCGACCTGGGCCAGAGGATGATCCCGGGAAATAATGGCGACCCAGGGCTCCGAGCCGACATAAAGCCCGGACAGGTGCTCCGAGTCGTACGGCGCGGCGATAAGCGCGAGATCGATGAGGCCCTTCTGCAGCCGGTCCAGCACGTCGTCGCTTGATGTGTCAACGCAGATAAGGTGGTGTTCTTCATGACGAAATACATATTCGTGAC
>CAYNZM010000154.1:0-2926 GCA_964401725.1 uncultured Oscillospiraceae bacterium
TGCTCTCTCCTAACTATCTCCTAAAGGTCTTTGCTTCGTAAGCGATTGCCCTGGGAAGTTTTCCGGGATGGATGCAAAAACGCGCAAAACTGTGCTATAATCGTTTCGAGTAATTTCCCGGAGGATCATCCCCATGAGAATGCGAAACAAGAAAAACCTCATCCCCCGCATGGAAAAATGCGCCGCGGTGCAGGAGCTGGACCCGGCCTCCCGCCGCGGAGCATGGGCGGAGCTCCGCCCCGAATGCCGCGAGGTCCGGGCCGAGATCGGCTGCGGCAAGGGCCAGTTCACCGCCGGCATCGCCCGCCGGGACCCCGACGCTCTCCTTGTCGCCATCGAAAAGGTCCCCAACGCCATGGTCACCGCTATGGAACGGGCCATGGCCGAGGGCATCGATAACGTCCGGTTCATCGACACCGACGCCGCGAACCTGCGGGACATCTTCGCCCCCGGCGAGGTTTCCACCGTTTACATCAACTTCCCCGACCCCTGGCCCCGGAAAAAGGAGGCAAAGCACCGTCTGACCGCCCCCAGCTTCCTCGCGATGTACTGGGACATTCTCCCCGTGGGGGGACATATCGAATACAAGACCGACCAGGCGTGGCTGTTTGAGTGGTCCCTGGACCAGTTTTCCTACATGGGCTATGAGCTGCGGGAGGTCACCCGGGACCTGCATGCCGAGGGGATCACCGGCATTATGACGAACTATGAAGAACGCTTCCACGCCGAGGGCGTTCCCATCTGCCGCTGCGTCGCCGTGAAGACCCAGGACCGGCCCGCCACGCCTGTCCCGGAGAAGGAAGTCTTCGCCGTCGGGAAGACGGAGCTCACCGGCGAGGCGTGATGGACCGTCCGAAAAGCTATCTCGCCGCGGCGGACATCCTGCGCATCGTCAGCATCGGCCTCATCGGATGGTACCACATCTGGCAGCAGAGCTGGCTGGACCCGGGGTTCACGGCGTTCGGACATTATGTAAACTTACAGAACGTCGTCCGCCACGGGTATCTCATGGTGGACGTAGTGCTTGTCATCTCCGGTTTTCTGCTGAGTCTGCCCCATGCCCGCGCGGGACTTGGCCTGGGTCCCAGGCCCAATGTGCACGAATATTATGTAAAGCGATTTTGGCGCATCGTCCCGTCGTATGCGCTGGCGGTGCTTCTGTGCTTTTTCCTGTGGGCCCTGCCGGCAAAGCAGTATTGGTCCGCGGATTTCATGTGGAGGGACCTGTTCTCCCATCTGACCTTCACCCACAACCTGTTTTTCGACACATATTTTGCCACGCCGCTGCCCATCGTGCTGTGGACCATGGGGGTAGAGGTGCAGTTTTACCTGCTGTTTCCGCTGATCGGGCGGCTGTTTGAGGAGCATCCGGCGCTGACCTGCGCAAACCTCCTGCTCATCGCCCTCATCTATCGCCTCATCATCTATCCCATGGCGGACACGACGTTTTATGTAAACCAGCTTCCCGGCATGCTGGACCTCTACGCCTGCGGTATGGCGGCGGGGTATCTCTATGTCCGGCTATCCCGGCGGGAGCTGCCGGGATGGATGCGCTGGATGCTGGCGGGCGTTGCCCTGCTGGCGCTGGGGGGCATGATGCAGCTTCTGTACCACGGGGTCATCGGGGATTACGACGCTCTGCGGCGGCAGCAGCTTGTGTACCGCCTGCCCCTGGGCGTTTTGTCCGGGGTGTTTCTGCTGGCGGGGTGTCTCGGTCCGGCGGGACTGTCCCGGGCTCTCGGCAATCCTCTCACCCGGTTTTTCGCGGCCATCAGCTACAATTTCTATATCTGGCATCAGTTCATCGCCGTGCGGCTCAAGGCCCTGCACATCCCGGATTACGCCTCGGAGCTGCCGAACCAAACCGGCGAGCAGCCCTGGATGACCAGGTACACCTTGCTGTGCTTCGCCGCCGCCATCGCCGTGGGCGCGGCGGTGACGTACCTCTGGGAAAAGCCCGTCGCCCGACGTGCCGCGAAATGCCGTTCCTCAGTTGACAAATCCGTTGAAAAGGTGATATAGTATCGGAGCGCACCGGATACGGAGGTGTATCGAAGTGGTCATAACGGGCCTGACTCGAAATCAGGTAGCCCGCAAGGGCTCGTGGGTTCGAATCCCACCGCCTCCGCCACGCAGGTCCGCAAGCGCAGAAGCTTGCGGACCCTTTTGTTTATGCCCTGGTAGCTCAGTGGAGAGAGCGGCCGCCTCCTAAGTGTCCGAACTCCGTGCGCCCCACGGGGAGAAAAAATGAATAAGCCCTGGTAGCTCAGTGGATAGAGCACTCGCCTCCTAAGTGGGCGGCGAGCCTTTACGAATGGCACCAAATTTCATACACGTCCTGGTAGCTCAGTTGGATAGAGCGGCCGCCTCCTAAGCGGCAGGTCGGGGGTTCGAGTCCCTTCCAGGATGCCAGAAAACGCTGTAATCATGCGGGATTGCGGCGTTTTTTGTTTTCCCATTCGATACATTGAAATCGCCGTCAGAGCTTTGCAAAAAGGCTTTGGCACCGCTAAGTGCAAAGGATTTGATTTGGGGATTTCTTCCATTTTGGCACCATCCTGGCACCGGCCCTAAACGGACTTCTGAGCCAAAAGAGACGAGCGTGCCGCCAATAATTCGGGCGATTGCTGGAGCTGAGAGAGCAGATTCTGCGCATCCAGAACGACCGGCTGTGCTTCGCTCGGAGCGTGGACGCCGCGCAGGTCGGGGTTTGCGTAAAACGCGGATTCAAACTTCTGTGCGTTTACCTTGCGGTCCTCGTCCAGTATATGAGCGTACACCTGCGTGATCATACTGACCTGTGCATGGCCTGTATCGCCCTGCGTGGCTTTCAGATCTCCATGGTTGAGCTTCAGCTTATAGGTGGTGCTGCTGTGCCGGAGCGAGTGGAAAACGACATTCGGCAGCTTGGCGTCCTCTTTCAGCC
>CAYNZM010000155.1:0-2859 GCA_964401725.1 uncultured Oscillospiraceae bacterium
TTGAGCCATAAAACCAATGTGCCCAACCCACCTCAACCGTGTCATTGCGAGCCCGAAGGGCGTGGCAATCTCCCGGTACCAGGTGCAATTTCAGTAGTGGGCGGACGGATACGACCAGGTACATTTGGCGTTGTTGCATCGACTTTGGTGCAGCGATTGTCGAAACGCTGTACCAGGAGATTGCCACGTCCCCTTCGACTACGCTCAGGGGCCTCACAATGACGCATCTTTACGTTTCCGTATTTGTCGATACAGTTCCGTTGTCGTTACATCTTAGGCGCGTCAAGGATGTCGCGCCCCACGGTTCCTAAATACCCACCCCGCCCAACGGCGGGGTTATTTTTTACCTTTTGCACCCCCAAAATGACCGTTGGGGCATATTTACAACATTTTTTCTTCTCGATGTGCTATGATGCACTCAGAGGAGGTGAACCCATGAATTTTCGATTGATACTGGATAAAAACGCGGACGAACAGATCGTGGCCACCGTCCGCGCCCGCTCCGCCCTGACGGATCAGATCGAGGCACTGGTGCTGAAATGGGCCGGCGCGGATCGGGTGGCGGCGTACACCGAGGACGAGATGAAGCTGCTGAAATTTTCCGACATCGAATGCATCACCGTATTGGACGGAAAAACCACAGCCATCGACACCCGGGGCAACCACTACCGCCTGAAGCAGCGGCTGTACGAGCTGGAAACCATCCTGCCCGCCTGCTTCATCCGCATCAACAAATCCGCCATTGCCAACGAGAACCGCCTGGAACGCTTCGCCGCCGCCTACAGCGGCGCGGTGGACGCGGTGTTCCGGTGCGGGTACACAGAGTACGTTTCCCGCCGCTGCTTTTCCGAAATCAAAAGGAGGTACAACAAATGAAAAAATTCCTGTCCCAATTTTTCCTGCGTGGCCTGCTGGCCGCCGCCGGAGGCCCGGTGGTCCTGGCCATCGTCTACGGCATCCTGGGTGCCACCGGCACTGTCAACAGCTTCGCCCCCAGTGAAGTGGTGCTGGGGATCCTGACGGTGACGCTGCTGGCCCTGATCGTCGGCGGCTGCACCGCCATTTACCAGATCGACCGCCTGCCCCTGGGCAGCGCCATTGCCATCCACGGCGGTATCCTGTATTGCGCCTATATCCTGATCTACCTGCTCAACGGCTGGCTCCAGCGGCAGCTGATCCCGGTGCTGATCTTCACCGCCATCTTTATCGCCGGCTACGCCCTGATCTGGCGCATCATCTACCGCGTCACCAAAGCCAAAACCGACAAAATCAACCAAAATCTCCCCGGCAACCGGTAATTCCCTCCCACCCCACCCGGGGTGGGACCTTTTTTCTGTACAATCGACATAAAATATGCTATAATTTTACAAAAAAGTGTGACCAACTGCCCGGCGTTGTTGTGATATAGGGTGAAAGGAGTGAGCGCTATGGAAGACAATCAAATCGTAGACCTGTACTGGGCCCGCTGTGAAGACGCCATTGATGAAACCGACAAAAAATACGGCAATTTCTGCCGTGGCATTGCCTTCAACATCCTCTATAACGAAGGCGACAGCCGGGAGTGCGTCAACGATACATACCTGAAGGCCTGGCAATCCATCCCGCCCCACCGCCCGGATCCCCTGTCTGCCTTTCTCGGCAAGATCACCCGCAACACCGCCCTGAACCGCTACAAATACAACCGTGCCCAGCTCCGCGCCCCCTCCCAAACGCCCCTGGTGCTGGAGGAGCTCCACGAGTGCATCCCGGATCCCAAAACCACGGAGCAGATCATCGAGGATATGGCCCTGGCCCAGCTGCTGAATGACTTCCTGGCCTCCCTGCCGGAGCAGACCCGGGTGATCTTCCTGCAGCGCTACTGGTACCTCTGCACCGTCTACCAGATCGCGGCGGACCAGGGTGTCAGTGTCAGCAAAGTGAAAATGACCCTGCTGCGAACCCGGGAAAAGCTGCGGCAGCTTCTGGAAAAGGAGGGAATTGCAGTATGAGCGAACAGCGCCTTCTGGAAGTCCTGAGCCAGGTGGATGACCAATTCATAACCGAAGCCGCCCCGGGACAGCGGGAAATAAAACCCGCCCATTGGAAAAAATGGGTCTCCCTGGCTGCCTCTGTATGTATCGTTTTGACAGTTCTTCTTCTCGGTTTTGGGGTATCCTACGCAGCAGCAGGCGGTAATATTTTCTACTTAGCCGGTCAATTATTCCAGCAAGCAACCGGCAATCCTACCGATCCCAATGTCAGCGATCCGATTGTCGCCAAGTATAAGGACAATGAAATTCGAGCTTCCGTGGTTGCGTACTACAAAGAACTGGATGCGCTGAAAAACCAAAATGCGACCACAGTACGGTCTGATCTTGAGATCATCAACTCGATCATTGAAACTTTGATTTTGTTAGAGGAGGCGGAACGTCTCGGACTATCCGCAACGGATGAAGAAATCCAATCCATGGTCCAGAATACGATCCGCGCATACGAAAATCCAGGAGGGAAAGAAATGATGGATGCGTACCTGGCTGGTTCGGGCATGACTTTTGATGAATATCTTGCCAAAATTGAAGAGCAAGCTCCACGTACGATTACCCGGCAGAAAATGCTTGATCATATCGGCAAGCAATACTGTGAAGAACACGGAATCGAGTTCACAAAATTGAATCCCCCTGCAGAAATGGTGGCCGCACAGGATGCCTACCTTAGAAACCTTTTTGAGCAAAACAAGGACAATATTGATTATTATATTGACATTTCTACCGGTTCTTGATTTTCTTCCATGCAATTGTCCAAGATTGATATTGACAATACGCGCTTTTTGCGGTAAAATCTTTCTATATTCTTTATGGAGGTAACGACCATGGAACATAT
>CAYNZM010000156.1:0-2853 GCA_964401725.1 uncultured Oscillospiraceae bacterium
TTGCTCTTACGATACTGCTTCTTCTCACCGAGGTCTTTCTGACCGCCGTCGTCCTCATGCAGAGCGGCAAGCGCTCCGGCCTTTCCGGCGCCATCAGCGGCGCGGCCGACACCTTCATGACCAAAACTAAGGCCAAGACCTGGGACGCCCGCCTCGCGAAGATGACCAAGTGGGTCGCCCTGGCCTTCGTGGTCCTCACCCTGGTCCTGAACCTCATCTGAGAAGCGCGAAAACATAATAATCAAGCCTCCGTGTCACCCGACACGGAGGCTTTCGCTTTGCGTTTTATTCCAGAGTTTTTTTACAAGGTCACGGGGCGATCATCCCCAGGAGCATATCGGCATCCGCGGACTGCAGATATGCCTGGTAAACCGCCTCGGTGTACACCGCAGACCAGTCCGCGTGCTCATCCATGAGAAGGAAGGTTGAGGTGTACGGGATCGGTTCCTCCAGCATTTGCAGAAGATACACCGAAGAATGATCCTCACAGCCGATCAGCAGCGCTTTCTCCATGCCCTCAACCCCGAACGTTTCAACGCGGCCGTTTTCCTCCGCCTGGAAGCTCCACTCGCCTTCGTCCTGCATACCGGCGAACAGGTGGAGCTCCATACCGGCATCATCCGCGAAATCAAGCATATAGCCGGAAATAAAATCACCCTCTTCCGGCACAGCATAGCGCTCCACCGTGAAGCCTTCATGCACTTCCGTGGAGGCCGTCGTGTACTCATGGCCCGCGGCGACCTGATAGTACACGGTGCCGTTTATGAGCCGGAAGCCCTCGGGGATCGAAACGGGCACGGTCAGCCCGGAGTTATCGCGCCCCAGAAGCTCCCTCAGTTCCTCCAAGGAGCCGATCCGCGCCCAGCGGCCGCAGGACTCACAGGAGCCGTCCTCCCAGCGGATGACCACGAGTTCGCTTTTGTCCGTCTCCGTCAGGATGGCATTGGCTTCCTCGTGCAGCGCTTCGTCAAGCAGGGAAATCTCCTCCGCGTCGGGCGGGACAGTGGCGATGGGTTCTATGGCGCCAACCTCCTCGCCGTCGAAGTTCACGCTTCGCCAAAGCCGTCCCGACGCCAGGGCCGTCACGGACAGCGCCAGCAGAAGCACCGCCGCGAGAATCGCCATGCGCACAGCACGCCGGGGCCTGTTCTTTGTTATTTCTCCCATATCCTGTAAATAGATTTTCTTCATCGCTACCTCCTTGATTCGCTCGGAGGCAATGATGTCCAGCTCCCGAAGGGGGACGGTATCATCCCGGACGCCGTCCAGCATGTCAGTAATCCTCAGCTTCAATGTCATAGCCTCCTTTTCGCAATTCATCTTTCAGCTTTTCGCGCCCGCGGCGCAGCTTGGTTTTGACCGTGGAGAGATTGAGCCCCATCTCCTCCGCGATTTGAGCGAGCGGCTGGTAATAATAGAAGCGGCGCAGAAAGACTTCTCGGTCGGGCTGCTTCATGCGCAGGATCGAACGGCGCACGATGGCCGCCTGCTCCCGAAAAACCAGCATGCGCTCCACATCCTCGCCCGAGACGGTGATCTCGTCGCCCTCCAGCGGCTGTTCACGCCCCGCCTTCCGCAGACGGTCCCGGGCCCGATGGCGGGCCACGGCGCTGAGATAAGCCTTGACGTGTCCCGTTCGGATATTTCCGGCGTTCTGCCACAGCACTAGAAACACATCGGAGGACGTCTCCTCTATGTCGGAAAGCGACATGCTTTCGCCCAGGATGCGGAACAGGATCGTATTCACATAGGGCGCGTACCGCCCGATGAACCACGCCAGAGCCGCTTCCTCCTGTTTCTTCAGCGCACGCAGGGCCTGCTTCTCGTCCACCGTATCACCTCCCGCTGCATTTGACGATCGTCACTTATAATATCGCTGCTACGCTCCAAATGGTTTCATACAATGTAAAAAACGGCGCGACCATCGCGGTCGTGCCGTTCCATGTTGCCTGCAAAGGATCACTCCCAGGTTTTCCAGACCTCGGGGCAATAGCCGACGGTGGCCTGCCTGCCGTTGCGGACGATGGGGGTATGGAGAAGCTCCGGGTATTCCAGGAGCTTTTCGAGCTTGTCCGCGTCGTAGGCGAGGTACGCGATCTCCGGGGCGTCGCTCAGAGCCGGGAGGCCCACCGCGTTTTTTACGCTGGTGAGCTCCCCCCGGCTGATGCCGTAGCGCAGAAGGTCGATGTACTGGTATTTGATGCGGCGTTCTTTGAAGTATCGTTCCGCTTTTCTGGAGTCGAAGCACTTGCTCCGTCCCCAAACCTGGATGTTCATGTCAGACCTCCATGATGACGGGAAGGATCATCGGGCTGCGGCGGGTGGCTTTGTAGAGGTAGCCGGAGAGATTCGTTTTGATCTTGCCCTTGATGCCGGCCCAGTCGGTGATATGCTGCCGCTCGCAGGATTCGATGCTCTCGAACACCACCCGGCGCATCTCCTCCATGAGATCGGCGTTGTCCTTGACGTACACAAAGCCCCGGGTTACAATCTCGGGATCGGAGATCAGGCTGCCGTCCTGGGAGGACATGGTCATGATGACCACGATCATGCCGTCGGAGGCCAGGTGCTGGCGGTCCCGGAGGACGACGGTCTGGACGCCGCCTTCGATCTCGCCGTCCACCAGGGTCCGGCCGGAGGGGACGGTACCGTTTTTGCGGATGGTCTTCGGGGTGAGCTCGATGATCTCGCCGAGGGTGGCAACGACGGTGTTGTTCGCGGGAATGCCCATCTCCTGGGCCAGCTCCGCGTGACGGCGGAGCATGCGATGCTCGCCGTGGACGGGGATGAAGAACTTCGGCTTCGTCAGGGCCATCATGGTCATCTGCTCCTGCTGGCAGGCGTGGCCGGAGA
>CAYNZM010000157.1:0-2849 GCA_964401725.1 uncultured Oscillospiraceae bacterium
CGCCCATGACGGCCTTGCAGGCCTCGATGCCGGTGATGTTGGCGGGGTTGTGGAGGGGAGCCAGGGGGATGCACTCCGCGATGGCGGCCATGACGTCGTCGTTGATCTTTACGGATTCGGCGAACTTCTCGCCGCCGTGGACCACGCGGTGACCGACAGCGCCGATCTCGTCCATGCTGGCGACCACGCCGTATTCGGCGGAGGTCAGCTTGTCCAGCACGGCGGCGATGGCCTCGGTGTGGGTGGGCATGGGCACGTCCTCGTCGAAGACGGGCTTGCCGTTCTGAGGTTTGTGGGAAAGGTGTCCGCCGATGCCGATGCGCTCGCAGAGGCCCTTGGCCAGCAGCTTCTCGCCCTCCATGTCAAGAAGCTGATACTTCAGGGAGGAGCTGCCGCAGTTGATGACAAGAATTTTCATGGTCGCGTCCTTTCGTCTTGTAAAAAATTTTTATTCGTGTAAAATATAGGCATATCAAATCTATTTTACAGCAAATTCCGAAAAACGCAAGAGGAAGGTGACGCGAATGAGCGTGATCGGCGTCGTGGGGGAGTTCAACCCCTTCCATCTCGGACATTACGAACACTTCCGCCGCAGCCGTGAGCAGGCCGGCGGTCCCGATACGCCCATCGTGTGCGTCATGAGCGGGGATTTCGTCCAGCGGGGCGCTCCTGCCGCCTTTGACAAGCACGCCCGGGCGGAGGCCGCGGCAAAATGCGGCGCGGACCTGGTTTTCGAGCTGCCGCTGCCCTGGTGCGTCGCCTCGGCGGAGCGCTTTGCCTATGGCGCGGTGAGTCTTCTGGACCGCCTCGGGATCGTGACGCATCTCTCCTTCGGCAGCGAGTGCGGCGATCTCGCGCCCTTGACGGCCCTGGCCCTTGCCGCCGCCGACCCGGAGAACATCGAGCGCATCCGGGACCATATGTCCGCCTGGGGGGTGTCCTTTGCCGCCGCCCGGGAGAGCGTGCTCCACGAGGTCCTGGGCCCGGAGGCGCGGCTTCTCGAGACGCCCAACAACACCCTTGCGGCGGAATACATGAAAGCGCTGTTCGCTCTGCATTCCGATATGATCCCTCTGACCACCCTCCGCGGCGACGTGGGCCACGACAGCGTGACCGACGGACCGAAGCGCTCCGCAAGCCAGCTCCGCTCCATGATGGAGGCGGGGGAGGACATCGCGGCGTACGTGCCCGCCGGAGCCCGATCCATGCCCCGGGAGCGGATGGACGAGGGCCGCGGTCCTGTGACCATGGCGGCGCTGGAGGAGGCGATTCTCTCCCGCCTGCGTCTGCTGGGCCCGGAGGACTTCAACGCCCTGCCCGACGCCACCGAGGGTCTGGGAAATCGACTGTACAAGGCCGTACGGACGGAGCCCTCCGTGGAGGCGGTCCTATCCGCCGTGAAGACGAAGCGGTATCCTCTCAGCCGCCTGCGCCGGATGGTGATGTGCGCGGCCCTGGGAGTAAGTGCGGAGGACGCCGTGGGAGCGCCGGGATACGCGCGGCTCCTCGCTTCCACGGAGCGGGGCCGGACCCTGCTGCGGAGCGCGGGGGAGGACATTCCCGTCATCACGAAGCCCGCCGCCGCAAAGGACCTGCCGGACGCCGACCGCGCGGTGTTCGAGCTGACGGCCAACGCCCGGGATTTCTACGTCCTGGGCTATGATGTGATGGAGGAGCGCCGGGGCGGTTCCGACTGGCGCACCACCCCCGCCATGGTGTGATACGCAAAACGCACGGAACCGGCTGATAGGCGCGCGGAGTAAGCCAAAGGCGAGACCGTGGAGGAGAAGGGTGTGCCGAGCAACGTCGTGGTAACTGTTGCGAGGTATACCCTTCGACGACAGCGGTCCGTCACCAAGCCCAACTCGCGCCTGAGAAGGATAGTATATGGACGAAAAACTCACGGAGATCGAAGAAAAATATGAGCGGCTCACCGCCCAGATGAATGCGCCGGAGGTCTATTCCGACGCCCAGAAGTACGCGGAGCTTGCCAAGGAGCAGAAGGAGCTGTCTCCCGTGGTGGAGGCATGGCGGGAGCTTCGCCGGGTGAAGACCCAGGCGGCGGAGGCCCGGGAGCTTCTGGACGGGGAGGCGGACCCGGAGCTGCGGGCCCTGGCGAAAGAAGAGCTGGACGCGGCGGAAAATGCCATCCCGGAAAAGGAACTGGCCCTCAAGACTCTGTTGCTGCCCCGGGACCCGAACGACGGGAAAAACGTCATTTTGGAGATCCGCGGCGGCGTCGGCGGGGAGGAATCCGCGCTCTTTGCCCACAGCCTCTATCGGATGTACGCCATGTACGCCGAAAAACGCGGGTGGCGCGTGTCCGTGGCAAACCTCAGCCAGACCGCTCTCGGCGGCATCAAGGAGATCAGCGCCGTCATCGAGGGGGACGGAGCCTATTCTCGGCTGAAATTCGAGAGCGGCGTCCACCGGGTCCAGCGCGTCCCGGAGACGGAGACCCAGGGCCGCATCCACACCTCCACCGCTACGGTGGCGGTGCTGCCGGAGCTGGAGGAGACGGAATATTCCCTCGACCCCTCGGAGCTGCGCATTGATGTGTTCCGGTCCTCCGGTGCCGGAGGGCAAAAGGTCAACAAGACCGAGACGGCCATCCGCGTCACCCATCTCCCCACCGGCACGGTGGTGGAGTGCCAGGATGAGCGCAGCCAGTACAAAAACAAAGCCCGTGCCCTGTCGATCCTGGCCTCCCGGCTGGCGGAGGCGGAGCGGCAGCGGCAGGCGGAGGCCCGGGCGGATGAGCGCCGCAGCCAGATCGGCATGGGCTTTCGCAACGAGCGCATCCGCACCTATAACTTCCCCCAGGGCCGGGTGACGGATCACCGCATCGG
>CAYNZM010000158.1:0-2687 GCA_964401725.1 uncultured Oscillospiraceae bacterium
ATCCAAATGCAGCACTTTTTCCTGACAGATCCGTAAGAAATGCACTTACATTTTCCCCGATTGTCAGTTCCCCGATAGAAATGTCAGAACTATAAAAAGCATATGTTCCCACACTCTCTGCCTTAACCGCTAAATTTTCCAGTGTCATTTTGGCATTCATAAACAAATACCCAGGAATCGAAGCCACACCATCCGAAATATTGAGCACGCCAATTGTACAGCCTTTAAATGGTGCATTGAAAGACGATGTCGTGCTGATGGATGCAATATCATTACTAAGCACAAGTGCCTCTGGAAGAAAGTTTACAGTTCCGATACTGGTATATCCAAACTGCAGATACTTGTGGCTTGATATGGTACTGTAATAGGATTCTGAAAATTCTTCCACATCTTCCCCGATAGTCAGTGTTCCAATGGATATCGAACTTCCATAAAAAGCATTTGCACCAACTTCCCTGACATCCAGATACAGCTCGTCCAGTGTCATTTTGGCACTGTCAAATAAGTACTCTGGAATCACCTCAACATCTTCCCCGATTGCCACAGTTCCAATATCTGCTTTCCAGAACATTCCATATACACCGCCTGTTGCACCTTTGGCTGCTGTATGTGTCAGGTCTGCCGCTACTGCATTATAATTTACAGTTTCAATTGTCGCTGCCGCAAACTGCTTGTAATTATGCGAACTTACCGTACTGATATAGGACTCTGCAAAAATTTCCACATCCGGACCAATGGTAAGTGTCCCGATGGATATGGATGCACCTGCAAACGCATTTGCACCAATCTCTTTTGCATTTACGGACAGGCTCTCTAGTTCCATCACTGCACTGTCAAACAGGTACTCCGGAATAATTTCAACATTTTCAGCGATATATACCTCACCAATGTCTGCTTTTTGAAACATTCCATAAACACTGGTAAGGGTAGATAAACCGGCTGTATAAGATAATGTCACAGCAGGTGCATAATAATATACCGTTCCTATATTGGAAGCTGCAAACTGCTGGTATTCATGTGAAGCAGATGTACTGAAATATGAGGCTGGAAATACTTCCACATCCTGCCCGATGGTTAATGTGCCAATGGATATATTCTCACCGGAAAATGCATTGGAACCGATTTCCCTTGCATTTATGGTCAGACTTTCCAAATCCATTTTTGCATTATCAAAAAGATATTCCGGTATGCTGTCCACACCTTCTCCAATGGCCAGCTCATCAATTTCTGCCTCATAAAACATGCCATAGGTATAATCCGTGGCAGCATTTCCAGATACATGTGAAATATCTGCTGATACTGCCTGATAAATAACCTTTCCAATTGCCGCATGCTGAAACTGATTGTACCTGTGGTTGTTGCTTGTACTGAAATAGGATTCTGCAAAAATTTCCACCTCACTTCCAATGGTAAGTGTTCCTATGGAAATTCCCGTACCAGAGAATGCAAATGCTCCGATTTCCGGCACATGCAGTTCCAATGCCTCCAGATTCATATTCGCATCACAAAACATCATTTCCGGAATCGTTCCGACATTTTCACCAATCGTGATTCCTCCTATTTCCGATTCATAAAAAGGACCTCTTAACGTCACACTTGCTGCTGGAAGCAGCGTATGCTCTAATCCCATAGCAGAAGCTCTTAAGGTTACATTGCCTATTTTCGCTCCTGCAAACTGTGCATAATAATGATATGTTGTAGAATCATAGGGCGATTCGCCAAGTGCGCTGGCATTTTCTTCAAAAATCAGATTTCCAATCTGTATATTTTCTCCACTAAATGCCATTGCACCGATTTTTGGCACATTTATGGATAATTCATCCATCTGCAGGTATGCCCCGCAAAAAAGAAATGGTGCTATGCTCTCAACATTTTCACCAAAACTGACACTGCCTATTTCAGAGCCTGCAAATATTCCATGAACATTTGGCTGCGTTGCAAGTGCCAGTGGAATGGATACCTGTATATTTGCTGCTTCATAATTCACATGGCCTATGGTACATTCACCAAACTGTTTCCATACATGGCTGGTATCTGTTCCCACATATCCGGGAAAACTGGCAACTCCCTCTGCGATGGTAAGTGTCCCTATGCTTAATCCTGCAAAAGCATTTGGTCCTATAGATGTGCTGGAAACTGTAAGTTCCGGTATATAAACGTCTGGATTTGTTACCACGCATGTATTCTCACTCTCCACCGACGCAACCACATATCCATCCAGTTCTGACGGAACGATAAGTACAGCACCCGAAAGTGTGATCCCATGGATAACCGCCTGACTGTTTTCATCCAGCGTATAGGTAAATACATTGCCATTCTCATCCGTATGTGTGTAATCCTCTGAAATTTCCATGACTCCTTCATCTGTTTCCTCTGTAATGACAGCTATGTTTTCCTCTATGGATGTATTGGTAATTTCTTTCGTGTTTTCCTCTGTAATTATGGCTATGCTATCCTCTATGGATATATTTGGATTTTCTTCTATGTTCTCCTCTGTGGAGACTTCTGTAATTTCTTCTACGATTTCCTCTGTGGATGCTTCTGTAATTTTTTCCACGCCTTCCTCTGTGTATGCTTCCATAATTTCTTCCTGCGTTTCCGCCTGTGTTTCTTCAGCCCGCACACACACGGGCTGAAGCATTTGCAGAAGAAAGCATAAGCACATCATCAAACATACTATTTTCTTC
>CAYNZM010000159.1:0-2604 GCA_964401725.1 uncultured Oscillospiraceae bacterium
CCCAGCAGGTGATCTTGACGAGGAGGCTGTCGTAATACGGGCTGATGACGGAGCCGGTCGAGGCGTTGCCGCCGTCAAGGCGCACGCCGAAGCCGCCGCCGGAGCGGTAGGCCGTGATCTTGCCGTTGTCGGGAGCAAAGTTGTTCTTCGGGTCCTCGGTGGTGACGCGGCACTGGATGGCGAAGCCGTTGATGTGCACGTCGTCCTGGCTTTTCAGGCCGATGTCCGGCACGGAAAGGGGGTATCCCTCCGCCACGAGGATCTGCGCCCGGACGAGGTCCACGCCCGTGACGAGCTCCGTGACGGTGTGCTCCACCTGGATGCGGGGGTTCATTTCGATGAAGTAGTACCCGCCGTTTTTGTCCACGAGGAATTCCAGGGTGCCGGCGTTCGTGTAGCCCACGGATTTTGCGATCTTGACGGCGTCGGCGCGAATGGCGGCGATGGTGTCCTGCGGGACGCTCCAGGCGGGGGCGAACTCCACGACCTTCTGGTAGCGGCGCTGGAGGGAGCAGTCCCGCTCGCCCAGGTGGTAGAGGGTTCCGTGCTCGTCGCCCAGGACCTGGACCTCGATGTGCTTCGGCTCCACAAGGTATTTCTCGATGAAGATGTCGCCGTTTCCGAAGGCTTTTTCCGCCTCGGAGTGGACAAGATCGTAGGCCGCCTCAACTTCGTCCTCGGTGTCGCACCGGCGCATGCCGCGTCCGCCGCCGCCGGCCGCCGCCTTCAGAATGATGGGGAAGCCGTACTCGATGGCCTTTTCCAGGGCTTCCTTGCCGTCCTTCAGCGGCACGGTGGAGCCCGGGATGATGGGCACGCCGCAGCGGATCGCCATGTCCTTCGCGGAGAGCTTATCGCCCATTTGGGCCAGGATGTCGGAGGACGGTCCGATGAACTTGATGCCCGCCTCCTCGCAGGCTTTGGCAAACGCCGCGTTCTCGGACAGGAAGCCATAGCCGGGATGGATGGCGTCCACGCCGTGCTTTTTTGCGAGGTCGATGATGGCGTCGATGTTGAGGTATGCCCCCAGGGGGCTGTCGTGCTCGCCGATGAGATATGCCTCGTCGGCCCGGGTGCGGAACATGCTGTAGGTGTCTTCCTTGCTGTAGATCGCCACGGTGTGGATGCCGAGGTCATTGCAGGCGCGGAAGATGCGGATCGCGATCTCGCCGCGGTTCGCGACGAGGACCTTGGAGAATGTCTTCGTATCCATAGTGCGCTCCCTTATCAAAATATTTTGTTTAACTTTTTTAATTATATAATCTTATCTTATAATACACAAGCTAAATCTTGCATTTGACAAGAATTCGCAACAATGGTATGTTCTTTTGAGGGAACCGCACAGCATCGTCACAAAAACCACATCTGTCAAGGAAGTGATCCTACGTCCACCCTCGACCGCCGCCGGCGTTTTCTCGTGAACGCCGCCTATTACGCCGTAATCGTGGGCATCGTGTTCCTCGTGTTCCGGTATCTGCTGAACCTCATCGGTCCGTTTTTCATCGCGTTTCTGTTCGCGTGGCTGCTGACGCCCGCCATCCGGTTTCTGACCCTTCGGGCCCACATGAAATACAACCTTGCCGCGGCGCTGTGCCTGCTGGTGTTTTTTGCTCTGCTGGGCGGGCTGGTGGTACTCATCACGAGCCGGCTCGTGGCCCTGGCGGCGGAGGTAACGCCCTATCTGCCCACGTTTTACCGCGATACCCTCGCCCCGGGGCTGGAGGGCCTCGCCGCCTCGGTGCAGGAGCTGGTGGCCCGCTTCGATCCCAGCGCGGCGGAGCAGGTCCGGCAGGCCCTGCCGAGCATCACGTCCTCCATCGGCTCCGCCGTCACCAGCGCGTCCATGGGGCTGTTTTCCCTCCTGTCCGGCTGGGTGACAAAGATTCCCAGTCACCTCATCTCCGCCGTGATCTGCGTGATCGCCACGATCTTCATGACCGTGGACTTCCACCGCATGACCGCCTTTCTCCTGCGGCAGGTCCCGGACCGGGCAAGGGTCGTCGTCAAGGAATCGAAGGACGCCCTCGGCGGCATCCTGCGGAAGTACGGCCGGGGCTATGCCATCATCATGGGCGTCACCTTTCTGGAGATGCTCGTCGGCATGCTCGTTCTCGGCATGAAAAACGCCTTCCTCATCGCCCTGGCCATCGCGGTGTTCGACATCTTCCCCATCGTCGGCGCGGGTACGATCCTCGTGCCCTGGTGCGTCATTTCGCTCCTCTCCGGACAAACCGCCCGGGGCGTCGGCCTGCTGGTCCTCTACGTCGTGGAGGTCTGCGTCCGGCAGTATATCGAGCCGCGCATCGTCGGACGGCAGATCGGCCTGCACCCTATCATCACCCTCATGTCCATGTTCGTGGGACTGAAGCTCTTCGGGGGCGTGGGGCTGTTCGGCCTGCCCATCACCTGCGCCATCATCGCGAGCCTCGAAGCCGCCGGCGTCATCCATATCCTCAGGCACGAGGAGGATGTCCGCCCTGTCTCCGCGAAAAATAATGAAAATCCCCCCGGAAGCACTTGACAATCCCCTTTTCGAATGATAAAATCACTAGGCTTGCGGGCGTAGCACAACGGCTAGTGCACCAGCCTTCCAAGCTGGGGACG
>CAYNZM010000160.1:0-2558 GCA_964401725.1 uncultured Oscillospiraceae bacterium
AGGGCCACGACGTGACGATCCTCGAGATGATCGACGAGCTTGCCATCAACTGCGGGCGGATGCACCGCATCGCGCTGATGCACGAGATCGAGACGAGCGATAAGATCCATCCCGCCATGGGCATGCGCTGCTCCAGGATCGACGAAACCGGCGTCTACGCCATCGACAAGGCCGGCAGCGAGGTCTTCTATCCCGCGGATAACGTCATCATGGCCTCCGGCATGCGGTCGAGAGCCGCGGAGGTGGAGGCTCTGCGTCCGCTCGTGAAGGAGTTCTACGTCGTGGGCGACGCCAACAAGGCCGCGAAGATCATGAACGCCACCCGGGACGCCTACGACGCCGTAAGCGCCCTGAGCTACCGATAAAAAAGGAGGAAACGCACCGAATGTATACGACGGAACAGCTCACTCAGCGGTGGGAGGACCAGCGCGCCATCAAGAATCTGATGGGCAAGTTTGCGAACATCGTCCTTCTCAACCGCGAGCAGGAGGTCTTCTCCCGCTTCTGGAGCGAGAACGAACCCACCCTGGCCTTCAACGACGGCGTCTACCGCGGCGCGGAGGCCGTGAAGGCGTACTATGCCGCCTGCCGGGACCGGAACGCCCTGGTGGCGAGCCTTCTGCAGAAGCGCTTCCCGGAGCGTCTCGGCGGCATGAGCGAGGAAGATATCTACGGCATCGGCCCCTTCAAGGTCATGCCCATGTACTGCCCCATCATCGAGGTGGCCGGGGACGGCAAGACCGCCAAGGGCCTCTGGTACTGCCAGGGAGCCAAGAACGACGTGGAGGCCTGCGGTCCCCGGGCCCGCTGGACCCTGGGCTGGTATGCCGTGGACTTTGTCCGGGAGGCGGACGGCTGGCGCATCTGGCACATGCAGTATGTGAATGACGTGGACAGCACCTGCGGCCAGAGCTGGGGAAGGCCCGTCCAGGCATACCCCGACCTGCCGGAGTTTGCGGCGCTGGCGGATTTCCGCTATCCCGCCTACACCGAGGCCAGGACCGTCCGGGCGTATTATGCCCCGGACCGTCCCATCACTGAGGCCCCGGCCATCCCGGAGCCCTATGAGACCTTTGCTGATACCTTCAGCTACGCCGTATAAGAGGGGAGGAGCTTACTCATGTTCAGAACGAATTATTCCGACGAAGAGCTCATCGCCCGCGTCTGGGACGTAGAGGAGATCAAAAAGCTCGTGTACAAGCGCAGCGTATACATCGCAAACGACTGGCGCGGCCGGGAGCTGGACGAACTCTGGGTGCAGGAGCCGGACCACCGGAAGACCGCCGCCTTCGGCAAGAACATTGGCTGGTACGTGGGCATGGACGCCATCCGCGCCTGGTACGACAAGCGCCATGGCGACGGTTACATGGCCTTCCATCCCGCCACCACGGGCCTCGTGGAGCTGGCCGGGGACGGCAAGACCGCCAAAGGCCTGTTCTACTCCATCGCGAACGAGACGGAGGCAAACGGCGACGGCACCGCCAAGGCCCTCTGGATGCCCGAGAAGGTGGCCTTCGACTTCGTCAAAGAAGACGGCCGGTGGAAAATATGGCACCTCGTGGCGGCGGTGGACCTCGTGAGCGAGGCCGGCGCGGATTACTCCGATCAGGACCCCTATCCCGACTATGCCAGGGACCTGGCCGATTTCGGTGAGCCCACCGTAAAGCAGCTCATCCACGACGGCGCGTTCAACTGGTGGGACGATTATCCCGCCATGCCGGAGCCCTATGAGACCTGGTCGGACGACATCAGCTACGGCCCCGAGGGCTGGAAGGCCCCGAAGCAGAAGCACTACGGAGCCAAAGAGGGGAGGAACTACAAATGAGTGAAATGACCCTTCATCAGCGCATTTTGAACGCCGCCGCCTCCCAGGAGGTGGAAAATGTCAAGGCCCGCCATACCTATCTCCATGGCCGTGCCGACGCCACCGGCGAGTGGGATGAGATCTGGTGCATGGACGAGAACGCCTCCTGGGCCCACGCCTTCGGCCGTATGCGGGGCGGGGATCAGGTCTGGTGGGGCTCCGTCGCGGACTACGACGCCATGTGCTTCCAGAACTGGCTGGAGATTCGGGAGCGCTATCCCGAGGTCACCGGCAAGGACCCCCGGCCTCTCATGGAGGCTTCTGTCCACACCCTGGTGACGGACGTCATCGAGGTGGCGGAGGACGGCAAATCCGCCCGGGGCAGCTTCATCACCCCCGGCGTCATCCACTCCCGGCTGACGGACGACGGACGTCCCTACTGCAACGTCCTCTGGGAGCGGTACGGCTCCGACTTTGTTCTGGTGGACGGGGAGTGGAAGTACCTGCATGAGCATGTCTGCCCGGACATTCTGACTCGGATGGACCACTTCGACTGGGCCCACGGCGAGTTCGAGCGGCTGACGGACCCGAACCCCAATCCGCCGCCGCCTCCCACCCTGGGAGCGCCGCCCGTGACAGACCCCGGCCCCCTGCACACCCCCTATTCCGTGCTGGACCGGCCGAAGAACACCGTCCCCTGGCCCGAGCCCTACAAAACCCTGAACAACGAAAATACCTACACCTCGCTGGTGGT
>CAYNZM010000161.1:0-2547 GCA_964401725.1 uncultured Oscillospiraceae bacterium
GATGTGTCAACGCAGATAAGGTGGTGTTCTTCATGACGAAATACATATTCGTGACCGGCGGCGTGGTGTCCGGCCTCGGCAAGGGAATCACGGCGGCGTCCCTGGGACGGCTTCTGAAGGCCCGGGGCCTGAAGGTGGCGGCCCAGAAGCTGGACCCCTATATCAACGTCGACCCCGGCACCATGAGTCCCTATCAGCACGGGGAGGTGTACGTCACCGAGGACGGCGCGGAGACGGACCTCGACCTCGGCCACTATGAGCGGTTCATTGACGAGGACCTGAACAGGTTCTCAAACCTCACCACCGGCAAGGTGTACTGGAATGTGCTGAACAAGGAGCGCCGGGGCGAATACCTCGGCAGCACCGTGCAGATCATCCCCCACATCACGAACGAGATCAAGGAGTTCATCTACAATGTCGGGAAGCACTCCGACGCGGACGTGGTCATCACGGAGGTGGGGGGCACCATCGGCGACATCGAGGGACAGCCGTTTATCGAGGCCATCCGGCAGGTGGGGCTGGAGCAGGGCAAGGAAAACACTCTGTATATCCACGTCACTCTCGTCCCCTACCTCCACGGCAGCAGCGAACACAAGACAAAGCCCACCCAGCACTCCGTCAAGGAGCTGCAGGGCATGGGCATCCACCCGGACATCATCGTCCTCCGATCCGACGAACCCGTCCAGGACGAGACGATCTTCCAAAAGGTCGCCATGTTCTGCAATGTGCGGCCGGAATGCGTCATCGAGAACCGGACGCTGGACACGCTGTACGAATGCCCGCTGATGCTGGAGGAGCAGGACTTCTCCGGCATCGTGTGCCGGAGGCTCGGCCTCGATACGCCCGCGCCGGAGCTTCACGACTGGCGGACGATGGTGGATTCCATCCACAGCCTGCACCGGCGTGTGACCGTCGCCTTGGTGGGCAAGTACGTCCAGCTCCACGACGCGTATCTCTCGGTCGTGGAGGCCCTGCGGCACGCGGGGTACGCGCTCGGCGCGGAGATCGACATCCGCTGGATCGACTCGGAGACCGTCACGGCGAAAAACCTCAATGACCTCTTTGGGGAGGTGGACGGCATCCTGGTCCCCGGGGGCTTCGGAGGCCGGGGCATCGAGGGCAAGATTCTCGCGGCACAGTACGCAAGGGAACACAAAGTCCCCTATCTCGGCCTGTGCCTGGGGATGCAGATCGCGGTGATCGAGTTTGCGCGGCATGTCGCAGGCCTTGCCGGGGCAAACTCCCGGGAGTTCGACGAGAACGCGCCGTACCGGGTCATCGACTTCATGCCGGGACAGAACGACGAGATCGACAAGGGCGGAACCCTGCGCCTCGGCGCATATCCCTGCGTCATACGACCGGAAACGCTTTTGGGAAAATGCTATGGCGCAGATCAAATCTCCGAGCGGCACCGGCACCGCTATGAGTTCAACAACGACTTCCGGGATGTTCTAACAGAGGCGGGGCTTGTCATCGGCGGCGCCTCGCCGGACGGGAGGCTGGCGGAGACCATTGAGCTGCCCGACCATCCGTTTTACATCGGGGTTCAGTATCACCCGGAGTTCAAGAGCCGTCCCAACAAGCCCCATCCTCTGTTTCTGGGGTTTGTGGACGCGGCGCTGGAGGAAAGATCATGAGCAGGGAAATGAACTACGAGCAATGGCTGCGTTACGGCGAGATCGCGGAGCACGACGCCTGCGGCATCGGCGCAGTGGTAGACATACGGGGACGGCAGAGCCGTCAGACGGTGGACGACGCCCTGAGGATCGTGGAGAAGCTGGAGCACCGCGCCGGGAAGGACGCGCTGGGCGAGACCGGCGACGGCGTGGGCATCCTGGTGCAGGTGTGCCATGCCTTTTTCCGCAAAGCCGCCGCGGACATCGGCCTTGCCCTGCCCAATGCCGGGGATTACGCTGTGGGCATGTTCTTCTTCCCGCAGGAGACGCTGCCCCGCCGGCAGGCGCAGAAGATGCTGGAGGTCATTTTACGCAAAGAGGGTCTTCCCTTCCTGGGCTGGCGGGAGGTCCCCACCTGCCGGTCGATTTTGGGCAAAACCGCTCGGGACTGCATGCCGTATATCCTCCAGTGCTTCGTGGGCCGTCCCGCGGACACGCCCCGGGGCCTGCCCTTTGACCGGCGGCTGTATCTGGCCCGCCGTGAGTTTGAGCAGTCGAACGACAATACCTATGTGGTGAGCCTTTCGAGCCGCACGGTGGTGTACAAGGGCATGTTTCTGGTGGGACAGCTCCGGGGGTTCTACAAAGATTTGCAGTCGGAGGACTACGCCTCCGCCATCGCCATGGTGCACTCCCGCTTCTCCACCAACACCACCCCCAGCTGGGAGCGTGCGCATCCGAACCGCTTCCTCCTCCACAACGGGGAGATCAACACCATCCGCGGCAATGTGGACCGCATGCTTGCCCGGGAGGAGACTATGACCTCCCCTGTCCTGCGGGGGAATATGGACCGGGTGTTCCCGGTGGTCAGCGCCTCCGGCTCCGACTCCGCGATGCTGGACAATACCATCGAATTCCTCGTCATGAACGG
>CAYNZM010000162.1:0-2449 GCA_964401725.1 uncultured Oscillospiraceae bacterium
GAAAGCTGCAGCTCGTATTCCTTGTACCGCATACCCTCCATGCCGCCGATGACGAAGCCGTGCTTATCCTTCACAAGCTCGAACCTCCCGTCCGTCAGCATCATGGCGGGATATTCGTGCCCGGCGTTCGCCGCCGTGATCTTTCCGGTTTGGATATCCAGCACGCCGAACCAGACGGTGACGAACATCTCCTCGCGGTTGTTCGCGCAGATCTGATCGTTGACCGCTCTCAGTACCTCGGCAGGGCTGCGGCCCGTCATGGCGTAGTTCTGCACCAGGATTTTGGAGATCATCATGAACAGCGCCGCGGGAACTCCCTTGCCGGACACGTCCGCCATCACGAGACCCAGATGGTCGTCGTCGATGAGGAAGAAGTCATAGAAGTCACCGCCGACCTCCTTCGCCGGGTCCATCGTCGCGTAGATATCGAACTCCGGCCGATCGGGGAACGCGGGATAGATGTTCGGCAGCATATCCGCCTGGATGCGGGTCGCCAGCGCCAGCTCCGTGCCGATGCGCTTTTTCTCCGCGGTGATGGTGATGATCTCCTGGATGTAGTCCTGCGTTCTTTTGGTCAGATCCGCGAAGGCCTCCGCCAGGATCTCGATCTCGTCGTCCGTCCGGTAGGCGTCGTCCATTGTGAAAACAGCGCCGCCTCTCAGCTGCGAATTGATGCGCTTCGTCAGCCGCTCCAGCGGCCGCACGATCCGCACGCCCAGCACCAGCGCGCCGATGATCGCCAGCACGAAGATGACGACCGTCAGCACGATGACCGTCCGAGCGGAATGCCGTGCGCCGTCCGCATAGATTTCAAGCGCGTTCGCATTGATCTCGTCGTAGCTTGCCAGCATCGCCTCCGTCGGCTGATCGGTGACCTGCTTATCCACCACGGACAGGACGGCCCAGCCCACCGTCGGCAGGGGTGCGCCGGACATGTAATACTCTTCCCCACCGATCGTGATCTGCTGAAGACCCGTATTATCCTTCAGCGCCTGATCGATGAACGCGGCAAGCGCTTCATTGTCGAGCTGCCGCAGGTCCTGCGCCTCGGCGGATACCGTCGCTTTGAAAATACCCTGCCGCTCCGGGGAGAAAAGGATCTGCCCGCTCTCATTGACTACGCATACGAAGCTGCCCTCGGCGGCTCTGGATTCCACATAGTCATTGATCGAGGTCAGATAAATATCCGCGCTCACGACGGCCACGAGCTCTCCGTTGTGATAGACCGGCGCGGCGCATTCCAGCATCGGGGTATTCGTATAGGCGTCCAGCTCCACGCCGGTGAAGATCAGCTCCCCGGCCTCCGCCGCCTGCGCGTACCACGGGCGATGGCGGATGTCCAGCGTCAGCGGCGATCCGTCCGCCCCGATAAACGTGCTCGAACGGTCGTTCACAAGCACCATACACCCGTCCGCCGTGCCCACGAAAATGCTGCTGAGCTTATCGGACGCCTCATACATCGCCGTCATGATCTCGCTCATATTGGCAACGAGTCCAAGCGTCTCCGAATCCGCCGGATCGACACCCTCCTCATGGATGAGCTGCGCTGTGGCGGCGCCGTCGTTCGACGCCGACGGCGGACTGACCGGATGAGCGGCGAAGCTGTCCGCGTGCTCGAAAAGCTCCTCGGCAAAGGCCTGCAGGGTCAGCACGTCGGAACGAACGTCGGCAAACAGATCGTCCGCGATGTAGGCCTGCAGCGCCGTGCTCTGGGTCAGCGACGCCTCCAAAACCTCCTCCATCGTAGACTCGGAAACCGCCGTGATGGACGCCTGCTGCTGGCCTGTGGCCTCCTGCACGATACCCGTCAGGCTTTTCTGCTGATAGGCGGACACGGCGGCATAGGCGCCGATGATGGCGACAATGAAGATCAGCATGAGATTGAATATCTTCTGCTGCAGACCGCCGAATTTGATTCCCCGAATGACTTTCATATGGTATGCTCCTGTTTCTTACCCTTCACACATCCAGCGGCGGATGGGTTTTGCAGATGTCCTGCAATTTTACTCGATGGTCAGGATATCCGAGAAGCCCGTGACCTCGAAGATCTCCATGATCGTCTCGCTGACGTGAGTGACCTTCATTTCACCCTGCTTGCCCATGATCTTCTGCGCGGAGAGCAGCACGCGCAGACCGGCGGAGGATATGTATTCCAGCGCAGCCATGTCGATCACGAGCGCGGTGACGCCGTCAAGGTTTTCCTTCAGCTCCTTTTCCAGCTCCGGCGCGGTGGTGGTGTCCAGCCGCCCGGTCAGGGCGACGGTCAGCTCGCTCCCATTGGTCTTCTTCTCGATGTTCAGCATGTTATGTACCTCCTGTTATTTATCGTAATTACCAAAATCGTTTTATTATAGCACATATTGACGTATCCGGAAAGCAGTCAATTTTCCCTCTCACGGCGACAGCATTTACTTTTAGGGAAGGATGTTGTATTATGTCAACCATGAGA
>CAYNZM010000163.1:0-2426 GCA_964401725.1 uncultured Oscillospiraceae bacterium
CCGTCACCGGCGCGGAAACCCCCGCAACGGAGCCGCTCCCCGGCTACCGTCCCGCCCGGAGCATGGTCTACTGCGGCATCTACACCGAGGACGGCTCCAAATACCCCGACCTGCGGGACGCCCTCGAGAAGCTCCAATTGAACGACGCGAGCCTCTCCTTCGAGCCGGAGAGCTCCGTGGCGCTGGGCTTCGGCTTCCGGTGCGGCTTTCTCGGGATGCTCCATCTCGAGATCGTGCAGGAGCGTCTGGAACGGGAATTCGACCTGGACCTCGTGACGACCCTGCCCTCGGTCATCTATGAGATCGAGCTGACGGACGGCACCATCAAATACGTCGACAACCCCCACAACTACCCGGAGGTCTCCGCCATCGCGGAGGCCCGGGAGCCCTACGTCAACATGACCATCATCACCCCCCAGGAGTTCGTGGGGAACATCATGCCCCTGTGCCAGGACCGGCGGGGCATCTACAAGGGCCTGACGTATCTCGACGAGCGTCTCGTGGAGCTCAAATACGAAATGCCCCTCGGCGAGATCATCTACGACTTCTTCGACACCCTCAAGGCCCGCACCAAGGGCTACGCCTCCATGGACTACGACTTCGCGGAGTACCGCCCCTCGGAGCTTGTGAAGGTAGACCTTTTGCTCAACGGCGATCCCGTGGACGCTTTGTCCCTCATCGCCCACAAGGACAAGGCCTATCCCCGGGCCCGGCGGCTGTGCGAGAAGCTCAAGGAGAACATCCCCAGGCAGCTCTTCGAGGTCCCCATCCAGGCGGCCATCGGCGGCAAGATCATCGCCCGGGAGACCGTCAAGGCCCTGCGGAAGGACGTGCTTGCCAAGTGCTACGGCGGCGACATCACCCGCAAGAAAAAGCTCCTGGAAAAACAAAAAGAGGGCAAGAAGAAGATGCGCTCCCTCGGCAGCGTGCAGCTCCCGACGGAGGCGTTTCTCGCGGTCCTCAAGCTGGACGAATGACCCTTTCCGGCCTCCCGCTCCCCCGGGCGGGAGGCTTTCTGCGCCGATTTTGCCGGAAATCTTACGAAATTGCAATTTTTTGGCACGCTCGGTTGTAGACAAGTCGAGGCCCGGTATGATATTATACTTTAGATAATAATTATAAGCAGAGGTGATGCTCATGCTATTCAAGCGTCATGGCGGTGTGCACCCCAAAGACATGAAAGCACCCGCCAACGAAACGGCAATCTCCACCATCCCCCAGCCTCCCCAGGTGGTGATCCCCCTGTCCCAGCACATCGGCGCTCCCTGTTCGCCGCTGGTGGCTGTGGGCGACGAGGTAAAGCTCGGTCAGAAGATCGGTGAGGCCAAGGCTCCCGTCTCCGCGCCGGTCCACGCCTCCGTCTCCGGCAAGGTCGTGAAGATCGAGAAACGGCTCAATAACCTGGGCAACATGGTCGACGCCGTCGTCATCGAAAACGACTTCAAAGACACCCCGGCGGACACCGTCGTCCCCGCCTCGGAGGAGGACCTCTCCGAACCCGAGCGTCTGGCGGAGATCATCCGCGAGGCCGGCATCGTCGGCATGGGCGGCGCCACGTTCCCCACCGCCTTCAAGATCACGAGCGGCTGGGGCAAGGTGGACACCGTCATCATCAACGGCGCGGAGTGCGAGCCCTACATAACCTCCGACCACCGCACCATGCTGGAGCATCCCGAGGAGCTCCTCAAGGGCATCCAGCTCATCATGCGGGCCTGCAAGGTGGACAAGGCCTACTTCGGCATCGAGCTGAATAAAAAGTTCGCTATAGACCTTTTGAACTTTCACGGCGCCAAGGCCATGGGCATCGAGATCGTCCCGCTGAAGTGCCAATACCCCCAGGGCGCAGAGAAGACCCTCATCCAGACCATCACCGGCCGCGAGGTTCCTCCCGGAGGCCTGCCCGCCCAGGTGGGCTGCGCGGTGTTCAACACCTTCACCTCCTACAGCGTCTACCGCGCCGCCTACGAGGGCCTGCCCGCCATCGAGCGCGTCGTCACCGTCTCCGGCTCCGCCATCGCTGAGCCGAAAAACGTTCTCGTCCGCGTCGGCACCCCGATGCAGTGGGTGTTCGAGCAGACCGGCGGCTTCCAGAAGGACCCCTTCAAGATCATCATGGGCGGACCGATGATGGGTCTTGCCCAGTACGACCTGAACGTCCCCTGCGCCAAGGGCACGGCGTCTCTGCTGGCCTTCGCGGAGGACGAGGACCGCACCATCGAAAACCCCACCTGCATCCGCTGCGGTCAGTGCCTCTCCGCCTGCCCCATGAACCTGCAGCCCATCTACATGTACATGTACGAGGAGAAGGGCGACATCGACATGATGCAGAAGCTGAACCTCATGGACTGCGTGGAGTGCGGCGCCTGCACCTACATCTGCCCCGGCCGTCTGCACCTGACCCACGCCTTCAAGACCGGCAAGGCCAA
>CAYNZM010000164.1:0-2425 GCA_964401725.1 uncultured Oscillospiraceae bacterium
CGCCCGCAGGAGTTCTTCGGGTATGGCCCGCACGGGAGGAATGGTCCATACCTGCTTGTTCATTTTGATGCGCGTATCCTTACTTTTATTTTTTAATTGAGGCTATTATACCCCCCGGCGGAGCGTATTGCAAATTAGACATTTTTTTAACGATCCGAAAGATACTTGTCAAATAATTTGGGTTGGTGTAAGCTAAGAAAAGCGAACCCGGAAGGGTGAGCGTGCGGGCGTGGTGGAATGGCAGACACAGCGGACTTAAAATCCGCTGCCAGCAATGGCGTACGGGTTCAAGTCCCGTCGCCCGCACCACCACGTCGGAAGAAGCACGCTCCGTTCCGCTTCCGCCAAAGGCGAAAGCTGCACATCCGCAAGCTCCTTCCTCCTCTGTAAAATCGGAACCGCTTCGCAGGGTTCCGATTTTATTTTTTTCAAAAAAAGCCTTCCCCCGAAGAGGAAGGCGGCACGGCGTCCGCCGTGACGGTTGGGGCGGAAAACTCTTTAGCGGCGCAGGTCCGCGATGATCTCCGCGGCGATGGAGACGGCGATCTCCTCCGGGGTCTCCGCGCCGATGGGTATGCCGACGGGGGTGCGCAGGCGGGCCTCGATCTGCCCGGGGTCCACGCCATCCGCCGCGAGACGCTTCCGGAACAGCACGGATTTCCGGCGGCTGCCGATCATGCCCACGTACCGGGCGGGGGTCGCCATGGCGAGGCGCAGAAGGGCATAGTCCAGGGCGTGGCTGTGGGTGAGGATGACGATGTAGTCGTTTTCCCGCGCGTCCACGACGGGATGGTCCTCCGGGAAGAGGCAAAGCTCCGCGCGGGGAAAGCGCTCCGGGGTGAGAAGCTCCGGGCGGGGGTCTGCCGCGGTCACAGAAAGACCCAGCAGGGCCAGAGCATCCGCCAGAGCTTTGCCCACATGTCCCGCGCCGAAGATCATCACCCGGGGCGTCTGGGGAAGATCGGCGAGCAGCGTTTTTGCCTCCGCCGCGCCGATGACACGGAAGGAGATCGCCGCGTTCCCGCCGCAGATGGCTCCGGTGGCCTCCCCGGGGGCAGAGCCCAGGGAGTAGGTCCGGCGCAGAGGCTCGCCGCGTTCCAGGACCTGTTTTGCCTCCTGCTGGGCGATGAACTCCAACCCGCCGCCGCCGATGGTACCGGAAAAGGTCCCGTCCGGCCCCAGCAGCATCTGTGCGCCGGCCTTGCGGGGTGCGGAGCCCTCGGTGGCTTCCACCTCCGCCAGCACGCCCCGGGCCTCCGGGTCCTCCGCCAGCCGACGCAGCGCGTCGTACAGGTCGTTCATGGCATCCGTCTCCTTCCGCGAAAAATCTTTGGCTATATTATACCGGCGCAGGCTCCGAAAACGCAAGGGCTATTTACAGAATGGGGTTTTTTGTATATAATAAGGTCGTGATTTTGTGGAAGGAACGAACCGCTATGGCAATGCTGGAATTTGACGAATACAAAGTAAAACTCAATAACTGCCGCCCGCAGCTCGAGGAGCTTGGACAGTCCATGCACCTGGACGAGGCCCGGGCGGAGATCGAAAAGCTCCACGCTGAGAGCACGGAGCCGGATTACTGGAACGACCTGGAGCGCAGCCAGAAGGCCCAGCGCCGTCTGCGTTCCCTGGAGAACAAATGCGCGACCTTCGAGAAGCTGGAGGCAGGCTGGGAGGATATGCTCACCATCTGCGAGATGGCTGTCGAGGAAAACGACGAGTCCATGCTGGAGGAGCTCAAGGACGGATACCAGCGCTTCATGGCGGACATGGAACAGCTCCGGCTGTCCACCCTGCTCACCGGGGAGTACGACGCCAACAACGCCATCCTCACCTTCCACGCCGGCGCGGGCGGCACCGAGGCCCAGGACTGGGCCCAGATGCTCTACCGCATGTATACCCGCTGGGCCGAGCGCCACGACTTCAAATACACCCTCATGGACTGGCAGGACGGCGACGAGGCCGGCATCAAATCCGCCACCATAAAAATCGAAGGCGAGAACGCCTACGGCTATCTCAAGAGTGAGCACGGCGTGCATCGCCTCGTCCGCATCAGCCCCTTCGACGCCAACGCCCGCCGGCAGACCAGCTTCGCCGCGGTGGAGGTCATGCCCGAGATCGGGGACGCCGGGGAGATCGAGCTCCGGGACGACGACTACGAGATGCAGGTCTACCGCTCCTCCGGCGCCGGCGGTCAGAAGGTCAACAAAACCAGCTCCGCCGTCCGCCTCATCCACAAGGCCACCGGCATCGTGGTGTCGAGCCAGGTGGAGCGAAGCCACTTCCAGAACCTCGAAAACTGCAAGCAGATGCTCCGGGCCAAGCTCGCGGAAATCAAAGAGCGGGAACACCTCGAGAAGATCGAGGACATCAAGGGCGTGCAGATGAAGATCGAGTGGGGCAGCCAGATCCGCTCCTATGTCTT
>CAYNZM010000165.1:0-2277 GCA_964401725.1 uncultured Oscillospiraceae bacterium
GCTCTCGTCCTGCGCCGGCGGCTCGTCCCGCGGCTCCCGCAGCTCCCAAGGAAGGAGGCAACGCATAATGCTGATGCCCAAACGTGTGAAATATCGTCGCGTCCAGCGCGGCCGTATGCGTGGCAAGGCCACCCGCGGCAACTTCCTGGCTTACGGCGATTACGGCATCGTGGCTACCGAGCCCTGCTGGATCACTGCGAACCAGATCGAGGCTGCCCGTGTCGCCATGAACCGTTACATGAAGCGTGGCGGTAAGGTCTGGATCAAGATTTTCCCCGACAAGCCCGTCACCAAGAAGCCTGCCGAGACCCGCATGGGCTCCGGTAAGGGCTCCCCCGAGTACTGGGTCGCCGTCGTTAAGCCCGGCCGCGTTCTCTTTGAGATCGCCGGCGTGGACGAGGCCACGGCGCGCGAGGCCATCCGCCTTGCCAGCCATAAGCTGCCCTGCAAAACGAAATTCATCGCCCGCGAGATCGAAGCGGCAGAGGAGACTGGAGGCGAAGCAGATGAAGGCTGAAGAGATCCGTTCCCTTTCCGTGGAGGAGCTGGAGCAGAAGCTCGCTGATCTCAAGAAGGATCTGTTCATGCTTCGCATGCAGCACGCCACCAACCATCTTGACAACCCCCTCAAGATTCCCGCCGTACGCCGGGACATCGCCCGCGTCAAGACCGTTATCCGCGAGAAGAAGGAGGCTTAAGAGATGAGCGAAGTTAGAACTACCTCCCGTAAGACCCGTGTGGGCAAAGTCGTCTCCGACAAGATGGACAAAACCGTTGTCGTCATCGTGGAGGACCGCGTGGCTCACAAGACCTACAAGAAGATCATCGGACGCACCTACCGTCTGAAGGCCCACGACGAAAACAACGAGTGCGGCATCGGCGATCGTGTCCGCGTGATGGAGACCCGCCCCCTGTCCAAGGACAAGCGCTGGCGCGTGGTCGAGATCATCGAAAAAGCGAAGTAAGGAGGCGTCGATATGATTCAGGCTGAAACCTATCTCAAGGTCGCTGACAACACCGGCGCCAAGGAGATCAAGACGATCCGCGTTCTGGGCGGTTCCAGGCGCAAGTACGGCAACATCGGCGACATCGTGGTTGCCTCCGTGCGCAAGGCGGCTCCCGGCGGCTCCGTCAAGAAGGGCGACGTCGTCAAGGCTGTCATCGTTCGTTCCGCCCGCGGCGTCCGCCGCGCCGACGGCACGTATGTCCGCTTCGACGAGAACGCCGCTGTCCTCATCCGTGAGGACGGCAACCCCGCCGGCACCCGTATTTTTGGACCGGTCGCTCGCGAGCTCCGCGACAAGGATTACATGAAGATCCTGTCCCTGGCTCCCGAAGTAATTTAAGGAGGCCGGATGTATGAAAATTCGTAAAGACGATACCGTCGTCGTCCTGTCCGGCAAGGACAAAGGCAAGCAGGGGAAGGTCCTCTCCGCGGATCCCAAGGGCATGAAGGTCACGGTGGCCGGCGTGAACGTCGCCTCCAAGCACCGCAAGCCCCGGAACCAGCAGGAAGAGGGCGGCATCATCAAGATGGAGACCCCGATCTATGTCAGCAAGGTGCAGCTCGTCTGCCCCAAGTGCGGCAAGGCTACCCGCGTCGGCAAGTCCGTCCGGGAAGACGGCAGCCGCGTCCGCGTCTGCAAGAAGTGCGGCGCGGAAGTGTAAGGAGGTAGGATGCTATGACCAGAATGAAAGAAATGTATCTGAACGAGGTCGCGCCTGCCCTCATGCAGAAGTTCCAGTACAAGTCCTCCATGCAGATCCCCCGCCTCGACAAGATCGTCGTGTCCGTCGGCTGCGGCGACTGCAAGGACAACGCCAAGGCGCTGGACAACGTCATCAAGGAGATCACCGCCCTGACCGGTCAGAAGGCCGTCGCCACCACCGCGAAGAAGTCCATCGCGAACTTCAAGCTGCGTGAGGGCATGAAGGTCGGCGTGAAGGTCACCCTCCGCCAGGACCGCATGTGGGAGTTCCTGGACCGCCTGTTCAACGTGGCTCTGCCCCGTGTCCGCGACTTCCGCGGCATCTCGGCGGACGCGTTTGACGGCCGCGGCAACTACTCCCTCGGCCTGAAGGAGCAGATCATCTTCCCGGAGATCGACTACGATAAGATCGAGAAGCTGCGCGGCATGAACATCGCCATCTGCACCACCGCCAAGACCGACGAAGAGGCTCGCGAGTTCCTGCGTCTCATGGGCGCTCCCTTCGCGAACTAAGGAGGAGAAGAGCAATGGCTAAACTTTCTATGAAACTCAAGCAGCAGGCTCCCGC
>CAYNZM010000166.1:0-2258 GCA_964401725.1 uncultured Oscillospiraceae bacterium
CCTCCGGCGGCCTGCGGGCCACCTTTGAGGCAAGAGGCTACACCGCCTGGGACCCCACGAGCTACGCCTTTCTCAAGGACAAGACCCTCTGCATCCCCACGGCCTTCTGCTCTTACAGCGGAGAGGCGCTCGACAAGAAGACGCCGCTTCTGCGCTCCATGGACGCTATCAACAAGCAGGCGCTGCGCGTTTTGAAGCTGTTCGGGAACGACGACGTGAAGCGCGTCGTCACCTCCGTGGGGCCGGAGCAGGAGTATTTTCTGATCGACCGGGCCATGTACGAAAAACGCAAGGACCTCGTTTACACCGGTCGGACCCTGTTCGGAGCCAGAGCTCCCAAGGGCCAGGAACTGGACGATCACTACTTCGGCTCCATCAAGCCCCGGGTCCAGGCGTACATGAACGATCTCAACGAGGAGCTGTGGAAGCTGGGCATCCTGGCCAAGACCGAGCACAACGAGGTCGCTCCCGCCCAGCACGAGCTGGCTCCCATCTATACCACCACGAACCGGGCCACGGACCACAACCAGCTCACCATGGAGATCATGCAGCGGGTGGCCTGGAAGCACGGACTTGTGTGCCTGCTGCACGAAAAGCCCTTCGCCGGAGTGAACGGCTCCGGCAAGCACAACAACTGGTCCATCGCCACGGACACCGGCGTGAACCTGCTCTCCCCCGGCGCGACGCCCTATGAGAACGCGCAGTTTTTGCTGTTCCTCGTGGCGGTCATCCGGGCGGTGGACGAGTACCAGAGCCTGCTGCGCCTGTCCGTCGCCACGGCGGGCAATGACCACCGTCTCGGCGCGAACGAAGCGCCCCCCGCGGTCATCTCCATCTTCCTGGGCGACGAACTGACCGCGATCCTGGATGCGATCGAGACGGATACGGCCTATGAAGGCGTGGAGAAGAAAAAGATCAAGCTCGGCGCGGATGTGCTGCCCCGGTTCACAAGGGACACCACGGATCGGAACCGCACCTCGCCCTTTGCCTTCACCGGCAACAAGTTCGAGTTCCGCATGGTGGGCTCGTCGAACTCCATTGCCTGCGCGAACATCATGCTGAACACCGCCGTGGCGGAGATTCTGCGGCAGTTTGCCGACGAGCTGGAAACCGCCTCCGACTTCGACGCCTCCCTGCGTGCCCTCATCAAAAAGACCATCCTCGACCACAAGCGCATCATCTTCAACGGCAACGGCTACGACGACGCTTGGATCCGCGAGGCGGTGGAGGAGCGGGGTCTTCTGAACCTCAAGACCACCCCGGACGCCATGGCGACCCTGCTGGACGAGAAGAACATGGCGCTTCTGACCTCCCATAAGGTCATGACGGAAGCGGAGGTCCGCTCCCGGTACGAGATTCAGATGGAGAACTATGTCAAGACGGTGCGGATCGAGGCCATCGCCATGGGGGACATCGCCCGCAAGGAGATCCTGCCCGCGGTGGAATCCAGCGTGGATCGTCTGGCACGGGGCATCGCAGCGAAGAAGTCCGTCGATCCCGACCTGCCCTGCGGCCACGAGATGAAGCAGCTCCGCAAGCTCTCGGCCCTCACCGACCGGATCGACGAGGCCACGGAAGCCCTGGAATCCGCCGTTACGGAGCTGGACATGAAGGACGATATAACGGAGCAGGCCCTCTATATCCGGGACGAGGTCCTGCCGAAGATGGCGGAGCTCCGCGCTCCCTGCGACGAGGCGGAGACCACCTCGGCCGCAAAGTACTGGCCCTTCCCGACCTACGGTGAGCTGCTGTTTTCCGTAAAATAAGGAGTATGGAATGACCGTTGAATTCTGGTTTTTGATAGGCGCGGCGCTGGTGTTCTGGATGCAGGCGGGGTTTGCTATGTGCGAGACCGGCTTCACCCGCGCCAAGAGTGCGGGCAACATCATCATGAAGAATCTGATGGACTTCTGCATCGGCACGGTGGTGTTTTCCCTGCTTGGCTACTCCCTCATGATGGGCGAGGATACGCTCTTCGGCCTCATCGGAAAACCCAATCTCGACCTGTTCCTGCACTTCAAGGAGTTTATCGCCTCTCCCGCAGACGGGAGCTTCACCGGCGCGTCCACCTTCGTGTTCAACCTGGTGTTCTGCGCCACCACGGCCACCATCGTCTCCGGCGCCATGGCGGAGCGGACGAAGCCCGAGTACTACCGCGGCGTCGAGATCGAGACGAACCTCATGCCCAAGGTGCAGGTGGACATCGTCATCAGCAAGGTCCCCGTCCGGGACGTGATCGAGACGGCGAAGAAGGTGCT
>CAYNZM010000167.1:0-2204 GCA_964401725.1 uncultured Oscillospiraceae bacterium
GTGGTCCAACCCCAGCCGGTGGCGAAAACCTCCCAGGATCACAGCAGCGCCATCAGCCTGGGTTTCCTGGATATACAATCCGGCCAGGAGGAATCCGCCCGCAATACCTTCCGCCAGGTTCTGACCCAGGATCAAACCTGCGCCGAAGCCTACCTGGGCCTGCTGCTGATCTGCAAGGACCAGGAGCGGGAAGCCTACACCGCCAAATTCCGCCAGTACGCCGGAAAGGCCCTGTCCGAAACGGAAAAGAGTCTGCTGGCATCCGGCTTGCAGGAGCAGCTGCTGAAGCTGTACTGCAAACTCCGGGATTTTGAGCGTGTCAGCCAGGGCTTGGAACTCGCAGGGGAAGTGACTCCCACATTGGTAAATAGATTGGTGCGGGCCAATCCCAGCGTGGAGCTGATCGACCTGTTGGGAAAACGGGGGGTCTCGCTGGCTCTGCTCAACACATCCGGCGAAAAGGGGAAGGATCAAATTGTGGCATCTCTGCTCAGTAATCTGATCCTTGACAAGGTGGACGTTTCGATCATCGAAGCCATGCTGAGAAACGGCGCGGACCTGCGCCGGGTGCGAACGGTGGAAAATCAGTACGGCCTAAGCCGCTACAGCCCCCTCTTCGACGCTATTCATACCGTGCAGAATCCGGCAATTGCCAAGGTCCTCATTGAAGCCGGTGCCAATCCGAATTTTGTTGCTGAGATTTATCAAGACGATGGAAGAAATTTCAAGGTCCATATGCTGAATATGGCCGCAGAGAACAAAATGCCGGAAATTGCCAAAATGCTGCTGGACCGCGGCGCGGATCCCAATTCCATGAAGCACATGACCACGAAGAACGGTACAGGCCATTATCCGGTGCTTTACGAATGCGTGACAAGAAATCAGACTGAGATTCTAAAAATGCTGATCCAGGCAGGCACTGATGTAAATGGCTGCAGCGAGGATGCCCTGGAGGATGGGAAACGGGCGCTGAAACCGCTTTTGTATACTGCGGCAGTTGAGGCGAATCTCGAAATTGCCGGATTGTTGCTGGAAGCCGGTGCGGATCCCAATCAACAGTATATTGAGAAAAATGCGAATGGAGAGATCATTCGGACTTTAACAGTATTGTCTAGCCTTGCGAGTAAAGACAATAGTGCAGCGATGGTAGAGATGCTTCTCAAGCATGGCGCGGATCCCAATGCGCCGTTAAGAGGTAAACGGGAAAAAGGCCTGAATGATAACATCACACCAGTATTTTTTGCCACACGTGACAATCAACCGCAGGTGTTGCAGTTGCTGTTGCGCTATGGCGGGGATCCCGGCAGAGAATCCATCATAACCAGTCCCGTTTGGGGAGAAGCCCGTTTCAAACCCTTGGCAAGTGCAATTACCGGTCCCAAAAGCGTTCCTTTGGCAAGGCTGTTACTGGAGGCGGGGGCAAAAGCCTCGGATATTGAAGTAACTGTGAATGTAAATACGGGTGCCAGAACCCGCAAATGTATGCTCTACCTTGCCGCCTGCGAAGCCAAGAGCGCTCCTCTGGTCAATCTTTTGGTAAAGCATGGCGGAACATTGAACGATCCTGTGGACTACCTCGGAAAAACGATTCCTGTACGTGACCACCCCCTGACAGACGCCCCGGAAGATGTAAAAAAGATTTTCAGAGGGATCAAGCTTCGGGAGGAAAGGCAAAAGCTGCAATCCGAGTACGCCACCCTCACCGGCATTTTCACCGCCAAACGCCGAAAAGAAATCGAAACCCGCCTTGCCTGGATCGAATCCGAGCTGCGTAAATGAATCTGATTCCCAGTAACAGAAAGGACGAAAAATATGAAAAAAGACACAATTCGTACCCTCGCCAGCATTGCCATCTTCCTGGCGATCTACATCCTGGTGGTCTTCCTGGTCCCCTTCGAGCGGGGAGACATCTTCTGGCTCAGCTTTGGCGTGACCATGGCGGCCTTCGTAGTGGCAGGCTCCGTCACCTATGCTAACGTGGCCGGCAATACCGACTCCCGCAGCCGCTTCTATCACTATCCCGTGGTCCGCATCGCCCTGATCTACGGCGCGACCCAGCTGGTGCTGAGCCTGATCTTCATGGCCCTGGGCTGGTGGATCCCCCTGTGGGCCGCAATTTTGGTCTATGCCGTGATCCTGGGCGCAGCCCTGATTTGCCTGATCAGCGCCGGTGCCGTGGTGGACCACATCCAGGAGCAGGACCG
>CAYNZM010000168.1:0-2201 GCA_964401725.1 uncultured Oscillospiraceae bacterium
TTTATTCCTCCGCTGTGCTTAGCAGTTTGAGTTTTTTATTGCTTTGAACGATCATATAAATTGCCATTACGATTATGAAAACGGAAATGACACCGCCGGATGCCCCGAGGAAAATTCTGCGTACCGTCAAGGTTATTGTTCCGTCACCAAAGGTGGTGAGCATTGTCGATTCAAGGGTAAGCATCGAAACACACGCTGACGCAAGACTGATTGCCTTCGATGCAGAATATACGGGGCTGCTGAGCTTTCGGTATTTTACCACGCTAATGATGGCAAGTGTAAACGACGTAAAGGTATATGCCGCCATTGCGATGGTAGTGATTTCGTGATGATGGAAGGTTCTGTTCCAATACACCATAAAGAAAATAATGAGTGCAAGCGCCAAGTTCATCAAAAGGAACACGATTCCGCAGGCACGGTATTTGACAAGCTCTTCTCGCATTTTCTCACCGGCTTTATGACGGCTTGTATGCCGCACCAAGAAGAAGCGCATAACCGCAAGTGCAATATAATATCCCGCCAAAGAATAAAACCAAAATGTATGATGCCAAAACCCAAGACCTAATTGAAACACGGCATAAACAGTGTTCCAAATCAGGGTACCATAGAGCGATACATTCATACGGAGTCTTGTATCTTCCTGCCATATTCTTGCGTATTTATTTTCATCCTTAAAGGTCTTGAAAAAGCGGATGAGGTACGGTGTTTTTATACACCACACCGCCAGCGTGTAAGCGGCAAGGACATAAGAAATAATGGCAATTACCGACTCTGTTCCCAAAAACAACATTGAATACACAAGGGAAACGGTGGCGGTGGGAATTAAAATAATCATTATTCCGACATGCGGAAATAGTAAGGCTTTTCCGATTTTCTTTAGGCCCATATCAAGCCCTCCGGATTTTTACGGTGAAGGTAGAGCCTTTTCCGACTACGCTCTCAACGCCGATTTCACCCTGCGTAATATCTACTACTCGCTTCACAAGAGCAAGACCGAGACCGTTACCCTGTGCTGAATGGGATGTATCGCCTTGATAGAATTTTTCAAAAATATGTGCGCCGACCTCCGATGTCATACCGCATCCGGTGTCAGTCACCTTTACGATGGCGTGATGCTCGTCTGCCGTAAGCGAAACGCTCACCGTGCCGCCTGCAGGCGTAAACTTGAAGGCGTTGGAAAATAGATTGTTCCATACGTGGCTTAAAAGCTCTGCATCCGCTTTTACCTTGACATTCTCTGCAATATCCGTTTCAATCTCAATTTCCGCCTTCTCCCAAACATTTTCATACTGTAAAAGGCATTCGCATAGCTGTTCGCCAAGATCAAATTCCTCTGACTTGGGATATATCTGCTGATTTTCAAGGCGGTTGAGCTTTAATATGTTGGTCATCATATCGGCCATACGGCGAGAGCCGTCGGTGATGCCTTTGGCATATTCCATTCGCTTTTCTTCCGTCAGATTGGGTGCTTGCAGGAGTGTGCCGTAATTTTGCATAACGGCAAGGGGTGTTCTCATTTCGTGGGACACATTGGCAATGAAATCGGTGCGCAGGGTCTCCACACTCGAAAGCTCCTCTGCCATTTTATTAAAGCAGTCAATAACACGGTTAAAGGTGTCATCTGCAGCAAATTTGTTCTGCGGCTTTACCCGAACCGAAAAATCACCCTGAACAATTTTTTCTGCCGCATCTGTAATACGCTTTACAGGTCGTTCCACTGTCAACTTTCTGCGAATGGTATCGGCTATCGTAAAAATCAAGCTGATGAGCGCGACGTTCAAAAAAGTAATCTTTGCAGCTGCGGTAATATCTGCTTCGGTTAAGGTAATATCAAGGGAGTTTTCCAATGTAGATACAAAAAGCATCGTGCAGCAGGTGATAGCAAAAGCAACGAGCAAAAAGAATATAAAATAATGGTTGATCCACTTGAGAATGCTCTTTACAGGATTACCTCTTTTCACTTGATCACCGCCTTATAACCAAGTCCGTGAACGGTCTTTATTTCAAAATCTTCACAATCCGCAAGCTTTGAACGGAGCTTTGTCATATACACATCAACAGCTCTCGGTGCGGTTTCGGTATCGGCATCCCAAAATTCATCCATAAGCTGCGTTCTTGTAAAGGTTTTCTTCGGGTAACTGAGCAGCTTGTATAAAATACTGAACTCACGGTTGGTGAGCGATATTTCTTTATTACCGAGG
>CAYNZM010000169.1:0-2158 GCA_964401725.1 uncultured Oscillospiraceae bacterium
TCCATTCTCTCATGCCTGAGATTTTGAAATAGCAATCGCCGGAATGATGCTCCATCACATCATTCCGGCGATTGCCGACTTAATTCATTTATAACGACTTCACGGATTGATTTATGATATTAAATCACGGACATCACAGCTAAGTGTGTTTGCCAAACTTGCCAAAGTATCATACTGAGCTTTGCCGATATCCAAATCTCCCTGCTCATATGCTTTGATGGATCGAAGGTTTACTCCGCTGATATTTGCCAACTGAGACTGGCTTAGTTGACGCTTCTGCCGCCATGTTTTTAATGCAGATTCAGGATATAACCGCTTATGGATTATATCCATCACCTTGCTAATATCCGCTTCGTGCAGTGTTGGATAGAGCTGACACAACTCATCAACAGGAATGACCGATAATAGCCTGTTGAATGAACATCCAAAGTACCACTGGGCATAGCAGTAAACATATCCACACCAGTACTCAGCAGAGCGATCATAAGAATGGTTTACCTCTTGTGCTTGCTGCCCTGTGATTTCCTCCAGCAGTTCGTCTCCAGATTTCCCGGCAATATACGTCGGATTTCCCTTTTCCCATGCCTGTGCTGTACGCGATCCGAGGAACAGACGTGTAAAATCAGCCGAGGACATAGACATCAGCCCTGAATCAAACAGAGATCCCATCGTTTTACCAGCGCGGGATAGGTAATTTTCATTGTATGCGTGGATCATCAGCGGTCAACCTCCCTCGAATGATATCCGCTAGGAACAAATCATCAGCGGTCAAATCCATATCGTTTCGGCTGGAAAAGTAGGTGCTTCTGGCAAGTTCATCACGGTTCTTTCTGAGCGGATAGTATATATCTCGTTCGGCAACTTCATACCCCATGAATTCTATGTGGGAAAAGGCCGTTGGCGTCATGAGAACGATTTGTTCTCCGAGTTTACCCAACTTCATTGCCTCAGACAGCTTCTGAAGTGTGATCGTATTATCAAGAAAATCCTGGGCAAAGGAAAAGTAAGAATCATCCGCCCGATAACCCCGAATGACATCATAAGAGGAAGTTTCGACCTTAAAGTGATCGAGGATATACTGCTTGCCTATTCCCGAAATGCGATTACGAACATTGAAGACTCGATTCCGGAGAAGAACGGCTAACCAGTGCAGAATTGTGTATTCGCTGTCGGACAAATTCAAAACCTTCAATCCATCAAGATCCAACGTATACTGATTTGCATAGCCGCCTCGTGATTCAGTACAGGCCCATTCTTTGGCTAGCTCCGGCGATTCAGTACAGTAAAAGCCTCGCCCATAATCATTCCGGAGGTTCCCTATACCGTATTGTGGCTCGCGTATTATGTCTGGAGAACCATGATATACAGTGATCGAAGAAGTGTTCATATATGCCTCCTGGGCTGCTTTTTGCTTATTATACCATTACAATGGCATAGTTGCAAGTATTTTTGAATGCTCATTGTTTTCTGCGTTTCACCGCCTAGCTGTGGGTTGGTGAGCCTTGTCCTTTCGTAGATTTTACATCTAATTCGCCATAACATGTGTATTGCCGAGGCTTTTTGTGAAATATGCCGGAACAATATGCAAGCGAGACGTGTGCCCGGAATTGTGCGGTGTTGCCCTAATTTATGTGAGTTTACAATTTACAATTTGTTTCAGTTTTGGGGGCGGCAGTCAATATTGAAAATATACGTCCATTCATGTATAATAAACTTCGTATGATTATTACCGCGAGCTTTTCGCGCGAAAACGGAGAACATTATGCCGATCACCGATACCGATAAAAATATGCGCCTCGCCGTGCTGATCGACGCGGACAACGCCCCCCGCGACTGCCTTGCGGGCATTATGGAGGAGGTCGCGATCTACGGCACGCCCAACACCAAGCGCGCCTATGGCGACTGGTCCAGCCAGAATCTTTCCGGCTGGAAGCAGACCCTGCTCGACAATTCCGTCACCGCGGTGCAGCAGTTTGCCTATACCAAGGGCAAAAACTCCACGGATTCCGCCATGATCATCGACGCGATGGACATCCTCTACGCCGGGAATACGGACGGCTTCGTCCTCGTCTCGTCGGACAGCGATTTCACCGGCCTTGCCCGCCGCCTGCGGGAATCCGGCCTGTTCGTCATCGGCATCGGCGAGCAGAAGACCCCC
>CAYNZM010000170.1:0-2154 GCA_964401725.1 uncultured Oscillospiraceae bacterium
ACTTCTGTTATTCCTTGCGTAATTCAGGGTCCTTCCTCTTTGTTATCATAATGCTGGGTACTTATCTCTAGATGGCTCTTGTTTCCCTGAAGTATAAGTATGTCACAGATTTCATTTATGCTTGGGATTTTTTGACAGGCTTAAGTATACCATGCTCATCTTTATATTCCTGACCCATGGTCCATCTTCTGGTATGTGGTGGCTGCACCATACAGGCTAAGTGAATATGTGAAAAACGAAAGAGATGAACAGAAAGGAGGGAAAATATATATAGCAAGAATAGTAAAGTAAAAATGAAGTTAAGAATTGTTTTTGATATTTTAGCTTTTAATTTGTTTTCTCACTATAAAAATTTGTGATACTTTGAAATTATCAACCATTATTAGAAAAAACGTTCACAGAAAAATTGGGCGTAAGTTACAGAGATTTTCTGTATGCACATGCACAGCCTCCCCCTTTATCAATATCTTCCACTAGAGTGATACATTTATCACAATTCATGAACCTACACAAACATCATAATTGCTCAGTGTCCATCGATTACCTTAGAGTTCATTCTTGGTGTTGTACGTTCAGTGGATTTGGACAAATATATAATGACATATACCCATCATTATGGTATGATACAGACAATTGTTTTTAAAAATCACATTCTGAAATGAAAATGTTGTGTACTTTTGAGATAGTGATTTTAATTTTTGTTAAAATAAGTCTCTGGCCAGTTATTATTATTTCTTTGGTAAGAATGGGTTAATTTAAAAGTAGACCAAGTAACCAACAATTATGAGCATAAAAGTCTGAATTTATACTTGTATTCAAAATGGAATATAACCACCCTATATGATTCTGCCACCTACTTTGTAGACTTGTCACTTTGTAGACTTATTCCACTTTTTTCTTATTTCTCTTTTCTCCTTCCTTAGCTCATGAGGCCATGCTGTTTTAAGTCTGTGAATACTCGGGTACCTGCCCTATACAGTGCTGCTTTTGGTACTCAAAAGAAATTGAATTTTCTAAAAGGTATTGAGGAAATTGTGATTGGTGTAAGAATCATGGCTTATTGAAACAACTTCAGAAAAGACTGACCAGAATTGGTGTGGAATCTGAAAGAATATGTCCACTGAGTCATTGCTTTCCCACCTCTTTTTCATTCAAGTGTTGATGATTTGGAGTGCTTTGCAAATGTCCAGATACAAAATCATTCATGTTCCACAGAATTATCAGTTTCTTGTTTTAAGAATCCATTTTGGCTTCTTGTAACTACTATTTCCTTTTCTCCTTAATAATTCATCTTCAGTCTTGTCTGTCAGTGACCTAGATCTGCCCAGTCTCTCCTCCTGGAACATAGGAGTCCTGTTTGTCTTCAGTTGCTGCCTTCGTCCCTGTGTCCTTCACATTTCAGTATGCTCTAGACAGCACTTTGGCAACCTCATCTGCAAATCCTTCACCATCCAGGAGGACATGTGTTTAGAATAATAAGCTGTTATAACTCTGTCCATAGCTATTTAAATCTTAAAGGTCTGCTTCTCTTAAGATCATAAACATTCAGCTGTTGTTCAGCTATTCTTGTCCGTTTGCTTTGCAACCTTCTTGACACGTTTCTACCAGGATCCAGTACTTAATATAGTCTCCCTAGCACAGATGGCTTTTCTTCCACCTAGTTTAAGGCTTATTAATTTAGCTTCCTTTCAGTTGTCATTGGTCTGTAGCCTGAAATTCTTCAGATGTGTCATACCGCTGTCATTTTTCCTTATAATCTGGTTTCTGCTTTTCGTCTCATTCAGTGGCCTAAGTCAAAATGATCATAACGCCATTTGAATTTTTAGTGAAACTTACAGAAATTTTATAGGTTTAAGTAGTTAAACATCAGTTATCAGGTAAGAGAAAGTTCTGTTTCACCCATCCTAGCATTTTCTCTGAAGATTTTTTCTCTCACAGATTTCTTCTTAATTCTGCCGACATATGACACAGTGGAGCTACATGTTGACAAAACTCTTAAAAGGCCACTTACACCTTTTCTTTACATGATTTTTGGTAGTATAAAATAATGTATAACAGATTTATTGATTTAGGCAAATATACTGAAATTCACTGAAAATCAGAGGCTTTTTTGGGGGGGTTGAACTTAACATGGCTTCACTGTTGGTAGACTGA
>CAYNZM010000171.1:0-2133 GCA_964401725.1 uncultured Oscillospiraceae bacterium
GATCGTGTACTGGTGCGTCAGCAAAAAATACGGCTACTACCTCCTTGCCACAGGTCTCATCGGCACCGCCCTGAACCAGTTTCTGAAAATCCTCTGCCGCGTGCCCCGGCCCTGGGTGCGGGACCCGGCCTTCACCATCGTCGAATCCGCCCGGGCGGACGCCGGTGGGTATTCCTTCCCCAGCGGCCACACCCAGAGCGTCACCAGCATCCTCGGCGGCATCGCCCGGTTCACGAAAAAGACCGCGGTGCGGGTCGTCTGCATCGTCATCGTGGTCCTCGTGGCCTTCTCGCGGATGTATCTCGGCGTGCATTACCCGACGGACGTGGGCTTCAGCCTCGCGGTGGGGCTCGTTCTGGTGTTCGGGCTGTACCCCGTGTTCGAGAGCAGCGACCAGCATCCGCAGCGCATCGTGTGGATTTTCGCCGTGACGGCGGTCCTGTCCCTGGCAGCGGCGCTGTGGGTGGAATTCCGCGCCTGGCCCGGGGACATCGACGCGGACAATCTCGCGGAGGCGGTAAAGACCCTCAACATGATGTTCGGCTGCATGGCGGCGACGGCGGTCGCCATCCCCCTGGAGCGGAAGCATGTCCGCTTCGACGAAAAAGCCCCCTGGTGGGCGCAGCTTTTGAAGGTCGTCCTCGGCCTCGCGTGCGTCATGGCGCTGCGGGTCGTCCTGAAGCCGCTGCTGGCGCTCGTTTTTGGCAGCCTCGGCATCGCCACCGCCGTCCGGTACGGGCTTCTCGTCCTGTTTGCGATGCTGGTCTGGCCCCGGACCTTCCCGTGGTTTGCCGCGGGCTGCCCGCTCAAAAGGAAGAAGGGATAAGATCGCCATGGAGCTTCACACCCGCACCGAGGCCGTCGTCCATCTGGACCGCCTCGTCAGCAATCTCCAAAACATCCGCGCCCGGATGAAGCCGGGGGTCCAGGTCATGGCGACCCTCAAGGGCGACGCCTACGGCCACGGCATCGCCGGGGTCCTGCCCACCCTCATGGCTCAGGGGATCACCTGCTATGCCGCCGCGGTCTGGGAGGAGGGCCGGACCATCCGGGAGGGCGGCGTGAAGGATGAACCCATCCTGCTTTTGGGGGACACCTTCGACGACCAGCTCCCGGAGCTTCTCCGCTGGGACCTGACGCCGACGATCTTCGCGGTGGAGACGGCGGAAAAGCTCGACGCGCTCGCCCGGGAGGCCGGGGTGGTCCACCCCATCCACCTGAAGCTGGACACCGGCATGAACCGCATCGGATTCCCCGCGGACGAGCGGTGCTTTGCGCCCATCGAACGCATCGCGGGGATGAAAAACCTCCGCATCACCGGGGCTTTTACCCACTTTGCCCGGGCGGATGAGCTGGACAGCGACTACACCGACCGCCAGTTCAAGCGCTTCACGGACACCGTTTCCGCCCTCCGCGCCCGGGGGGTGGACATCCCCTTCATCCACGTGGCGAACAGCCCATCCATCCTCCTGCGGCCGGAGGTCCAGCTCGACGCCGTGCGGGCGGGGGACGTGCTTTTCGGCCTCTGCCCGGTGGACCACGATACCTGGACCGCCTCGGGCATCCGGGAGGTCCTGACCTGGCACACCTATGTCGCCCTCGTGAAGACCGTCCCCGCCGGGGAGCCCATCGGATACGGCGGGACCTGCGTCACGAAGCGGGAGACCCGCCTTGCCACCATCCCCGTGGGCTTTGCCGACGGCTATCGCCGGGGCATGTCGAACCTCGGCTGGGTCACCATCCGGGGGCAGGACGCGCCGGTCCTGGGCCGGGTGTGCATGGACCAGTTCATGGCGGACGTGACGGACATCCCCGACGTCCGCCGGGGGGACGAGGTCCTGCTCCTGGGCGGGTCCATGACCATCGAGCGCATGGCGGACCTGCTGGACGGCAACGTGGACGAGATACCCACCGGCATCTCGAAGCGCGTGCCGAAGCGGTATGTCGGCGGGTAATCCTTGCCATTGCGTGGGGGGTGTGCTATAATCCTCCCGTATTATGTCAAACAAAACCGGCTATAACAGAAACAAAACCCCGGTTTACGCTAGGAGAAACAGAATGGAAAGCATCCTGACGCCCAACGAAAACAAAAATCTCCGCATCGAGACGAGCTTCGGCCCGTACGACCGCGGC
>CAYNZM010000172.1:0-2125 GCA_964401725.1 uncultured Oscillospiraceae bacterium
CTGGATATGATCGCCTCCGGGCCTGCCTATCCCGATGCCTTCACTGCGGAGGAGGCCTTGCGGATCGCGGAGAAATACAGCCTGACTTTGACAGAACAGATGAAAGAACTTCTTCTGAAGGAAACGCCAAAGGAACTGGGGAACGTGGAGACGCACATCACCGGCTCTGTTCGCCAGCTTTGCGCAGCGGCAGAAAAGACCTGCCGGGAGCTGGGATATGAAACGGTGATCCTGACCGACCAGCTTTGCTGTACCGCCCGGGACGCAGGCGTGTTTCTCAGCAGCGTCGCACGCTATCACGAAGGCAGAAAGATGGCTTTTCTGGCGGGAGGCGAGACGGTGGTGCACCTGACAGGCCATGGCCTCGGCGGAAGAAATCAGGAATTGGCCCTGGCGGCAGCGGAGGGCATCGCGGGAATGAATGCCTGCGTATTCTCTGTGGGCTCTGACGGCACAGACGGGCCCACCGATGCGGCAGGCGGCTATGTGGATGGGACGACCTTTGGCGTATTGAACGCCCAGGGCATTCTTATCAGCAATGTGCTCCGGGAGAACGATGCCTATCACGCCCTGCAGAAATGCGGCGGACTGATAATGGGGGGCGCTACGGGAACCAATGTGAATGATCTCTCTGTGGTGCTGATCGGGGGATAACGGACAAGGAAAACGAAACTTCCTGTCTTGAAAGGTGATCGCTATGAATGAAAACTATGGATTTGCAGATCAGGCGGAATATGCCCTCCTGCAAAGCTGGGAGACCCATCGTCAGGCCTTCGGGCCGATCCTGGACCCTGCATTTCAGGGGAATCTCCAAAGCCGCATCCATCTGACTGCGGCACTGAACCTGATCAGCAACCGGAAGCTCAAGGAGGGTATGGAGAAACTGCAGCTCCTGAAGGACTGCTGCGTCACCAATGCCGATCAGGCGGTCTGGTGGTTCTTCATGGGTGTGGGCTTTGAGTTTGCTGGGGCAAGAGAGCAGATGCTTGCCTGCTATGAACAGGCCGGGCGCTTCAAACACGGTCTCTACCTGCCCTATCTGAAGCTGGCCAAGGCTGCCCATGCCGGCGGCGACTATGAGACGGCGGAGCGGTATTACCGGGAGGGTATCCGATGCCTGAAAGAAGCTGCAGAGGAGTATCAGGACGATACCATTCTGGCCTCGGTCTACGCCAACCTTGCCTCCTGCTTCATCATGGACCGTCGCTATGAAGAAGCAGAGTGGGCACTGGAGGAGTCCAAGCTGCTGGCACCCAAATTCCCCGGCAGAGGGGGAACGGAAGCCATTCTCTATGCCCTTCTCAAGCAGCCCGACAAGGTGCGGGAACGGCTGGAGACCCTGAAACGGGAGGAACCCCAGCTTTACGGGGCAGTCAAAGCTCAGACGGACGAGATTTTGGGACAATAGAGAATGACTAAACATGGGAAAAACTGCAATTGAAAAACCGAATTATCACAATGCCAACAGGAGGTCAAAATAAATATGACTTCAAAAGAGTAAAAGAATGATTTTTTGACAATTGACATCGACCGGGTGATCTCAAAGGGGAAAAACGAACAAAACAACCCGGAACTGTTGAGTGTTATATATTCGTTGGGAAGGGATGTTCAAAATGAAACGGAGTATGCCTATTCGCTTGAAAAATTAACAGAACTCTATGACGAAGCAGGCGAAAAAGGAAAGGCTCATGTCGTACAAGCAATGTCGATGTTGGCTGTTCTCTACGGAAAACTGGAGAGAAGCATTGCAGAGCCTTTCATTACGCAGTGCTGGGTAAATTCATCCGATGACAACAAACTGATGATTCAGGAGACTGATGAAGATATAAATAATGCCTTTGGATGGGAGTTAACCCTGAAATAGCAACAATGAAGGGGGATCGCATGAGCGAAGTGTTTGTTCCGAAGAACACAACAGAAGTTTTTCTGAAAATGAAGAAATGGGATACGCTGCGGGGAAGCATCCAACTTGATGGTGACAGAGAACACATCATTTGGAATGTTGCAGATGACTTAACGCTCGTTATTTTCTCTGACGATGACGAAGGCTATATTGAGGTGTTTGATTCACCTGATACAAAGAAAATACCCCTGAGCCATTGGCATCCTGCCGCCGAAGATCTCT
>CAYNZM010000173.1:0-2112 GCA_964401725.1 uncultured Oscillospiraceae bacterium
AATCCGTCCCCCCCTGTCATTCTGAGCGAGCAGAGCGAGTCGAAGAATCCGTTTTCTTCTCTTTCAGACACGGATCTTTCGACTTCAGGCTACGCCCTCCGCTCAAGATGACACACGCTTGTCATCCTGAGCAAGCGAAGCGCACCGAAGGATCCGCTTCCCCTACCCCAGCAGGTCTGGATACAGGTCCTTCCACTCCGGATTCATTTTCTCAATCAAAGCATTTTTCTTGGAACGTCTCCAGCCTTTTAACTGTTTCTCCCGTTCCAGTGCTGCGCGCACGTCTGATGTATGTTCATAATACACAAGCTTGTGTACATTATATTTCGACGTAAAGCTTTCCGGGTCTGCATGATTTCTGTGTTCATACACGCGCCGGATCAGGTCATTTGTTACACCTATGTATACGGAATAATTCGTGGCACTTGCCAAAATATACACATAATACGTCATATAAGGTTCCTCGGAGATAACGGATCCTTCGACTTCGGGCTGCGCCCTCCGCTCAGGATGACACGCTCTGTCATTCCGAGCAAGCGTAGCGCGCCGAGGAATCCGTTTCTTACTGTGCTAGGATGCGGATCCTTCGACTCCGCTTTGCTCCGCTCAGGATGACACAGTGGTCGCTACCTGGTTCAAATACCAGGGAAGGCATTGCGCCTTCGGCGCTTAATCTGCTTTTCTTGTTCGGATGACGCGGCGAAGGGCGAGGAATGTGATGAACAGAAGGAAGATCACCAGGCCGGAAACAATCAGCACCGCCGCCAGGACATTGCCTTGGCGGTAGTAGCACACGGCATTCCATATCGCATAACTGACTGCCGCCAAAAGGCCAAAGAAGGCAACCAGGATGTCGATTATGCGCACCGTTTTAGGATTATTACTGGTTCTGACCACTTTTCCTAGCTTATTCAACAGCCATTCGGTAATGATAACTTCCATAAAGCCCCTCCGTTTAATCCTCGGCTTGTTTCCAGTCCCGTTTATGGCCGTAGACGGCACCGGCTATGAAGCCGATCGCCAGGGCGACGCCCAAAGCGATGATCACCACGCCACCGCCGATATCGCCCCGAAGGATCGCGGATATACCGCTGACCAGCATCAAGGCAGGGATGATTTCTGCGACCACAAGAAAAATCACGGTTCTTGTCCAGGTTTTGAGTTTCGGATTGTGGACTGTTACGCCGAAAAAGCCTTCCAGGATGATCTCAAAGATCAATTCGCAGATAAAATCCATAGGAACATCCTTTCATAAAACGAAGCTTTTACGACTTCTCTTTCCTATAACCATCGGTTTCATCAAAATCCAGCGGTCCATAGTATTGTTCTACAAATTCCACCGTCTTTTCTTCATAAGGAACATAGATAATTCTGCAAAGATTGCGGACACGAAATAACGTATCCCCATAGGTCTGCTTCACACCGCCCGGCCGCAACAGCGCAAGTTCTTTGCACTGATACCGTTCCGCTGACAAAAGCGCCCCCACCTGCTGAATATCCTCCCAGCGGACAAAGCGTGTCCGAACCAGCCATTTTGCATACACACCGGATTGCGTCAATTCCAGCTTGGGGTATCGGAGCAACAATGGCAAGCCTGTCACCACAGACCCCAGCAGGAACACCAGCATACCGGGAATGATTACCCACCACTGACCGCCGCTCGAAAGAACGCCATACGGCACCATAAATGTGGGGATCAAGAAAACGATCATCATCAGCCAGCCCGCCAGCCGTATATACCTATGTTTATACTGCAGTTCCATAGTGTTGCCCTCACAAAAGCAAAATCCGGGAGGGAGGCATTCTCCCTCCCGGATCGATTACGGGATATATTTTTGTCGATATACTCGCTGTTTTCGATATGCGGCCTACGCCGCTCGATATATCCTGTCGGATTCGATATGTGCCTAGCGGCACTCGATATGATATTCGCCCAAAATCTCAGGGCGAAGCCCTATATCGAAGCCCATCGGGCTATATCGAAGCGTAGCTATATCGATCGCCGAAGGCGAATATCGATGTAATCAAACTCTGTTTGATTACAGATCCAGGTAGCTGTCGGAGTACAGGACGTGGTTCTTGAAGATGTCGCAGGACTTGATGGTCTCCATC
>CAYNZM010000174.1:0-2081 GCA_964401725.1 uncultured Oscillospiraceae bacterium
TCCCCAAAACGGAACATCCCCCGACCCGAAAGGGCCGGGGGATTTTTTATGTTTCTTCGTCTTCGATATACTCCATCACATCGCTGACCTGGCATTTCAGGATTTTGCAGAACATTTCGATGGTGTGGGTGCTGACGCTCTCGTTTCGCTTTAATCGCGTGAGCTGACCGGGGCTGATGTGGTATTGCTTGATGAGGGCGTATTGGGTCACACCACGCTCCTTCATGGTTTTCCATAGATTGTCGTAGGAAATCAATACGCTCCCCTCCTTTTTCACTTGACATATTAACCGAATACGGTGTATAATGATATTGACCAATATCGGTTATTGCTACAGGAGGTATGGTATGTTCTGCTATAAATGTGGAAAGCAAATACGCAACGATGCTCAGTTCTGCCAATTTTGCGGTGCGCAACAGATGGCAAATGGTAACTCGAATGCACAGAAAAAATTTAGTCAAATTTCAATCTCTAATGGCGAACTCGACCGGGATGCCCTCAAAATATATCTTGGTAATATCTTATCGCTTGAATGTTTGAAGGAATATTATGAGCGAACAATTGGCGACTTACGACACAAAGTTAACAATCTTAATGATAATTATTTCAAAAGATATTTCATTCGCAAATCAAAGTATGATTCAAGGGGATTTTGTGTTCATTTTTTGTACAATGGATTTTTACATGTCGCATGGTTTAACCGTGGCGAAAGCTATGGACCATACTGTTATGCTGATTTGAGTGGAAATAGATGGCATTGGGCTCATATAGAAAAAGGCGACGATATACTAAATGCCTTAAAACGTAGCTATCAGTGGGCCAATTTCGATGATCATGACGCCTTTTTCTTGGATAAAATAGCACAGCGAGAAGAAGCTAGGGACGCATTTTTCGAGGCGTACGCAGAGTTCGCAGAAGAAGCACCTTTGATATACCAAAGCAATGTGCGGAATAATAGGGTGTCTGCCGAAATCTGGGAAAGTCAAATTAACGATATGACGAAGGAACTAGAAACTATCGAGCGTCTACTAAAGCAAGCATATGATGTAAATATCATTCCTTCCCAATTCCGGTATTCAATACACGCAATTTATTATCTGAACGAGTTTATTACCACTTCAAATGAATCACTCTCAACAGCATTGCTGCACTTTGATCTGGATGAAATAAAGAGAAAGCTAGATGAAATCATTTCCCAGCAAGAAACCATTATTATTCAAAACGCCGTAATGATTGCGCAAAACAGCAAACTGCTAGCGCAGAATCAGAAACAGTTGGAGCATCTTTCCAGAATTGAACGCAATTCCGCTCAAGCCGCACAGTATGCAAAAATTGCTGCCAACAATGCAGAGACCTGTGCAGGGATTAGTATGGCAAGGTATATCGATTCGGCATGACCGTCTCCGTGGCTGTTGCTGTTGAGGAGTCCCTGAAGAAGTAATTTTTCTTCCCCAAAAGCATAAGAAATGCTCCTGATCGTCATGGTCAGGAGCGTTTTTTCGTCCGCATTTGTCCACAAATTGCGCTTGGGACGAGTCTGGGACAGAAGGAGAATGGCTATGCTTGAGGAAGAAAAGCAAGAGAAGGTAAATAATAATGGCTGCGGCCAAGCGTGTGACTCCCGCATGCCGAACTGCCGCCCATGCGGCAGGAGGACCTGGCGGTGGGGCGATTTTCTTCTTGACGGACGGTGCCTCCGGGGCGTATGATCTGTATGGACAGGGGAGCGTCCCCGATGTCAAACACCTGGGCGCGGGGACGGCCAGCGTTCATGACAACAGAAGCCTTCTGAATGAAAATGAGGAACGACTATGGAAATGCCTGAAAAACTGGAAGTATTGTGGTGCCGCGGCTTTCAGCGCGTGCTGAAGCTGGGCAACTGTTTCATGGGGTACCGGATGCCCCAATGCCTGGAGGGTCCCGGCGCGGTCCGGGCGCAGGGCGCGTTTCTGAAGGAACAGGGCATCCAGGATGTGCTGGTGGTCACCGGCTCCGGCATGGTCTGCCGGGGACAGGTCCGTTCCCTGCTGGAGGGCTTCGATGCAAACGGCATCCGCTACACGATCCAGACCTACGACACC
>CAYNZM010000175.1:0-2033 GCA_964401725.1 uncultured Oscillospiraceae bacterium
CCGTCGTTCATCCGATATACGACGTCCGCATACGCCGCCGCCTCGGTCTCATGGGTGACCAGCAGAACGGCTGCTTCCTCGTCGGCACAGCGCCGCAGGAGAGACAGCACCTCCCTCGTGTTTTCGTCGTCCAGATCGCCGGTGGGCTCGTCCGCCAGCAGGATTCCGGGGCGCATGACCAGCGCCCGAGCAATGGCGAGTCTGCGCATCTCCCCGCCGGAGAGCTCGTTCGGGTACACATCCTTCAGATGCGCGATACCCACGCGCTGTAAAAGCTCCTCCGCCCATGCGTCGGAGCAGGGTTCCTTTTCATACATCATGGAGGGCAGCTTCACGTTTTCCAGCACCGTAAGACTGTGCAGCCCCGTCTGCCCCTGGGGAATGACGCCGATGGAGGCGTTGCGGAGTCTTGCGCGCTCACGATCCTCCATGGCGTACAGGTCCGCACTGTCCAGCAGGACCGTCCCCTCGGTCGGCTCCAAAAGCCCCGCCAGCATATTGAGGAGCGTGCTCTTGCCGCTCCCGGAGCGGCCGGTGACCTCGGTCAGAACGCCGGAGGCAAGTGTCAGGTCCGTCTTCTCCACGGCATAGAAAAAGTTTTTTCCCCTGCCCTGCCGAAAATATCGGCGGCTGACGCCGATCGCTTTCAGTTCCATTCAAGCGCCCTCCCGCAAAACAAGTCCGGCATCCGTCTTTCCCGCGCGCCAGGCGGAAAACGCCGCCGTCAGCGAGCCCGCCAGGACCGCCAGAAAGAGGCTGCCCGCCGCCATGCCGGCAATCGCGCCCGCGCCGGGCGTCAGATACGGCATGCCCAGCGAGCCGCTGATGGCCCGGCTGAACGGGAACACGACGAGCGTTCCGACGATCAGCCCCAGGACCGCCCCCGCAAGGCTCACGAGAGCGGACTCTGTCAGCAGCAGTCGAGAGATCATACCCCTGGAAGCGCCCATGACCCGCAGGACGGCAAATTCCTTCGTCCGCTCCCGGGAGATCATGGCAAAGGCGATCACAAGGATCACGATGGCGAGAAGCCACACCATGACGGTAAGTGCCCCGACGATCCGGGAGACGTTCGCCAGCCCTCCCGCGATGCCGGAGAGCATATTCGTGGTCTGCTCCGCCTCCACATGGCGGACGTGGATATTGATGTCACCGGTCACCGCCGCCGGATCGTACCCCTCCGCCACACGGATGAGGACGGCGGAAACGGCGTTGTCGGGATCGGCCCCGTCGAAGGTGGTGAACCCCAGGGCCTGGGCGTTCTCGATCATGGCCTTGATGGTGTTCATATTGCAGTACACCGCCGTGTCAAGGCCCGTACCGGTCTTATCCATCTGCGCCACGACGCGGCATTCGGTGTTATAGAATTTGAGCGTTCCGTCCGTCGGGAGGGTCAGGTCGCTGCCGATGATGATGTCCCCGTCCCCCAGCTCTCTGCTGTAGCTGTCCCGGATCCAGGGCTGCACGGTGAAGTCCAGCGCCGGATCGAAGCCGATGATCTGCACCGGCACCGAGCAGCAGCCGGCGCTGGTGGACGCGAGATAGAACTGCGGCGCGGCCGTCTCCACGCCGTCGATACCGCAGATCTTCTCATAATACTGTCCGTCCATGTAAAACGTACCGGGGATGCCCTGCAGCAGGATCGACTCGAACTGCTTTTTCGTCGTCGCCTGATACGGCACCGCCACGATGTCCGCGCCCAGACGGTCACCAAAGCTTCCCAGCCCGCTGCGCAGGCTGGACACGATGACGGAGCCCGCGAACACCGACAGCGACAGAAATGCCGTCAGCAGCATGAGCGCCGCCGTCCGGGCAGGCTTGCGCTTTAGGTTTTTGAGTGAAAGAGTCCGTTCGAATTTCATGCCTTGTCCTTTTTCCGTTGCAGGATCATATCCGCCGCCGCGGCGGCGATGACGAGGATCGACAGCACTGTGACGCCGGGCGTCATGACCGCGTGGCAGCGCATGGTATCCATCATGCACAGTCCGATGAGATGCCCGGGAACGCAGAGCGACAGCACCGCCAGCGCCGCC
>CAYNZM010000176.1:0-2023 GCA_964401725.1 uncultured Oscillospiraceae bacterium
TGATGACCGGTGGGGCCTAACTTGTGCACAAGGGGTATTGCTCGTACCGCATTCGCACCGGATTATTTCGTGGTATCAAAAAACCTAGAGCCACAAGAGTTTTTCGATTTCCATAACCGTCCGGCGGACAGTTGCTGCCGCCAGTGCAAACATTGGCGGACAACCTATATTGGCTCCTTTTAGGAGCCAATGCAAATCGCTTCCCCTCGGCTCCATCAAGATATACAGCCAGTCCCATCGAGCTGACTGCATCTGTTGGTATAATACTCGTCTTGGTGTTAGTACACGCCGTCAAACAAAAAACGTTCTAATTCAGCGGGGGACTGAAAGGTATAGTTGCACAGAGCTTGCATTTCCTGCATCAAATCCGGAAAATCTGCCTTGCTCCATGCGGCGAAGGCCATCTTGACATTCAGGGGCTGCGCCATTTTCCATGCCAGTTTAGCATCGTCCACCACGAGGATGTCGTGCGGACGGAGGCCGTAGCGCTCCATGATATCAGTCAGGGCAAAGGGACTTGGTTTGCGCTGCTCATCGGGAAGATCACAGCTATAGATTGCGTTGGGACGAATGCCAAAATGTATATCGTAGTCCCGCAGGATATTTTCTTTGCCGGAAAGGGAGCTTATACAAATCAGTCCGCCGGCTTGCCGATATCGATGAAGAAGCTGACGGATTCCGGGAAAGGGGTCGGGGATATGGGTTCGGACATATGCCTTCCATTGCAGGTATTCCATATTTAGCTCCACATCGGTAAACTGCCAATATTTGCGGCACATATCCGGAAACACCATGTTATGACAGCCGCGAACATAATCCTCTAGAGAAATTTTCTCTCCCGGACGGATTTGCGCCAAAAACTCACAGAAGCAGGGATAGCCTACGGTCTTTTCACTTTGCACCACGGTATCATCGTGATCCAAGACCAGACAGGGATATTTCAGCATGGCGATTCTCCTTGTATTTCTTTTTGCTATTATATCAAATACAGCGTGGCAGAGCAAGACAAGAATTTCCTCTTGCAAAAGGCGAACAAACGTACTATAATACAATTAAGATTTGGGGGTGTGTGCATGGAATCTCATAGCTGCCCAGTGGATGTGATTGCCGTACACACCGCAGGGGGAGAGCTTCGTCCGCTGCGGCTGCGAGTGGAGGATGAGTCGGCACAGCCGCTGCGAATCGACATTGAGCAGATTCTCAGTGTTAAGCAAATCTCCTATGTGGGTATTGAAGCGCAGGTGTTCCTGTGCCGGGCAACGGTGTGGGGGAGGCAGCGGCTGTTTGAGCTGAAATATTTAATCCGCAGCCATAGCTGGCAGATTGTAGGGATACACTAGAAATCCGGGAGAGCGTGTGCTATTCTAGAAATAGAACTCGCCGGGAGGAATCTATGGCTATTGTAAAATTTTATCGGGGGGACCCGAAAAATGCACCCAAGACCACCATGGGGGCGCATTTGGGTGCCAATGCAATTATTACCTGCAAGGGAAAGTTGCTGCTGGAGAAGCGTCGGGACAGCGAGGTTTGGGGACTGATTGGCGGTGGTGTTAAGGATCACGAAACCGAGCCGCAGGCCATGGTGCGGGAAATTTACGAGGAGCTGGGACTGCGTGTTTCCAAGGACGCGCTGCAAAAACTTAAAGTCTATGGTGAGCCGGGGAGAATTGCGGCATACTGTGACGGAAGCGTTTGGCGCATGGTAATTGTGGCGTTCGGTTTGGAGCTGGAACAGGAGCCGCGGTTTCGAATCAGCGAGGAGTCCCGGGAGCTTCGCTTTTTCACCAAAGAGGAGCTGAAGAAAATAGAGGTGGTCATTACCCATTCAGACATTGTGGAAGAACTGTTCCTAAATGCCTGAAGAAATGAAAAAATATTCAAAAATTCCCGAAAGCCCTTGCATATGCATAAAAAATGTGATAATATACATTCCAACGGTGCAGTATCCTAGTCAGGGTGTCCATATTTCAGGAAGGGCCTAAAAATCCTTTGAAGGGCACATCGATGAAGTCCCTGGTGTCTG
>CAYNZM010000177.1:0-1934 GCA_964401725.1 uncultured Oscillospiraceae bacterium
GAAACGCCGGACAGCATCTCCTTCATGTCGATCTCCATGAAGCAGACCACCAGCTCCTTCCCCTGGAAGGACATATGTACCGGCACGGCGATGATGACCTTTTTATCCTCGCTCTCAAGATTTTTTATAGAAATATCCGGGCCGTCCAGCGTCAGATAGTCAAAATGATACTGATCGATATCCGTCTGTATTCCCAAAGAGGTATAAATCAGCCCATCTGTATCGACAAAGGCAAACTTCTCCAGCACGAACAGACGCTTCATATGCGCCTGATAGGCCTGCAGATGCTCGAGATCGCTCAGGTCGTCCTCGGTCATCAGCTCCAGCGCTGTATGGATGACATCGATCTTTTCCTGCATATTGCCCGCAACGACCTGCTCGCGGCGGCCTGCCAGCTCATCCAGGTACAGAAGGCTGACGGAACGAACAGCGGATTCTGTATCGGTTCTCGCCTTACTGCCCGTCCAGATCGAGCCTATAATAAGGATAAGGACAAGAGCGATACTGCTTATGACCGCGATGAGAGTTGTTCTTTTCTTTCGACTATCCATGACGCTTTTGCCTCCTATTGTTCCTTCTCCATTCAGATACAGCGGAATGTTTCTCCGTCCAGCGGCTCTCCGACGATCTCACCGCTGAGCTTCTCATAGACTTCGACCTTATTATCCCGGCCTTCCGGAACTGCTTTCGAGTAATACAGAAGCCACAATCCGTTTCATGATCTATCCCTCATCGCTGCCCACATGATTTTTATCCGGCAGAAAGTCTACGATGTCCTGTACTTCACAATTCAGCGCGGCGCAGACCTTCGTCAGCACCTCCGTTGAAACATCCTTGTCTCTATTGATCTGCCGCATTGCGTAATCCGTTATACCTGCCATTTTCGTCAGCTTTGCCAAACTGATTTTCTCATCCAGCAAAAGGTGTCTCAGTTTCCTAAAGCTTACAGCCATATCTTATCCTCCAAACAGGACGCTGAAATTGCCTGCACAAATCTATAATCTATCATACTCGCCGCAGCTGCGTCTGTCAACGTGTTGCGGTGAAATTCGACAACTGATGAGTAAAAAATAGTCCTTGGGGTAAAAACAAACTTGACTCCAATCATTGATTGACTTTATTTATAAAATGATGTAAGCTGACTACAGCAAATATCGACTGCGCCCCGCCTCTGTTATCAACGCTGATAACAAAATGATAACAGAAGCAGCGAAAGCCAGAATAATATGGATAATCAGAATAATCAAAGGAACAGAAAAAAGGACAAATCATGATCTATAAACAAAATCAGTTAAGTCCTATTGAGTGGGAATGATGCCCGGAATCCGGAAAGCCCGATAAAATCAACGCTTCCCGGCTTCGCATAAGTTCCTTTGATAACAATTTGATAACATTTGTATGACCTCCCATTATTCTCTGTATCAGGGAGTTGGAGCTCTTTTCTCTGGTTTGTGACTGGAACGCTCTATATTATGAAAGCCCTTCGCTGTGGGTATGCAGCGAGGGGCTTTCATCTTTTTTTGCAGAAAATCAGGATCCGGTCTCACCGCTGGCCTCGGCGGAGGCCTCCGGGTTCAGGCAGATCCCGCGCGCGCCGGTATCGACCGCGATGTATATCGTCGTGTATATCGACCTCGGTGCCGTCATCCAGGGTGATGCTTACGATCGTGACCTGCGCGTTTCGGCCGGAGCCGTCGGTCTCATAGGTAAAGGTCAGCCCGGACATCTGGTCGCCGTAGTTGCCGTTGCGGAAGCCGTTCACAAGCTGCTGCGCAAGCTCTGCGCCGGTGAGCTCGTAAACATACAGGTAATTGCTGAAGGGCGCGATGGCATATATATATATATATATATATATATAGCCTGCGGTAATGACCCGCGACGCCTCCCCCGTGGTGATGCGGATGCTCGAGCGTATGCCGCCGGTGATGTAGAAG
>CAYNZM010000178.1:0-1915 GCA_964401725.1 uncultured Oscillospiraceae bacterium
AGTACATCGAGCGCGGAAACCACGGCGGCAAGGGCTCCGAGCAGCACAAGGCCGCGGTCGTGGGCGACACCGTGGGCGATCCCTTCAAGGACACCTCGGGTCCCAGCCTGAACATCCTCATAAAGCTCTGCTCCACGGTCTCCATCGTGTTCTCGGGCCTGATCGTGGCGTTCCACCTCATCTGATACCCACTCCATTCGCACGTCACCGCAGCCGGAGATCAGTCCGGCTGCGGTTTTTCTGAGAAAGGCATCCCCATGAACGAGACTATGATAAACGACATGACCCACGGTCCGCTGACGAAGCAGATTTTGCGCTATTCCGCGCCGCTGGTCCTCGCGAACATCCTGCAGACGCTCTATAACCTCGTGGACCTCGCCATCGTCGGGCAGGTGGTGGGCAGCGTGGGTCTGTCCGCCGTGTCCGTCGCCGGGCAGATCACTTTTATGCTGTACGCCCTGGGCATCGGCCTCGGCAGCGGCACGCAGATCCTCATCTCCCAGCAGGTCGGCGCGGGGAACCGTGACGGCGTGCGCCGCACCACCGGCACCTCCCTCACCGCCACCGCCGTCCTCGCCGCCGCCGTCTGCGCGATGGGCCTTATCTTCAAAGACCCGCTGCTGCGCATCCTGAACACCCCGGCCGAGGCCTGGACCGACGCCTCGGAGTACATGTTCTGGTGCGTCCTCGGCGTACCGTTCACCTACGGCTACGGCTCTCTCTGCGCCGTGCTGCGGGGCATGGGCGACTCCAAGCGGCCCATGTATATCATCGGCATCGCCGCCGTCACGAACATCGTGCTGGACCTCGTCCTCGTCGCCGGCCTCGGCATGCGGGCCAAAGGCGCCGCCATCGCCACCTCCATCGCCCAGCTCGTGAGCTTCCTGTTCGCGCTGGTGTACCTCTACCGCCGGCGGGAGAGCTTCGGCTTCGACTTCCGGCGGGAGAGCTTCCGGGTGGACTCCCGGCTCCTGCGGACCATCGTGGGCCTGTCCGCGCCGCTGGCCTTCATGTCCATCGCCATCACGATCTCCATGATGTTCGTGAACGCCTGGGTGAACGCTTACGGCGTCGTGGCCTCCGCGGTGTCCGGCGTGGGGTCGAAGCTCTATTCCCTCGCGAACATCGTCACCCAGTCCATGCAGACCGCCGAGGCCACCGTCACCGGCCAGAACATCGCCGCGCGGCAGATAGACCGGGTGAAGCGCTCCATGCTCATCACCACCGGCATCTGCCTGGCGTACTGGGCGGTGCTGTCCGCCGTTTGCCTGCTGTTTCCGAAGGGGGTCTTCGGGCTCTTCACCTCCGACGCCGCCGTGCTGGACATGGCGCCGGGGTATATGCCCATCCTGACGGTCATGTTCCTGTCCTTCGCCACCATGTCCTCCCCCCTGGGGCTCATCAACGGCGTCGGCCACGCGAAGCTCAACTTCGTCATCGCCCTGGCGGACGGCGTCGTCGCCCGCATCGGCCTGAGCCTCCTGCTGGCGAACGTGTGCGGCCTGGGCCTCCGCGGGTACTGGTGGGGCAGCGCGCTGGCGGGGTTCGTCTCCTCCGTCTGGGGCTTTGCGTACTACCTCTCCGGCCGCTGGCAGGAGCGAAAAGTCCTCGTCTGAACCGACATCGACCGTCTCCCCTCCGGGAGGCGGTTTGTTGTCATTCGCGGACGATCCGATTGCCGGACATATCCCAAAATCTGTCTGCTATCTGACAGAAAAGCATGTCGTTCGCAAGCACGTTCCTGCCGAGGCCGCACGGCGCAATTTTTCCTCGAATATGTTACCAAATTGTAATCCTTTTCAACGCGCTATATGATAAAATATGGTGTAATTATTTGGGGAAAGGGGTTGACAGCCGTGACGACGCAGGCGACAATGGTTCGTTCGTTCGTTCGTTCGTTCGTTCGTTCGTTCGT
>CAYNZM010000179.1:0-1912 GCA_964401725.1 uncultured Oscillospiraceae bacterium
AATTGAACAAATGTAAAAGGGAGCAGCGGCAAGCCCATTAGCCTGCCGCTGCCCGTTCGTATTATTAAATCCTCTTTCGTATGTATACACCGGCTGTCTGCCTGGGCATATCGCATTTAGGCCCGCTGCATGGAGAAGATGAACTCGCTGCCCTCGCCGAGCTTGCTGGATGCCGTGATGCGCCCGCCGTGCAGCCGGGCGATCTGCTGCGCCAGGCTCAGACCCAGGCCGACGCCCCGGGACTCGTCGCTGCGGGAGCGATCCGCCTGATAAAAGCGGTTCCATATCCGCTCAAGGTCCTCCTCGGAAATGCCGATGCCGTCGTCCCGCACGGAGACACAGGCGTTATCCCTTTCCTTATACACGCGGACATACACATGCCCGCTGTCCTTCCCGTATTTTACGGCGTTCGTGATGAGGTTCTGCACAAGGCTGATGAGGAGCGCCGCGTCGCCGTCCACATATACCTCCGGCTCCGCCTCGCACTCTATGGTGATGTCACGGGAAGCCACCGTGCGCTGCTCCTCGCAGATGTCCGCCGCCAGCTCCCCGAGGTCGAGCCGCTCCCGGTCGATCCTCCGCGTACCCTGTTCCAGACGCGTATAGGACAGGAGCTTTCCGATGAGCTCGGACATCTTACGCGCCTGCCTGTGGATCTCCGCGACGGCTTCCCGTACCGCTTCTGCGTCCTCCGGCGTCTTTTCCGCCATCTCGCACTCCGCCAAAATGACGGTCGTAGGCGTGCGCAGCTCGTGGGAGGCGTCGGAGGTGAACTGCCGCTCGGCGTCAAAGGATCGCTCCAAACGGCCCATCATATCGTTGAAGGTGTCCGCCAGCTCGTGGGTCTCGTCCCTGCCCCTGCCGATATCGATGCGGCGGGAGAGGTCATGTCCGTCCGTGATCTCGCGAGCCGACTCGGTGATCTTCCGCAGCGGCCGGAGGGACCGTCCCGCGATGGCCCTGCCGCCCAGCGCCGCCAGCAGCACGATGGGACACAGCCCGGCGACGGCTGCCCGCTCGACGGAGGACATGACGTTTTCCATGCTGTCCTCCGGCAGAATGCCCACGACCCATACGCCGTCGGTATCCGTTTCGTCGGAGGAAAGCATTTCCCAGGACGCCATTTCGGAAGACATGTCGAGCTTCCCTCCGCGTCCCTTCTCGTTCGCATCCTCCGACAGCCAGAGAATATAGCAGTAAACGCCTGCCTTCTCCGTTTCGATGCGGAACACGGTCTCCGCCTCGTTGTCCCACAGAAGCTCCGGCATCATAGAGGATATGCCGAAAATGTCCGTACCCGCCATAAGCGTGCCGCCGTCCGCGCTGTACACCTGCAGATACGCGCCGTCATCGTAGGTGCGGCTCTTGAAGTCCTGCAGGCGTCCGTGCTCATACCCGATCTCGTTGGCATAGCGGGACACGGTGCTTTCCAGTGTGGTTTTCGCCGTGGCCTCCGCCGCGCTGCCGGAGATCATGTGCATGGCCAGCAGCAGGGCCACGTACACCAGCAGGAGCAGATACGAAAACCACAGAGTCAGTTTCGTCTGCAGCTTCATGTTTCTGTTTCCTTCAATACATATCCATAACCGCGGACGGTCTGGATGAGCTTGTCCTCATAATCCGCGTCCACCTTTTTGCGCAGCATGCGGATGTACACGTCCACCACGTTGGAGCCGACGATATAGTCCCCGCTCCACAGGTTCGTCTCGATTTGTTCCCGGCTGAGCACGATACCCTTGTTTCTTATGAGATATTCGAGCAACGCGTACTCTTTCGCCGTAAGAACGATCTCTGTATCGCCCCGCGTGACGCGGTGGCGGGCGGCGTCCACCGTGAGGTCGCCGCACGCATAGGTATTGGATTTTGCGGAGTTCTTCCGGCGGGTCAGCACCCGCAGCCGAGCCATGAGCTC
>CAYNZM010000180.1:0-1807 GCA_964401725.1 uncultured Oscillospiraceae bacterium
CATCAGAGACCCAGCGCATTTCTTCCGTCAGCAGATAGTAGGTCCTCGGTCCCTCCGGGAGAACTTCGGAGGGCTGGGATGACGTTGTATTTCCGGAAGAATCGCCCTGATTCTGTCCTTCTTGGTTCTGCGCTCCGGCACCGGCACATCCCGCTACGATCGCACAAATCAAAATCATTGCAATCGCGGCTGCAAGGCTAAGTTTTCTCTGTTTCACGATAAAATTCACCCTTTCTTTCAGTTGTTGCTTCGTTTCATTCATAGTAGTTGCGGTTTGCATGAGCCGATTACGGGCTGAACTGTGGTCAACAACCGCAAGAAGGGCTTCCCCATAGGAAAAGCGATCCGCTTCACCAAGCCGTTTCAAAGCACCTTCATCACAGGCCAACTCACAATCCCGCCTGCTAAGGAAAGCCGCAAGCCATACCAACGGATGGAACCAGTAAATGCAAAGGCAAGCACATCGCACAAATGACCAAAGATGATCTTTATGGGCATAATGCGTTAACTCATGCGTTAACACATGACGTTGAATGTTCTCGTTCTGTTCGCACTCAGGTGTCAGGTACACCCGCGGGCTGAACACGCCCACTAAGCAAGGGGACCCGACCTGTTCGGACACATACACACCAATAGGAGTATCCACGTCTAGCTTTCGTGCATTGCAGCGAATCTTTCGAGAATAGCTGATATTGACAATCATAAACCATGCGGCCATGACTGCGACGCCCATCAGCCAGATAACCTTTGCAGCTTGGCCCAAAGTAACGGGATCCGTAATATCTTTTACCTGCTGTTGAACCTGCGGCTGCAGTTCCTCAGTAAAAATATCCGAATCGTTATAGATCTTATGCAAATGGACGGCCACATCCTCCGCAGAATCTCCACGTTCCAAATCTTCTTTGATTTGCTCCTGTATTTGCGGCGTAAAGGCGGACATATCCTTTTCGATATATTCCTCAATCACCTGCTTGTGCGCATCCGTCTCAGTGCGGCCCGCAACCCGCAGGTCCGAAATTTCCGTGATCGTTTCCGATAACTGTTGCGTTCTTGATAGTACGGAAAATTCCAATTGTCCAATCTGAATCGGAATCAACAAACGCAGTGCTACCAAAATCCACGCACCGTAAACTAAGCATCGGCTGACCTTTTTTCCGAAAATTTGACGTAACAATGTCAAGGCAAGGATCAGCACAGAGGATGTAATCACAATCTCTTTCACTGAGCATCCTCCTTCGCCTGCCGTAAAATCTCGTAAAGCTCGTCGATGTCTTCCTTGCTCAAATTGTTACGGCGAGCCATATTACTGACGAGAAGTCCGATGCTTCCGTGGAACGCGCGATTCAATAGACTGTCCGTTTCGCGGGCAGCAGCATCCTCCCGACTGACAGCAGGATAAAAAATCTTTGTCCGTCCTTGCTCCTCATATCGAAGAATCCCCTTCTCCTCCATTCTGCGAACCATGGTCGCTACCGTACTTTTTGACCAACCCACAGTCTTTCCCAATTCATCCACCAGTTCCATAAGAGAGTGAGGACGCTGCCAAATCAGCTGCATCAACTGCCATTCCCCTTGGGTGAGCATCGTCTGTTTATCCATTTACAACAATCCCTTTCATTGGTTTAATCTTGTAAACCAAATATAGCACACAAGTTTACAGTTGTCAACCTATTGTTCAAGAAAATAATCATAAAAACAGTAAGATTTTCTCAAAAATAATGCTTGACATTTCGCCCTCCCCATGCTATAATCCATCTGTTGCCAAAGACAGCAGGTGGCTTAGGCCGTAAGTCCTGCCGAGGTGCGT
>CAYNZM010000181.1:0-1031 GCA_964401725.1 uncultured Oscillospiraceae bacterium
GCCGGTACAATAAACGTTTTCCCCTCTTTCCAATGGCGTTTGTCAAAGGAAAGAGGGGTTTTTGTATGCATTTCAATGATGGTATTGCGGAGGAAGGCGTCTGATAAGCATCAGCAATTATCAGAAGCAGCTGCGCTGTTTGCAGCATTATTTGGAAGCAGAATGTTGCCTGCGTGAAGCGGAAGCAGTGCGGAGCCTCCACATCAAGCAGCTTTGCTGCATCTGTCTTTCGACCTCTTGCTGGGCGTGGTTCAGTCCATGTCACTTTGTGCGGATAGTCTGTACTGAAGCGGCGTAGTGCCGGTCTCATTTTTGAACACGCGAATAAAGTAGGATGCTGATGAAAAACCACATTGCTGAGCAATATCCTGTACGCTGTCCTTGCTGGAAACAAGGAGGGCTTTTGCCATGTCAAGACGGGCTTGGGTGAGATAACGCTTGAAATACATATTTGTTTTATCGCGTATCAGCTTGGAAACAGTCACATTGGAAAGGTTGAATGTATCAGAGATATCATTGATGCACAGAACTTCATTGTTCAGATTATCGTGGATATATTGGATGATATTGTCTTTTAAGTCCTTTTCAAACGTTGTTTCTTCCTGCGGTCCTTCCAGCAGCAGGTTTTCAAGCATGGACAGAAATGATGAGCGAATCTGCGCTACGTTATGCTGAGATGTGTTGAGCAGCAGCGATGACGTGTTGACACGATAACCATACTTGCTGAGAATATTGCAGAGGATTTCGAGAAGATGAACATTGTTATACCAGTACAGCAGCACAGAATTTGCGAGCGCATCAAGCCTTTCAAACAGCATGGAGGCAGTCTGAATGGCGGATGCATCGTTAGCAGCGATCTGCGCGTTAAAGACGTCAACATCCTCCTGCGTAAACAGGGACGGGAACAGCTCGGTCACCGAAGTATCGCTGCGCTGATTCAGATTGATAATGGCATCCAGATAAGAGTAATGAAGCTGGGCTGCATTCGTGGACGCGCCGCCAATGCCAACGGCGATATTGCTGCCGAGGAT
>CAYNZM010000181.1:1041-1796 GCA_964401725.1 uncultured Oscillospiraceae bacterium
GACAGGATAGCCGCTTTGACGCTTTCCTTTGCAGAATCATCTTCTGCGCCAATGATTAGGACAAGATAACCGGAGCGGAATTGTTCAAAAACGGTGATGCTGCCCAGCTGCTGCAGCTTACGAATCGTATCATTGATTGCAGAAAAGGCCGACAGCGGCGATACTGCGACATAATGAAAAGAAGCATGGCTGCCAAGAATGCTGTTGATAGAACCGCTGGACGAGAGTCCGAGCAGCATCATTTCCAGCTCTTTCAGGCGGGAAACCTCCCGCTCGTTTTCCAATTCTGCGCGGAGTTCAATTTCATTCTGTTCCTTGCTGGAAATGTAGCTCTGCACCGCAGAAAGCTCGTCCACTGTGACTTTGGTGCCGGTTTGCTTGACGATTTTATTGATGGGAGAATAGCTAAAGGCGATGTACAGGCCAATGGCGCCGCTGCACAGAATGGCAGACATAATAACGAGCCGGATGACGGAACTTGAATATTTGCCGAATATGGATTGATACATGCTGTCCGGCATGGCAAGCGTGATCTAAAAGGAATATGGATCCGAATATGTATAACGATGGCCGAACTCATCGGAAGGCTGATCATAGATGCGGGTATCTTTCCAATCAATACTTTCAACCGTATAGTTTTTCGCCAGCGTGCCTTCAATGGCTTTTTTGAATGATTCAGCCGTGATGCTGATGATGAGCACGCGGCGGGACTCAACGCCCTTTTTGATGCTCAGCGGAACGAGATACAGCATCTC
>CAYNZM010000182.1:0-1741 GCA_964401725.1 uncultured Oscillospiraceae bacterium
GATTGGTACCCAGACCGAACTTGACGTCATCATCGTCCTCGGATTCCAGCGTCTGGTACATCAGGGTAGAAAACTGACTTCTTGCCGCTTTGAAGCCGTAGGTATTCAGATTGGCGATGTTATTACTGGTGACATTCAGAGCCTTCTGCTGCTGCTGTGCGCCGATGGCTCCGATATAAAAGGAATCGTTCATGCTCTCCTCCTTACAGACGACCCACCTCTCCGGTGGCTTTTGTCATCAGACTGTCGTACATTTTCATCAGCTGGGTTGCGCTTTGCAGGGAACGCTGATAGGTCATCATCTCGGTCATCTGGTCAACGATATCCACATTGGATCGTTCCTGATATTCGTTCATGACCTGGGAGGTCAGGACAGCCTGTGCGCCCTCGCCGGTGAAATAGCCGTTGTCATTCCGTTCCAGCTGATCGTTGTCCTCGAAGGCATACACGCCCACCTGACCCAGAAAGCCATCCGTTCCCTCAGCATTATCATAAAAGATATTACCGGCGCTGTCCACTGTAATTTTATCAATTCCCAGATAAATATGTTCTCCCTGGGGGTTGAGGACGTAGCCGTGGTTCCCCAGCACCAGATAGCCATTGTCATCCAGGGAGAAGTTGCCCTGCCGGGTATAGAATACGCCTTCATTGCTTTCGATGGCGAAAAAGCCGTCTCCCACGATAGCGAAGTCCAACGGCATACCGGTTGGTTCCAGAGTCCCCTCGGAGTAATCGGTATAGACCTCACTGGTGACCCGGGCGTAGCTCTGCCTGCCGATTTCCTCGCCCTGACCGTTTTCGTTTCCCACACGGCTGTAAATCACGTCATCGAAGGTGGTAGCGGTGTAGGTTTCCTGTTTGAAGCCGGCGGTGGAGACGTTGACCATATTGTTGGCGACCACGTTCAGGTGGCGCTGATTGGTCAGTACGCCGGAGGTCAGATTGTAAAACCCTTTAAACATAATGTTACCCTTTCCTCACTTCTGGGCGGAGGAACCGTCCAGCTGGTAATAGTTCATCAGATAGTTCCGCAGTTTTTTGATGGCTCTGGTGTGCAGCTGAGAGATCCTCGGCTCACTGACCTCCATAATCTGTGCGATATCCTTCAGGTGCAGGTTTTCCACGTAGTACAGCGACAGCACAATCTGTTCATTTTGACGGAGGGTGGCAATTCCTGCGGTGAGCATTTTCCGCAGTTCCTCCTCTTCCATCACGGCTTCCGGGAGGGTACTGCTGTCGTTGGTGGCGAATTCGTATTTCAGATTCTGGTCACTGTCCCGGGCGTCCATGAGGGCATCGAGGGAGAGGACGTTGTTCATGGCGATGCTGGCTACATCCTTCTGGTACTTGTCCTCCGGCACATTCAGGTGTGCCGCCATCTCGGCGCTGGTGGGGAACCGTCCGAGGGAGTTGGAAAGCTCGCTCATTGCCTCGTCGATTTCCTTTGCCCGGCGCCGGATGTTTCTGGGGGTCCAGTCCTGCTTGCGCGCCAGATCGATCACCATACCCCGGATTCGTTTGGAGACGAAGGTTTCAAACTTCACACCCATTTCCGGATCGTACTTTTCCACAGCTTTTGACAGGGTAATCAGACCCTCGTTGATGATGTCCTCTGTCTGGGCGAAGCCGGCGTATATGCCCCGAATCTGCATGGCAGCCCGCTTCACCAGAGACTCGTACCGCAGGACGATCTCCCACTTGACCCGGTCGTCCCCGGTCTGCTTGAACAGGGTCAGCAGTT
>CAYNZM010000183.1:0-1739 GCA_964401725.1 uncultured Oscillospiraceae bacterium
GGGTCGGGCTTTGCCAGCGGATCGAAGGGTACGCCGCGGTCGATGAATGTGATCGTCGCTGCGGCCGGATCGTCGGTGATCTCCAGCCGCACCGTCGCCTCGCCCGTCCCCGGCGCGTAGGCGTAGTGGGCGATGTTCACATAGATCTCCTCCGCCGCCACCGTGATCTGCATCTGCGCCTTGAGAGGGCAGTCCGCCTCCTCCAGATGCTGCTCGAGAAAAGCCATGACCTGCGGCAGGCTCTCTACCGTGGCTTCTACGGTCAGTTCATTCGTTTTTATCATAGCATCTCTCCGCTTCCGTCAAAAGACGAGAGTATCCACGCGCTCCAAAAGCTCCAGCAGCTCCCGCGTCCAGAGCTCGATCTCCGCCCGGCTCTTCTCGTTTTCGAGACCCTTGCGGCGGATGGCGCGGCGCACGAGGCGCGTGTAGCCCACGACGCGGGCCTTGTCCTCCACTTCACGGATCCTCGCCTCATCCTCGGTGTCAAGATAGGCCGCCAGCACCTTGTTCCAGAAGGTCTGCGCCGTCTCGAAATCGAAGCCCTGAAAGGCTTTGATCACCTCGTGGTCGTACTCCGCGAAGCCGATGAAGGCGTTATACATGGACGCCAGCTCAAACACCGGATGACCTACCGCCAGCGTATCCATGTCGATCAGCAGCACCTCGTCGCCCTGCAGTTCCAGATTCTTCGTGTGGTAGTCGCCGTGGATCATGTGGTCGTCGTGCGGCACGGCCTCCACCAGCGCGTACAGCTTTTCTCCCGCCTTTTCGGGCAGATGCTCCTTCATGAACGCCGCCCAGTCCACCGCCGTTTCGCGCATATCGGGCAGCTTTCCCGCCGGCACCGGCGTCCCGTGGATCTTCTTGAGCATATCCACGTATTCCTTCACGCACCAGTCGAGCTTATCCGGCTCCTTCGACAGGATCTTCGAGAAGGAGCGGGCGTTCAGCAGCTCGAACACCGAACCGTAGCTCTCCCCGACCTTTACCACATCGTAGGATATCGCCGTGGGGATGCCCAGCACCAGCGCGATCCGCGCCACTTCTCTTTCATGCTGGATATCCGCGAGGGCGTCGGCGTTGTTGTAGACCTTCACGACGTTGTCCTGATCGATCCGGTAGATCGTGCCGTTCGCGCCGCGGCCGATCTCCTCGCAGCCCTCCACGGACACCACGCGGTACGCCTTCTCCACCGTCATCATCTCGGTGAAGCCGGTCATGTCCAGTATTTCATAGACCTCGGAGCTGACCCCGGTGATCGTCATATCGGGGTGGGACTTCCGGACGCGCAGCAGCACCCGCAGTCCTGCGGAGGAGATATACTCGAGGCCGCCTGCGTCTATCACCACCGACGCGCCGTCCTGTCCCTCGAGCTGCTCCAGTACCGTCTTCTCGATCTGGGGCGCATTGTTGGAGTCGATCCTTCCGTTCAATTCGATCCTCATTGGGTCATACATCCTTTCCCTTATATTCCACGCAGAGCATCGTAAGATCGTCGAACTGCTCCGCTTCCTTTACAAATCCGTCCACGGCCTCGCGGACGTTTTTCAGTATCGTCTTCGGCGCGGCGTCCGGCGCTATATTCAGCGCCGCCAGCATCCGATCCGTGCCGAACATCTCGCCGTTTGCGTCCGTCGCCTCCGGCACGCCGTCCGTATACAGAAACAGCCGGGAGCCGGGTGAAAGCTGCAGCTCGTATTCCTTGTACCGCATACCCTCCATGCCGCCGATGACGA
>CAYNZM010000184.1:0-1736 GCA_964401725.1 uncultured Oscillospiraceae bacterium
ACTGCTGACCGGCGGCGAAGACCAGCTCGGCGGTCTGGATGATGTCGCAGAGCTTGGAGCGGACGTGGGCTTCCTTCGCGATGTCGTTCACGTCGGCGACGAGAGCGGCCTGGGAGGCGATGACCTCGGAGACGGCGGTCTTGCAGCCGGTGTAGGAGTGGCGGTGATAGTGGGCGAACATCAGGGCGAGGTAGCCGGCGTAGCGGCAGACATCCTCGTGGTCACGGCCGCACATGAACACGCGCTCATAGGGCACGAACACGTCGTCGAACACGGTCAGAGACTCCACGTCGCCGATGTGGGCCCAGGGGGCGTCGATGTGCTTGCGCTTGTGGTGCAGGCCGGGCAGAGCCATGAGCTTCAGGCCGGGCCAGTCGGCGGGCAGAGCGAAGGCGACAGCGTAGTCGGCGTCGTCGGGGCTCATGAACTTGGTGGGCAGAGCGATGATCTCGTCCACATAGGGAGCGCAGGAGTTGCAGATCTTGGCGCCGCGGACGATGATGCCCTTGCAGGGCTGGCCGTCCAGGCCGAAGCCGTCCACGTCGGTCTCAACAACATGCACGAACTGGTCGGGGTCGGGCTGCATGTGAGCGCGCTTATACTTGGGGTTGCGGGAACCCTTCACGTCGGTCTGGGCGCAGTTGCAGACCAGGTCATTCTTCTGGCAGTAGGCGATGTACTTCAGCAGGCGCTGATGGTACTCGGTGCCGCAGGCCGCGTCGCAGTCGAAGGTGACGGAGTACAGGGCGTTCATGGCGTCCGTACCCATGCAGCGCTGCATGCAGCCGCCGACACGGTGGCAGATGAGGCGGGTCATGAGCTGCTTTTTCAACAGGTCCTCCCGGCTGTGATGGATGTTCGTGGAGCGGTTGATAAGGGCTCCCTCCATACCGGGGATGTTGGACTCCGCGATGCAGACATCCTCATAGCGGGGATCGTTCGCGGTGTCGTAGCACTGCTTCATGACGTAGGTGCCGCCGACGATCCAGTCGGCCAGGTCGCGCTCGGCGCCCTCCTTGCCGTTGGAGCGGTCGATCTTCTTGCCGTGCAGATAGACGTTGGGCTTCATCTTCAGCAGGCGTTCCTTGTACTGTTCGTAAGTACCGACATAATTTGCAGCCATAGTATTCTCTCCTATTTATAAATATTTTTGTATACGCAGACTTATTTCTTCGCGGCCTTAGCGGCGTCGAATTTGGCGAGCATCGCCCGCGGGGTCTGGACGGCGCGCTCGTAACGCGGGCATTCCTCGTAGCCGGGGATACCGGCGAGGTACTTGGCGATCTTCTTGAGCTCCTCCAGGTCGTAGCGGCTCATAAGGGTGATCTCCTCCATCAGGGGGGAGCCGCCGCCGTGGACGCCGGCCACCGCCTGGGCACCCTCGAAGGGGTCGCAGAGCTTCGTCTCGAGCATGCGCATGACACGGTGGGTGTCCTCCGCGGAGTAGGCCGGGTTGCGGACGATGTACTTATTGCAGAGTTCGCCCACGTTGTCCTCTTCCATGAAGAAGTTCTCCTCGGTGGGAAGGCTGGCGCAGACGCCGCCGCAGAGGTCCGCGAGGATCTCGTACTCGTGGTAGATGTTGTGACCGGCAAGACGACGGCCGGCGTTCGTGAGGATCTCGTCGGGGACCCACTGGCCGGAGGGGAACTCCACGGCCCGGTGGGCGGACTGCTGACCCGCGGCGAAGACCAGCTCGGCGGTCTGGATGATGTCGCAGAGCTTGGAGCGGACGT
>CAYNZM010000185.1:0-1732 GCA_964401725.1 uncultured Oscillospiraceae bacterium
GTTCCGCCGCGTGCATCCTCACCCCGCAGCGGATCGAACCGCCGCCGGGGAATGAACCAAAAGAACGCAATCAGGCGCAGCGCGTCCCCAAAAAGGCGCACTGCGCCTGATTTTTTGCTTGACAGGAACTGGGTGCGGAGGCAGTCTTTACTGACTGACTGATTTTCGCTCCGCCCGGCGTCTTCTTGACGCCATCCCCCCGTCGTGCTTTAATAGTTCCATGAAAACACCGAATTTGACCGAATATCCCCTGCCGGAGCTGCCGTCGGCGCTGCTGCCCTGGTACGGCAAAAACGCCCGGGACCTGCCCTGGCGCATGGACCCCACCCCGTACCGCGTGTGGGTGTCGGAGATCATGCTCCAGCAGACCCGCATCGAGGCCGCCAAGGGATATTTCCGGCGGTTCATGGACAACCTGCCGGACATCCCCGCCCTGGCAAACGCCCACGAGGACACCGTGCTGAAGCTGTGGGAGGGGCTGGGATACTACTCCCGGGCCCGGAATCTGCACCGGGCGGCGAAGCTCGTCATGGCGGAGCATGGGGGAGAGCTGCCCGGAGATTTCGCCGCCCTGCGGAACCTGCCCGGCATCGGAGACTACACCGCCGGTGCCATCGCCTCCATCGCCTTCGGCCTGCCGGAGCCCGCCGTGGACGGAAACGTCCTGCGGGTCTGCGCCCGGCTGACCCGCTGCGGCGGGAGCGTGGGCGACGAGCGCGTAAAACGCGGCTTCCGGGAGGCGCTGCGGCGGCAATATCCCGCCGGACGCTGCGGGGATTTTACCTCGGCGCTGATGGAGCTGGGGGAGACGGTATGCGTGCCCGGCACGCCGGAGTGCTCCGCCTGTCCCCTGGCGGCCCTGTGCCTGGCTCACGGGGCAGGGGAGGAGGCCGCCTATCCCGTCCTGCCGGAGAAAAAGCCCCGGCGCGTCGAGCCCCGGACGGTTTTCCTGCTGGAGAATAATGGGAATATCGCCCTGCGAAAGCGCCCGGACCGGGGCCTGCTGGCAGGACTGTGGGAGCTGCCGAACACGGAGGGGAGTCTCACGCGGTCGCAGGCCATGGATCAGGCCGCCGCCTGGGGCTGCGAGCCCGTGTCCGCGACACCCTGCGGGGAGGCGGTGCATATCTTTTCCCACATCGAGTGGCACATGACGGGCTGGCGGGTGATCTGCGCTGCCGCCCCGGATGGATTTGCATGGACCGATGCCGATGACCGCCGGAAGGGCTATGCCATCCCTACCGCCTTCCGCGCCTACACCGCCCAGCTCTGACCCCGGACAAGAATCTTCCCAAACCTCCTCTTTTTCCACGTCCGGCGAGGAACAGGAGGAACCAATACCAGTCCAGGCATAGAAAAACCGAGCCAGCAAAAGCTGACTCGGTTTTCTGTGTTGGCAGCGACCTATTTTCCCGGTCCGTCTCCAGACAAGTATCGTCGGCACAGTCGGGCTTAACTTCCGTGTTCGGAATGGGAACGGGTGGACCCCCGCTGTCATAGCCACCAACTGCCTCAGGGCTGCGCCCTGAAAACTGAACAATGGGAGGGAGAAGAGCAAGACGAAGTCTGCATGATTTAGGTCAAGCCCTCGGGTTATTAGTACCGGTCGGCTGAACACATTGCTGTGCGTACACCTCCGGCCTATCAACGAAGTAGTCTTCTTCGACCCTTACTCCTTAAGGATGGGAGATCTTATCTTAGGGGGAGTTTCACGCTTAGATGCTTTCAGCGT
>CAYNZM010000186.1:0-1713 GCA_964401725.1 uncultured Oscillospiraceae bacterium
CCCCATGAGGCCTGTCATGATGCGGTTCGTCACCACGTCGTAGATGCCCCACTCCAAAAGAAATCCCAGCGCGCCGCCGAGGATGCCCAGGACCAGGCCCTCCACCACGAAGGGGAAGCGGATGAACCAGTTGGACGCGCCCACCATTTTCATGATGGCGATCTCCTCCCGGCGGGAGTAGGTGGCGAGCTTGATGGTGTTCGCCATGATGAACACGGAGACGATCACAAGGACCACCACCAGGATGAGGCTCACGGCGGAGACCACGTTCCGCACGGTGACGAAGCCCTCCGCGACCTCGAGATAGGCGTTCACCTGGGCGACGCCGGGGATATTCTCCAGCTGGGCTTTGGTCTGCTCCATAAGCGCGATGTCGTCAAGATAGATAACGTACCGGTCCCGGAAGACGGAGGCCTCCACGTCCTGGAAGAGGGTATCGTCGTCGTACTGGGCGGCGAACTGCTCCATGGCCTGCTCCCGGGTGACGAACTCGCTCTCGCTGACGTTCTGCAGGTAGTCGATGTCGTCCTGCAGACCCCGGGCTTCTTCCTCGGACATGGTCTCCTCCACATAGGCGATGACCTCATTCGAAGCCTCCAGCTCGTCCAGCATCGCGGAGACGTTCACGGCGATGAGGGCGAAGCTGCCCATAATGACGAGGCAGGCGATGACAATGGTCACCGTGGCGAAGGACATGAAGCCGTGGGTGATGATGCTCTGGAAGCCCTCCCGCAGCAGATAGCCGAATTTACTCGATCTCATAGCTGTAATACCCATCCATTCCGTCGGAAATAACCTGTCCGTCCTCGATGGCAACGACCCGCTTGGAGAAGGAGTTCACCAGCTCCTTTTCGTGGGTCACGACCAGCACGGTGGTCCCCATCTCGTTGATGCGGTCCATGAGGAGCATCAGCTCCAGGCTGCGGGCGGGGTCCAGGTTGCCCGTGGGTTCGTCCGCGATGAGAAGCTGGGGATTGTTCACGATGGCCCGGGCCACCGCGACGCGCTGCTGCTCGCCGCCGGAGATCTCCCGGGGGAAGCGTTTTTCCCGGCCTGACAGCCCCACCAGGTCCAGCACATAGGGGACCCGGCGGCGGATGTCCTTGTTGGAGGCCCCCACGACGTGCATGGCAAAGGCCACGTTTTCGTAGACGGTCTTGTCCTCGATGAGGCGGAAATCCTGGAAGATGACGCCGATGGTGCGGCGCATGGCGGGGATGCGGCTGCGGCGGATGCGGCGCAGGTCGAAGCCGTTCACCCGCAGCTCGCCGGCGTTTGCCTCCACCTCCCCCGTGATGAGCTTGATGACGGAGGTCTTGCCGCTGCCGGACGGACCCACCAGAAAGACGAACTCGCCGTCCTCAATGGTGAAGCTCATATCGTCGATGGCCTTCTGGTCCCCGCCGGGGTAGACCATCGAGACGTTTTCAAATGTGACCATATCATTCCTCCATGGCGAGGGCTTTGCGTTATGTAAAACTTCTGCCGAGAATTGTAACAAATAATTGCATATTTGTCAATTCCGGCAGAGTCCTGATTACAAGGTGTTACAATTTGTTCTCAATATCGGATGTTCTGGGTGTCCAGATACTTCTTGACCATGAGGGCCACCTTGAAGACAATGGCGTGGTCGAACTCCCGCAGGTCCAGGCCCGTGAGCTTTTTGATCTTCTCCAGGCGGTAGACCAGGGTATTGCGGTGGACGAAGAGCTT
>CAYNZM010000187.1:0-1674 GCA_964401725.1 uncultured Oscillospiraceae bacterium
ATTTTCCACGTCTTCGCCTGCCTGAATCTTTAAATAATTGGCCAGTGTCTGCTCCGATGTAAATGCTGCGTTGCTCAAGGTTTCCGTTACACTTCCGTTATAAGAATCATTGTCAAACAATTTTGACTCCGCAGTTTCATTCTTTTTGAAATACACATTTCCATAGTCTGCATTGCCTGTGTCCACTGCTACGACTAATTTAGTATTTTCATCCATAAGACCATAGGCATATACCTCATCTCCACCTGTAAAATCTTTATTCTCATCCAACGCAAGTGAAATTGATGTTGGAATGGAAAGCACAAGGTTTAATCCTAATTCTTCCAAATCTGCCTCCGTTACATCTGCGGATGCAACCACGGTTGCCGTATCCCCGTCGCTTGGTGATATCGTGGTGGTTTCTGCAAGTGCTGTCATAGGCATTCCCGCCAGAAGCACTGCCATTGTTAATACTGTTACAATTACATTCTTTTTCATAATTATTTGTTCTCCATTTCGTTTTGATCATTCTGTTTTACTGGTTTATAACTTTTAATTATTCTGTATCTGAACCATTAAGAAGCATCTTATTTTCTGCTTCCCTTGCTTTTAACAATTCAAGCAGTTCCTCTGGTGAAATTTTATATTTTTCCATGATTTCCGCAGTTTCGTTTTTCTCTGCTTCACGGATACACTCCACCAGATTCTTTTCTTTTGCCTTTAATTCTTCAATCTGTGTCCGCACCTTTTGCAGTTCTTTTTCTGCTCTTTCTTTTTTCATATCTGTTTTTCTGCCCCTTTGCTGTTAATAAAAATAAAAGACCGGATTGTAATATTCTCCATCTATCAGCAGTTCCAGATGCAGGTGGTTTCCAGTACTGTTTTCCGTACTTCCTACAACTCCGATAATCGCCCCTTCTTCCACCAGCATACCTGCTGTTACACTGTATTCTTTCATGTGGGCATATTTTGTAACGATACCGTCCACACCTTCAATTACCACATAATTCCCATAGGAATCACTGTACTGTGCTGTCACGACTTCGCCTGCGTGTGCAGCATAAATCGGTGTACCCTCCGGCATTGCAATATCAAGCCCCCTGTGAAGCTGTTTTTCCCCGCTGATCGGATGAATTCGGTAGCCATAATAACAGCTGATATTTTCCTGCCAGTTCTCCGGAAGCGGCGAACCAAACGACTGCAATAATCCCTTTGTCTGCATATATACCTGATACATGGCAGTTTTATCCTCATCCATCATCCCACTGACCACAGTTTCCAGTGGTGTACTTGTCAGGGTAACGGTAAGAATCTGTACTTCGTATTCGACCTCAACTTCATACTCCACTTCCACCTCGTATTCGACTTCCACTTCGTACTCTACTTCCACCTCATATTCCACTTCGACTTCATATGAATGAAGTTCCCATGTGACATTTCCAAAATCATCAATCACAGGAACTCTTACAAACCTTGTTTCTGTACGTGTTCTCGTCTCTGTGCGTGTACGTGTCTCCATTCTGGTTCTCGTTTCCATGCGGGTACGTGTTTCTGTCCTCGTTCTCGTTTCCGTGGATGGCGTAAGGGAAAGCTGATACATACTTTCATATATGCTTTCAATGTCATCCTTTACATCCGAGAAAGAAAATTCAGGATGAATGGCTGAGAGATAACTTATCAAAACAAAAGGATTAT
>CAYNZM010000188.1:0-1607 GCA_964401725.1 uncultured Oscillospiraceae bacterium
TTGACTTTGAAGCCTGTCCGCCTGTATTTGAGTAAACCTCTGTATCGAATACGAGGATATTTACGTTCTTTCCGGAAGCGATTACGTGGTCGAGACCGCCGAAGCCGATATCGTAAGCCCAGCCGTCACCACCGAAGATCCACTGTGACTTCTTGCTGAGGTAATCCTTTTCAGCGAGAATAGCCTTTGCGTCGTCGCAGCCGCAAGCCTCAAGAGCAGCAACAAGCTTGTCTGTAGCAGGACCGTTAGCAGCACCGTCATTAAATGTCTCGAAGTACTCAGCAATTGCAGCCTTAACATCAGCATTTTCTGTCTTAGCATCGAGAGCCTTAACCTTAGCAACTACTCTGTCTCTGAGAGTCTGAGTAGCAAGATACATACCATAACCGAACTCAGCGTTGTCCTCGAAGAGTGAGTTGGACCATGCAGGACCTCTGCCCTTCTTGTTAACTGTGTAAGGGGTTGAAGGAGCTGAACCGCCCCAGATTGAAGAACAGCCTGTAGCGTTAGCAATGAGCATTCTGTCGCCGAAGAGCTGTGTAACGAGCTTAGCGTAAGGAGTCTCACCACAGCCTGCGCAAGCGCCTGAGAATTCAAGAAGCGGCTGTCTGAACTGTGAACCCTTAACTGTTTCAGCCTTGAACTTAGCTGCAACCTCAGGCTTCTCGTCGATAGTAACACCGTAGTTGAATACAGCCTGCTGATCCATCTGTGAAGCGATAGGCTCCATAACGAGTGCCTTCTCCTTAGCGGGACATACGTTAGCACATACGCCGCATCCTGTACAGTCAAGAGTTGAAACTGTCATAACGAACTTGAGACCGTTCATAGCAGGCTTGAAATCAACAACCTTTACAGCCTCAGGAGCAGCAGCAGCCTCAGCCTCTGTCATAGCAACAGGTCTGATTACAGCGTGAGGACATACATATGCACACTGGTTACACTGAATACAGTTTTCAGGAATCCAGTTAGGAACCTTAACAGCGATGCCTCTCTTCTCGAAAGCAGCAGAGCCCTGTGGGAATGTACCGTCAGCCATATCAACGAATGTAGAAACAGGGAGTGTATCACCCTTCTGAGCGTTGCAAGGAATCTGAATATTGTTTACATAGTCCTGAAGCTTCTTGTCATCGCATGAAACAGCAGCCATACCCATCTGAGTATCAGCAGCGTCTGCCCATGAAGCAGGAACATTAACCTTTACGATGTTCTGGTGACCTGCATCGATAGCGTTCCAGTTCTTTTCAACGATATCCTGACCCTTCTTGCCGTATGAAGCCTCAGCAGCAGCCTTCATGTAGCTTACAGCTTCCTCGAAAGGAATGATGTTGGCAAGCTTGAAGAATGCAGACTGGAGAATTGTATTGATTCTTGTTCCCATGCCTGTCTCTTCACCAAGCTTAACACCGTTGATGATGTAGAAGTTGATGTTGTTCTGAGCAATATATCTCTTAACCTGTCCTGGGAGGTTAGCGTCAAGCTCGTCTTCACTCCAGATTGTGTTGAGGAGGAATGTACCGCCCGGCTTGATATCCGAAACCATATCGTACTTGTCGATATAGCTCTGGTTATGACAGGCAACGAAGTCAGCCTTATTGATGAGATAT
>CAYNZM010000189.1:0-1600 GCA_964401725.1 uncultured Oscillospiraceae bacterium
GCCCTCGTTGGTGCTGATCATGGTCCACGAGAGTGTTCCGTCGAACTCTTCGAGTATCTTGCGCACTACTGCTCCGCTCCAGTCCTTGATGTTGGTTGTGCTCATTGACGGAGAGAGCGTCAGTCCATCTTCTGAGACGTACTCATCACCTGTGAAAGCAGCATTGAGTGACACGCTAGCTTTGGTGATGCTCGCAAGTGTAGGCAGAGTAGTTCCGACAGGCGCGTGCTTGATTGCTCCTGTGGTCTTCTGGTCCGGTGCGCCAATGCGCACATCTTTTGTGTTTGGCATAGTGAATTAACTCCTCTCTACTGTTCGTGTTAAAATCTGTGCTTTGAATGTTGCTCTCGCAATATTCGGATGTCTTGGGTCCGGGTTGGTGTATGGCAGTGTTGTTATGCTTGACTCGTAGCAGTAATCGCCTGCCAGATCTCTCACCCATCCGCAGAGATCTGCAGCTGCTTCCATTGCCTCTGCTTCATCCTCTGCATATACATCAAAGTCGATGTAGTTATTTTCCAGCACGAGGTCGGATTCGTATCCACCTGTGCGGACTATATGAACATGCGGCACGTTTGTGCCCAAGGACGCAGGGACCGCATGCGCTGATGCGCTGTGTCCGCTGCTTTTCAGCATGTCATATAGTTCAGTCTCGATGTCTCTGTTGTATCTCATGGGTGCACCGCCTTTGTCAGCACTTTCTCTGTCGCCTCCTGATATGCTCCTGAATATTCATCCGAGGAAACAAATCCTCCGGCAGTGAATCTGCTGTGCGATCCAGGCATATATCCGAAATGCTCGCCTGCTTCAGTCGCGATACGGTTCCCCGCTTCATCGACTACGTTCTGCATGGCCGCAGATGTGAATATGTCTATCCAGCCTTTGCCGATATGCTCGACCGTTACTATTGCTGCCATAGCTATCCCTCCCATCTGATCAGTCTGCAGCGTGTTGATGATACGCGGCCTGTAGGTGATTTAGTGTGGAATACTTCGCCATCGACTTCATATGTGGCCTCGTTCCAGATCACTCTGTCCCCGGACTCGATATCTGCGTCGTACTTCGCTCTGAGTGTCCTTGCGTCACTGATCTGGGCTGATCTTCCTTCGAAGTCGCTCGATGTAGACTGTCCTGTGACCTGGACATTTGAGAGCGTGTGCTCCTTTGCGTTTTTCCAGTCTCTGACTTCTGCACCGTTCTTGGTGGTCAGCTCGGCCCTGACCACCGTCACGCTGTCTCTCATATAACTAAGCGGCATGACTATTCACCACCTTATATGCTGCGAGTGCAGCCTTCTGCGATGAAGTCAGCGCTGCAGCAACGCTTGCGGCGTTCGAGCTATAGCTGATCGATATCCCGTCAGCGCTTTCCGATGAAACTCCCGCAGATACTGCAAGCACTCCCTCGGCTATCGCTCTGACTGCTTCCGCGAGATCCGGAGCTGCTTCGATATCATAGCCTGCAGTGTATTCCACTTCGATAGAGTCGTATCTGTGTGACCAAGCCGTGAACTGCGTGCGGCGCAGAAGGCCGTCGTGTCTCCACTCATACTGGCCTCCGTTCAGCTCTACGCCGTCCTCGATTACTGACTTTATTTCCG
>CAYNZM010000190.1:0-1588 GCA_964401725.1 uncultured Oscillospiraceae bacterium
GGCGAGTTCTTGTGCGATGGCGTAGCCGCGGAAGGATTTGTACTTACGTTGCTCTTGAAGGCGGTTAAGTACTCGGCTTTGGTTTCGGCGTCGAGTGCATTGACGGCGGCGACGGCGGTAACCATTGTCGGATACTATCCGACCTAATTAACAAAGAAAGATTGTTGTGGTAAACAATAATCGTCAATTTCGTTGGGGCATGTCCTTTGGGGGACGCATTTCCATAAGAAGGGAGAATGAGCCTGTTTTTGTTGTCACAGACAACTCAAAAGTTGTAAGAGATGTCATCAGAGAAGTAGCTGGTGAATTAAAAACAAGTGAAGGATCCTTAAGTGCTAAACAAATGTTAGAAAGATTCTTGTTTGATTCAAACTTACAATATTCTAAAGTTGGATATTTAAGTGGTGGAGAAAAAAGAAGACTATATCTATTAAAAATCTTAATGTCAGCTCCTAATATTTTATTACTTGATGAACCAACTAATGATTTAGATATCCAAACACTAAATATTTTAGAAGACTATTTAGATGACTTTAATGGAGTTGTATTCACAGTATCCCATGATCGATATTTTCTAGATCGAACATGTGATTATGTATTTGCCTTTGAAAATGGGAAAATCAATTCTTATGTAGGTGGTTATAGTGATTATTATGATCAAAAACAAAAAGAAAGTAATGCACCTAAAGAAAAAATCAATTATACAGAATATAAAAAACAGCAACGTGCCAATAAACCATATTTATCAAGTAAAGATAAAAAAGAACTTGAAATGATGGAAAGTGTTATTTTAGCTTTAGAAGCACAATTAGAAGAAATTGATCAAGAAATGAACTCCATCAGTGATTATGAAAAAATAAGTGAATTATCAAAGAAACGAATTCAAATCGAAGAAGAAATTGAAAAGAAAAATGAACGCTGGATGGAATTATTAGAAATAGAAGAACAAATTAAGCAAGGAAATTAGTTATGAGAATTATTTTAATACGACATGGTGAAACATTTGCCAATACTTTATTTGGCACAGATGAACAAATTTTAATTGGAGCATTAGATGCCCCTATTTCACAATTAAATGAAACAGGAAAGCAACAAGCACTACAAGCAAAAGAAAAAGTCAGACATCTTACAATTGATGAAATTTATAGTTCAGATTTAGGAAGAACAAAAGAAACAACTTCACTCATTTTCCCAAATCGTGAATATCAAACAACTCCGCTTTTAAGAGAAAGATCTTTAGGTAGTGATGAGGGGTTAAAAGCAATTGAAGTGTTTGCGAATCCAGAGGTTTGGAAATATCATGTTAATACGGAACTTGATTCAATTGAAGATTGTCTGAATAAAAGAGTGCTGGATGGTGAAAGTTATGCGATGGTATTTGAGCGTTGCAAGAAATTCTTGAATCAATTTGATTTCAATGAAAATAAAACCATTGCATGCGTTGCTCATTTCCACACGATTCGTTGTATGATTTATACATTGTTAGAAAAACAACCAGATAGAGAATTAGTAAAAATGATGATTCCTAATGCAAGTCCAATCATTTTTGATTATCAAGATGGAAAGTTTACTTCATGTGGATATTTTT
>CAYNZM010000191.1:0-1585 GCA_964401725.1 uncultured Oscillospiraceae bacterium
TTTGCGTTGCAAAATGGCGGGCGGCAGATTGCCGCCCCTACATTGGTCTGTACGATAAACTGAAATTTGAAAAATCCCTACCGATTTTCAAAAAAAGTTCTTGACCTTCCACCAGGTAGAGGGTTTATACTAACTGCGAAAAGGAGGCGATCCCATGACCATAAAGGAAGCCGAAGCCCTGTCCGGGGTGTCCAGCCGAAACATCCGCTTCTACGAAAAGAAGGGCCTGCTGTCCCCCGCCCGCAACCGGGAAAACGACTACCGGGAATACTCCGAAGCCGACATCCAACAACTGAAACTGATCCGCGCCCTGCGGATGGTAGATATGCCCATTGAGCAGATCCTCGAGATTAGTCTTGGCAGAATAACGATTCCCGCAGCGATCGCAAGCCACAGACGACTTTTAGTCGAACGAAATCAACATATGCAATCCGCTATCCACATCTGCGAAGAATGGCTCCAAGCCGGAACAGATGATCCGAATGCATTGCTCCAATGCGCCGATGCACCAACTGTGGGACCGCTGTTCTCGGATTGGTGCCGGGACTATCTTAGCACCGCGAAGTATAACCCTCTTTTGGTTCTGATTGGCCTGGTACCTTCCGCAGTAGGTTTTCTGCTCGTGAATCCATTCGTCCGTGCCAGTTTCTATGCTCCCGTCCTTGCTTATGCCATCAGCATCCTGTACCTTTTCTTATGGGGGGTGTGCGGTTTCATTGTAACAAGAAAGCAGGATCATCCGTACAAGAACGTCCTGTTCTGCCACAGCATCATGCTGATTTGCGCACTGGTTCTGTTTGCGTGGGAGGCATTCTTTCAAATCGTTCCCTACTATATCCAAAGTGTCGCGCAGAATCTGATTCTGTTCCCTGCGAACACAATTCTGTGTCCGCTCATTGGTTCGGAAAATCTGTTCAACGTACCCCCCATAATTACAACCAGCCATGCCGTTGTCAATTTCGTACAGATATTGCTGATGGCTACAGTTTTTTACCTGGGCGGAATGACCGCCAAGTTAAAACAATACCACAAGCCAAAATAAAGCATCACTCTCGGGAACAGGGGCACTTTTCCACAGAAAATTGCCCCCCTTTTTCAACCATTTCCACAAATCCCATTCATTTCACATTATTTTTACAATTAACTATTGCGAAGCCCCGGGAAATCGACTATAATATATCCGTCAAATGATGCGGTCCCGGACCGCCAATAATACTGGAGGTAATTACCCATGAATCTTCCCATTTCTCACGATTTTACCGGTAAGGTCGTCGTCGTCACCGGCGCCGGCGGCGTTCTGTGCGGCGATATGGCCCGCGCTTACGCAATCGCCGGTGCAAAGGTCGCTGCTCTGGACCTGAACGAAGAAGCTGTCAAGAAGCTGGCCGACGAACTGAAGGCCGAAGGCTATATCTGCGAAGGCTACAAGGCCAACGTTCTGGAGCTGGCCGCTCTGGAAGAAGTCCATCAGCAGGTCCTGGCCGATCTGGGTCCCTGTGACATCCTGGTCAACGGTGCCGGCGGCAACAATCCCCGCGCTACCACTGACAATGAGTACCAGCACGAGGCTTGGGAAGGCTGCAAG
>CAYNZM010000192.1:0-1578 GCA_964401725.1 uncultured Oscillospiraceae bacterium
GGAGAGGAGGCCGTGAGGATGGGGGTCGTGATCTCCAGGAAGCCGTGCTCCGTCATGGCCTTCCGCAGCGCCGCGACGACATTGCAGCGGAGGATAATGTTGTTTTTCACCGCGGGGTTGCGCAGGTCGAGGTAGCGGTATTTGAGGCGCAGGGTCTCGTCCGCCTCCCGGCTGCGGTTCACTTCAAAGGGCAGCTCGTTATAGCGGCAGCGGCCCAGGACCTCCACGGTCTCCGGGACGATCTCGATGTCGCCGGTGGGGAGCTTGGGGTTTTTGCTGTCCCGCTCCCGGACGGTGCCGGTGACGGAGATAGTGCTCTCCTTGGTAATGGCCTTGAAGGCCCGGACCATGTCCTCGGTCTCGGCGACGACCTGGGTCGTGCCGTAGAAGTCCCGGACCACCACGAAGGCCAGGGAAGCGCCGACCTCGCGGACGTTTTCCATCCAGCCGACGATGGTTGCCTTCCGGCCCACATGCTCCAGCCGGAGCTCATTGCAGGTATGGGTGCGCATCTGTGTCATGCTTGTGGTACTCCTTGTATCAGATGCCCTGGACGGGCTTGAAATCGTTTTCGGTGGCCTGCCGGATCACGGCGGCGGCATCGGCGGGGGATAGCTTTTCCTGGTTGCCGGTGGCGAGGTTTTTGAGGCTCACGGCGCCGGCCTGGGCCTCGTCGCTTCCCACCACAACGGCGAAGGGAACGCCCAGCCTGTCCGCGTAGGCAAATTTTGCCTTGACCTTCTTTTTCTCGGTGTAGACCTGGGTGCGGACGCCGGCATTTCGCAGGACCGTGGCGCATTCCATGGCGTAGGAGACCATGTCGTCCCCCATGGGGATCACCAGCGCGTCGCAGGGGGCGGTGGGGATGTCGCCGCTGAGAAGTCCCTGCTCCTGCAGGATGTAGAAGAGCCTTGTCACGCCGATGGAGACCCCCACGCCGGGGAGCTTTTTGTCGGTGTAGAAGCCGGCGAGGTCGTCGTACCGTCCGCCGGAGCAGACGGAGCCCACCTCGGGGTGGTCGAGAAGAGTGGTTTCGTAAACCGTGCCGGTGTAGTAGTCGAGGCCCCGGGCGATGGTGAGGTCGATCGCCCACTTGTCGTCCGGCACGCCGAGACCGGGCAGCAGGCCCGTGACGGTCCGGAGCTCCGCGATGCCCTCGTCCAGAGCGGCGCATTTTCCGGTGAGACCCTCCAGAGTTGCCATGGGGTCCTTGGAGGCCAGGATGTCCATGAGCTCCGCGGCCTTGGCCTCCGCCATGCCGATGCCGTCGGGGTCCGTGAGGATGGCGATGACCTTCTCCGGGCCGATCTTGTCCAGCTTGTCGATGGCGGTCATGACGGCGTGGCTGTCCGCGACGCCAAGGTATTCAAACAGGCCGTTCAAGACCTTGCGGTTGTTCATGCGGATGCGGAAGCGCTGGATGCCCAGGCGGCGGAACACGTCGCAGATGATGGCGGGCATCTCGGCCTCGTTCGTGAGGTCCAGCGCGCCGTCCCCGATGACGTCGATGTCGGCCTGGTAGAACTCCCGGAAGCGTCCCCGCTGGGCCCGTTCGCCGCGGTAGACCTTGCCGATCTG
>CAYNZM010000193.1:0-1534 GCA_964401725.1 uncultured Oscillospiraceae bacterium
GAAAAACAATTTAATAGAGGAAGAATCTTCTACTGCAGAAGAAACATCTTATACTTCTGTAGAAGAAATGCAATCATCTATTCAAAATGAAATTAATAACATTGCCAAACAATATGATCCACAAAAAACAACTAAATCATTAAATGATTTATGCAAAGAATTAGAAGATAATAATTTGGTTGCTGGAGAATATATAGAAATGGCCGGTGAAATGATTGGTGCTATTAGTGGAATTAAATATTCTGATTGCAATGTTGAAATTTACGAATATGATACTAACTCAGAAAAATATCTTGAAATATTAAATACAGGAAAAACCACTCTTGAAGGATTTAACGTTGACTTTGTTCCTTCTGCAATAAATGGTAAATATATAATATACTGTGAAGAAGCTGAAAATAAGTCTGAAATTATTGATTTTTTTTCTAAACTTACTTACTAAAATAAAAAACCGCCCTGCTGCGAACAAGGCGGTCTTAACTGCACTCCGAAAAGATACAGTCCGATTACATTTATTGTATCATTTCAGAGTAATTAAATCAAGAAAGGAAATGGTATAATATGGTAAAAGTATGCGCAATCTATGTTAGAAAATCAAAAGTCAATGATAATTCTGATTCTATGGAAACACAAATTCAAATGTGCACAGAATATCTAAATCAACAATTCCCAAATTGTATTATTAAAATATATGATAAAGATTACGGAATAACAGGGCATTCCATCAAAAAAAGAAAAGATTTTCAACGAATGATGGAAGATGTTCGTTCCGGATCAATAAATATTGTAGCAATACAACGTTATGACCGAATTGCAAGAAATACAAGAGACTTCTGCAACATATTTTACGATATGGAAAAAGTTGGATGTGAGTTGGTTTCTGTCAGTCAAAGAATAGATACATCTACTCCATACGGTAAGAAATTTATGTATGACCTTGCATCTACTGCCGAATTGGAATGGGCTTTAAACTCAGAACGACATAAGGACACTAACAAATACGCTCGTCTTAACAGAAAATGCGCATTAAGTCCTTACGCATTACCATTTGGAATAAAATCTGAAATACGTGACGGAAAAAGAGTTGCCGTAATAGATAAAGAAACGGAACACATTGTTCGAGATATGATTCAATATTACAAAGAAAACAAAAGCAAAGCTAAAACAGTCCGTTATATTAATGAAAAATACAATTTAAAAAAATCACACTCTTTAATAGATACTTTATTACGGTCAGACTTCTATCATGGAGAATACAGGGAAGTTCCGGACTATTGCGAACCATACATGACAAAAGAAGAACACCAAGAATTGCGTCAAATTGCTCGAAATCACGTCTGTTTTCATTCAGACGATAAAAAGTACTTCTTGTTCACTGGCTTGCTTATTTGCCCTAAATGCGGTCTTAAAATGGAAAGTCAAAGTCAAGCACAGAAAAGCGGTCACAGATATTACTATTACCGTTGTTATGCTCCATACAGGACTGGCAATTGTTCATTTCGTGGAAATATAAACGAAAGATATATTGAATCAT
>CAYNZM010000194.1:0-1531 GCA_964401725.1 uncultured Oscillospiraceae bacterium
AACTCTGCAATAAGTACATCGTCCGCAACCCGGCCTACTCCGCGGAGGACACCCATCGCGTCATGCGCATGATGGAAGACAAGCTCTGCGACGCCTTTGAAGGCGCCCAGGCGGTGGCCGGCGTCCATGGCGGCGGCTCCCCCCTGATGGAGGAGATCACCCTCATGAGCCGCTACGACCTCGAGGAGCTCAAGAAGATCGCGAAGTATCTCGCCGGTCTGCCCGGTTACGAGGAATGCCCGCGCTACGAGCGCGCCACCAACACGCCGCGTGCCATGCTGGCCCGCTTCGACGCCCTCAAGGCGAAGAAGGCGTAAGCCCGAAACTCACTCTCAAAGGCGGGGAATTCTCCCCGCCCTTGAGGTTTGTTTATTGTTATCAGAATTGCAAGGAGAAAGACGTCTATGGCACACATGAACCGCAAGATGGGCATTCCGTCCTTTGACCTGACCGGCAAGACCGCCATCATCACCGGCGGCACCCAGGGTCTGGGCTTCGGCATGGCCTGCGCGCTGGCAGCCTACGGCTGCAACGTGGTCATCACCGCCCGCACCGCCGCCAAGGTGGAGGACGCGGTGGCCGACCTCAATGAGAACTACTGCAAGGGCGGACGCGCCCTCGGCATCCCCGCCGACTCCTCCCGCATGGACCAGGTGCAGATGGTCATCGACGAGACGGTGAAGGAATTCGGCGAGCTGAACATCCTCATCAACAACGCCGGCATCTCCGGCCCCACCGCCCTCATCGTGGAGACCCGCGAGGGCCGTCCCGAGTACACCGTCTCCGATTTCGAGAAGGTCATCGCCACGAACCTCACCGGCACGTTCATGTTCTGCCAGGCCGCGGCCCGTCAGATGATCCGCCAGAACGCCACCAACGGCAAGAAGGGCGGCCGCATCATCATTACCGCCTCCGTCGGCGGTCTCATCGGCGGCAAGGGCGTCGTGGCCTACGGCGCGTCCAAGGCCGCCTGTCTGAGCCTCGCCCGCACCATGGCGAACAACTTTGGCCGGGAGAACATCACCTGCAACTGCATCTGCCCGGGATATGTCGTCACCCCGCTGAACGAGAAGTTCTTCATCGACGAGAACGGTCAGCCCACCGACTACTACAAGCAGCAGTCCAAGGCCACTTCCGTCCGCCGCCTCGGCACCATCGAGGAGATCGCGGGTCCCGTCCTCGCCATGTGCTCCGACTCCTTCAGCTACATGACCGGCACGTATATCCTCTGCGACGGCGGTCAGTCCATCCCCGCAGAATAACGGGTCTTTTTGCCCGTGGCGTCGCGGCGTCGGCTCGCAGTACTCGCGGTACAGCTTCGCCTCCGGCGCTTAGCCACGAACAAAAATCCCTCGTTATGGGGGAAATCAACTTTGAACTTTTGAGGTGATTCCTATGCACATCGATTACGAAAACGCCATTCTCGACGTGACCGAGGAGGGCATTGCTACCATCACCCTGCACCGTCCCAAGGCGCTGAACGCCCTCTGCGGCGAGATCAACCGCGACATGATGTCCGCCATCCAGGAGA
>CAYNZM010000195.1:0-1519 GCA_964401725.1 uncultured Oscillospiraceae bacterium
GGAGAACTTACAAAGGCGATGGCAGAATTAATTTTGTCAGAACAGAAGCCGAAGGAACGGAAGCTGACCATTAAGGCAGAGAAGGTAAGCCAGTATTTTCCGGAAGATTATACGGAGAAGGAAATGGAAGCTGTCATTTTAGAACTGCTGGAAGAATGGAAAGGCAGAGGATAAAAGCGGGGGTGTAGCAGACATGGATGAGAAGTTGAAATTTGATTATTATTATGGAATAGAGGCGGAACAGTTTTCTTTTTTCAGAGTTCCACGGATATTGATAAAGGACAAGCGTTTCAAGAAGCTGTCAAATGATGCGAAACTTCTTTATGGTCTGATGATTGACCGTATGGCACTTTCCATGAAAAATGAATGGCTGGATGACAAAAACAGAGCATATATCATTTATACGCTGGAGAGCATCACAGAAGATTTAAACTGTGGCAGAGATAAGGCGATGAAAGTATTGGCGGAATTAGACAGTAATAAAGGAATCGGCTTGATAGAAAGAGTCCGCAGGGGACTTGGAAAACCGGATATTATTTATGTGAAAAATTTTGTCGGAACAATAGAGAGAAGTGGCACAGACGGAGAGGATACGAATCCGGATTCTGTTGAAGAAAAGGGGAATGAAAAGAACGATTTTAAGAAGTCGGAAAAATCGACTTCAGGGAATTTTGAGGATAGTATTGCAGAAGCACAAAAAGGAGATTTTAAAGAGTCAGGAAGGTCGAGTTTGGGAAATTTGGAAAATCAAATTGCAGAGGTCGAAGAAGTAAAATTGCAGAAGTCGGAAAAATCGACTTCAGAAAGTTTGGAAAACCGACTTCAGAAGGTGGAAAAATCCGACTCTAATTATAACAATATTAATTATACTGAGAATAGTTATAACAATCCTATCTATCAGTCATATGAGAACCATGCAGACAGGACGGATGAGATGGATATGGCAAATGCGTACATGGAGATTGTCCGTGAGAATATTGGGCTGGATTATTACTTGAAGTATGCAGATAAAAACGAAAGGGAACTGGCAGAGGAACTTTACCAGATTATTTGTGATGTCGTCTGTGTGAAACGGAAAAGTGTACGCATTGGAGGAGAGGACTATCCTTACGAACTGGTAAAGGCGAAACTGTTGAAACTGAATCAGGGGCATATTGAGTATGTGATGGAGCGTATGAAAAATACAACCAGCCAAATTGTGAATATCCATTCTTACTTGCTGACTACGCTTTATAATGCTCCAAACACAATGAATTATTATTATCAGCAGGCAGTACAGCATGATTTGTATGGCGGATATTCGTTTGATGTGATGAATTAGACACTTTAGGACATTGTGTCCAAAAGTTGAGAGAGGATTTTGCTTTTTAAGGCAGTTAGATATTGTGATTGCAACACAAATGGTGTTGCAGGTGCAAAATCAGAGAGTATAGAATTTATGGAAATACATTTTTGAAGAGAAATAGTAACTATTCAGCAGGTCTGTGCATTTACTGCACAGACCGTGAGAAAATGAGTC